>NC_017790.1:1970000-2322500 GCF_000252445.1 Deinococcus gobiensis I-0 | reverse complement strand
TCGGGTGGGGCCATCCTGGGCGACCGTATCCGGATGCTGCGCCATCATGCCGACGCGGGCGTGTTCGTGCGCTCGCTCGCCAGCCGGGGCGCGCTGGGCGGTCTCTCGGCGCGTACCCTGGGCGTGCTGGCGCTGCTGGAGGGCGCGGGCTTCGGCTGGGTGATCCTGGAGACGGTGGGCGTCGGGCAGTCCGAGGTGGACGTGGCTGCCGCCTGCGACCATACCCTGCTCGTGGTGACCCCGGCGGGCGGTGACGGCGTGCAGGCCTTCAAGGCGGGCATCATGGAAACAGCGGACGTGATCGCGGTGAACAAGAGTGATCTTCCCGGAGCCGACCGCACCGTGCGGGAACTGATGGCCGCGCAGGGTCTGGGCGCGCACGGCCCGGACACGTGGCTGGCCCCGGTGCGCCGCACGGTGGCGGGCCGCACGGGCGGCGGGGTGGGCGGCGAGCCCCAGGGCATTCCCGAACTGATCGCGGCCGTGGAGGCCCACCGCACCTGGCTGGGCGAGGCCGGCCTGGACGCTCGGCGCGAGGCCCGCGCCGAGTTCGAGGTGAGGACGCTGGTCCAGGCCCGGCTGCTGCGCCGCGCCCAGGCGGCGGGCGGCGAGCTGTATGCCCGCGTGGCGCGCGGCGAGCTGGATGCCGACGCGGCGGCCGACACCCTGCTGGCCGGGGGCGCGGCGTGAGTGGCTGGTCTGCCCGGCGCGCCGCCCCCTGGCTGGTGCTGTCCATCGCCGTTCAGCGCGTGCTGGAGCTGCGCGTGGCCCGCGCCAACGAACGCTGGGCGCGCGAGCAGGGCGCGGTCGAGTATGGCCGCGAGCACTACTCGCTGTTCTTCGTGCTGCATCCCGCCTGGATGCTGAGCCTCCTGTTGGAAGGCCGGGCGTCGCGGGGCCGCGTGAACCTGCCTGCCCTGCTGCTGTTCGTGCTGGCGCAGCCGCTGCGGTACTGGGTCATCCGGACGCTGGGGCGTTACTGGAACACCCGCATCCTGATCGTGCCGGGGGGGCAGCGGGTCACGGGCGGGCCCTTCCGCTGGCTGCCTCATCCCAACTACGCCGTCGTGGCGCTGGAGCTCGCCTCGGCCCCGCTGGCGGTGGGGGCGTGGCGCACGGCCCTGGCCTTCACGCTGCTCAATGCCGCGCTGCTGCTGCTCATCCGCATTCCGGCCGAGGAACGGGCGCTGAAGGAGTACGCCGCCCGCCAGCCCTAGCGCAGCAGCGGGGGTCCGGGTCACGGCCTCCGGGGTGGCAGTGGGCGAACACCGCGCCATGGAGCGGAGTGCCCGCTGCTGTCCCCCGGTGGCGGGGCGATTAGGCGTGTTCCGGCGACGTGCCGGGCATGAGGGCCGGCCCAGTGGTGCCCACTGAAAAGTCTGCCGGACCGTTCACGCCCGGTGGCCCCGGTCTGCGCCGTGTTCAGCTCGCAGCGGACCAGCGGTCCGGGGTGCGGCGCTCGAAGAGCAGGCCCCAGGGGGCGTCGGCGAGTTGCAGGGCGGCGCGGACCCGTATCCCCACTTGCCCCAGCAGGTGCCGGCCGCCCAGCGAGGTGCGCTCGACGGCGGCCGCCACCACCTCGACACACAGGCCCTGTGCGCGCGCGGCCAGGGCGGCGCTGCGCTCGGCCTCGCCCTGCCGCAGCTGAGGGGTCAGGATCAGGGCCAGCGCGCCCGGCTCGCCCGTCCAGGGGCCGTCCAGCACCGGCACGCCGCGCGCCCGCGCCACGGCCCACGCCAGCTCCTGCGCGCCGGGTACGGCCACGACCACCTCGAACTCGGGCAGCCGCGCCGCGAAGACGCTGCCCACTTCCTGCCACTCCTGCGCGCTCATGTGGCCCAGCAACCGCTCGACCGCCGCCTCGGAGGGAAGCTGCGCGGCGATGGCGGCGCGGAAGGCAGAAGTGGGGGTCATTTGGTACAGCATAGGGAAAAGTCCCGCATGGCGGGCCAAAAATGCGCTTGAGTTCTTCTTGGGATTGCCGCGACGGGCGTAAGGTGGGGCCTATGCGCTCACCTTCCTCACCGGCCCTGCCCGGCGCCGCGCGGCCGTCGGTGGCCGGTCCGGCCGTCGCCATCGCGGTCGCGGTCACGGCCGGACACTTCATCAACGACGCCTACAGCGCCATGCTCACGCCCCTGACCCCGGCCCTCCAGGCCAAGTACGGCGTGACCATCGCGGCCGTGACGCTCCTTTCCAGCGTCTACAGCCTCACGAGCAGCGTGCTCCAGCCCCTGCTGGGCATCCTGGGCGAGCGGATCGACCGCCGTTACGCCGCCGCCCTCGGCCCACTCATGACCGGCGTCGGCCTGACCCTGATGGGCTTCGTGCCCTGGTTCGGGGCGCTCGTCCTGCTCGTGGCGGTCGCGGGCTTCGGCAGCGGTTTCTTTCATCCGGCGGGGGCGGCCTACGTCGCGCAGCACAGCCCGGCCGACAAGCGCGGACTGTGGGCCAGTCTGTTCAGTGCGGGCGGTACGGCGGGCATGGCCCTGGGGCCGGTGTTCGCGGGCGTGGGCCTCACCCACCTGCCCTGGTTCGCCCTGATCGGCGTGGTGATCGCCGCACTGACTTTCGCCGTCACCCCCAGCGGCACCCAGAAGGCGCGGCGGGTGGGGCTGGCCGAGTACGCGGGCATCTTCCGGGGACCGCTGGTGTGGCTGTGGGGTATGGCGGTGCTGCGCTCGCTGGCCAGCATGGGCTACAACGCCATGCTGCCCTTCATGCTGCTCGCCAGGGGCTTCGGGGCGCGCGAGGTCGCCGTGACCCTGGCCGTGTTCGCGGTCGCCAGCGCTGCCGGGGGCATCCTGGGGGGCCGCCTGAGCGACCGCTACGGCCGCACGCCCGTACTGCGCGCCGCCATCCTCGCGTCGGTGCCGTTTTTCGCCCTGCTGATCCTGAGCAGCCCGGCCAACTGGTGGTTCTACCCGCTGACCTTCCTGGTCGGAGCGGCCGTGAACGCCAGCATCCCGGTCGGTGTGGTCACGGCGCAGGAGTACGCGCCGGGGCACGTCGCGGTCGCCAGTTCGATCATGATGGGCTTCTCGTGGGGCTTCGCGGGGATGCTGGTGTTCCTGGTGGGCGCGCTGGCCGACGCGACCAGCCCGACCACGGCGGCGCTCGTCAGCCTGTCGCTGCTGCTGCCCAGCGCCTGGATCGCCTCGCGCCTGCCCGAGCCGGAAAAGGTGGCGTTCCGGTAGCGACCGGGAGGCGCACGGGACAAGACCGGCGGTGCCGGTGGCAAGGAGAGGAGGGTGGGCTGACCGGCCCACCCTTTGCGTTTACCCGGCCGAGCCGAGGCGGCCGAGCCAGACGCCGACGGCGAAGACGACGGCGCCGCCGACGATGACCTGAAGGATGGTCTGGGGCAGGGGGCTGCGCATGTACTTCCAGCGGATCAGGGCGATGAGCAGCAGCTCGACGACGACGACCGCGTAGGCCAGCGTGAGGGCCGTACGCAGGTCCGGAATGAGGAAGGGGAGGGTGTGGAGCATGCCGCCCAGGACGGTGGCGAGGCCGGTGATGACGCCGCGGGCGAGGGGAGCGCCGCGTCCCGACACCACGCCGTCGTCGCTGAGGGCCTCGGCGAGGCCCATGCTGATGCCGGCGCCGACGCTGGCGGCGAGGCCGACGAAAAAGGCGTCGATGGGTTTGCCGGTCAGGCCCGCCACCGCGAAGATGGGGGCGAGGGTGCTGACCGACCCGTCCATGAGCCCCAGCAGCGCGGGCTGCACCTTCTGGAGCACGAACGTGTGGTCCTGCCCGGCCGGGGCCACCTCGGGAGCTTGCGGCATGGGGCGGACGGTGGGGACAAGCTCGGGCATGCCCCCAGTCTACTCTTAATAGGAATAATTCTCAATAAGCGATGGCCGGTTCAGCCTGGGTTTCGGCGGCGCGCATGGCCTCCATGATCAGGCGGTAGCCCTCGGCGCGGGCGGCGGGGTCGGGCATCATCGCGCCCAGCATGAGTTCGTCGGCGGCCGTGTCGCGCGCGAGCTGGCGCAGTCGCCGCACCACCGTCTCCGGGTCGCCCACGATGGCCCGCGCCCGCGCCGCCTCGGCCACGGCGCGCTCCTGCGGGGTGTAGGGATACGCCCGGGCCTCCTCGACGGTCGGGAAGGGTGCGGTCTCGCCCCGGCGCAGGCGCAGGAACATCAGGCCCAGGGGGAGGCTCAGCTCCTCGGCTTCTTCCTGCGTGGCCGCGCAGATCACGCTCGCGGCGACCAGCACGCGCGGCTGCGCGAAAGCCTCCGACGGCACGAAGGCGCGGCGGTAGGCGTCGGCGGCGGCGCGCGCCAGCGCCGTGTCGGGGTTGATGTGCCACGCGAAGGCCAGCCCCGCGCCCGCCTCGGCCGCCACATGCGCGCCGTGGCCGCTGCTGCTCAGAATCCACAGGGGCGGGAACAGGCCCTCGCCGGCGGGCGAGGCGACCGTGCCCGCGTAGGGGTGCCCGGCCGGGAATTCGCCCGTGCCGAAGGCGATTAGGTCACCGAGCTGGCGCTCGAAGGGTTCTTCGTAGTTTCCCACGCCGCGCAGCGCGCTCGCCGTGCGGCCGTCGGTGCCGGGCGCGCGGCCCAGGCCCAGGTCCACGCGGTCGGGGGCCAGCGCCGAGAGGAGGCGGTAGCCCTCCGCGACGGCCAGCGGCGCATGGTTGGGCAGCATCACGCCGCCCGACCCGAGCCGGATGCGCGAGGTGACCTGCGAGGCCGCCGCGAGCACTGCCAGCGGCACGCTGCTCGCCAGCGAGGCCATGTTGTGGTGCTCGGCCACCCAGTAACGTCCGTACCCCAGGCTCTCGGCGGTCTGGACGAGGTGCAGGGCGTCCCTGACTCCCTGCGCCGCGTCCGAGCCGAGAGGCACGGGGACGAGATCGAGCACCGACAGGGGCAGGGCGGGAGAAGTGGTCATGCCTCCATTGTGCTCCGGAACCTCATTTTCCAAAGCACAACAGATGACAAAGTGTGGAAAAGGGCGCGGGGCCGTTCTCCTCCCGCTCAGTTCAGGCGGGCAGGATCGGTGCTGTCCTGGGCCAGCACACGCTCGAGCTGGGCCACCGTCTCCTGCGCGCCCATCATGCGGGCGGCGTCCAGAGGGGCCGTGCCCTCGGCGTCGCGGGCGCGGGGGTCGGCGCCGTGCGCGAGCAGTTCCTCGACAATCGCCGTGCGCCCGAACATCGCGGCGAAGGTCAGGGCCGTCTTGCCGCCCTCGAAGGCCCGGCCCTCGACGTGCGCGCCGTGGGCCAGCAGCAGCCGCACCATGTTCAGGTCGCCCTTGAAGGCGGCGCCCTGAAGGGGGGTCTGCGCCTGGTCGTTGGCGAGTTCGGGGTCCGCACCGTGGGTCAGCAGCAGTTCGCTCAGGTCGCGGTGGCCGTGGTAGCTCGCCAGCATGAGCAGGCTGTCGCCCTTGTGGTTGCGCAGGTTCGGCGGCAGCCCGCCCGCGAGCAGCGGCGCGAGCTGTTCGGTGTCGCCCGCCCGCACGAGCTCGAACACGTTCTGGAGAAAGGCCAGCGTCTCGGCGTCCATCTCGGGGGCGGTCACTGCCTGGCCCCCCGGCGCGCGCGGTAACGGCGGATCAGCGTGTTCGTGCTGCTGTCGTGCGCGAGGTCGCTTTCGGCGTCGCCCAGCTCGGGCACGATGCGCCCGGCGAGCACCTTGCCCAGCTCCACGCCCCACTGGTCGAAGGAATTGATGTCCCACACGGCGCCCTGCACGAAGACCTTGTGCTCGTACAGCGCGATCAAGGCGCCCAGCGTGTGCGGGGTCAGGCGGTCGGCCAGCAGGGTGCTCGTGGGCCGGTTGCCCTCGAAGACGCGGTGCGGCGCGACCTCCGGGTCCACGCCGTCGGCCAGGACCTCTTCCAGCGTCTTGCCGAAGGCCAGCGCCTCGGTCTGCGCGAACACGTTCGCCATCAGCAGGTCGTGGTGCGGCGCGCCGCCGGGGATGGGCAGCGGGTTGAGGGTCTGGCAGAAGCCGATGAAGTCGCAGGGAATGAGCTTGGTGCCCTGGTGGATGAGCTGGTAGAAGGCGTGCTGGCCGTTCGTGCCCGGCTGGCCCCAGATGACCGGGCCGGTCTGGTAGTCCACGTGCTCGCCTCCCAGGGTCACGTGCTTGCCGTTGCTCTCCATGTCGAGCTGCTGGAGGTACGCGCTGAAGTAGGCGAGGTACTGGTCGTAGGGCAGCACGGCGACCGTCTCGGCCCCGAAGAAGTTGTTGTACCAGACGCCCAGCATGCCCATCAGCACCGGCAGGTTCTTCTCGGGCGGCGCGGTGCGGAAGTGCTCGTCCATCTCGTGGAAGCCGGCGAGCAGCTCGCGGAAGCCGTCCGGGCCGACCGCCAGCATCAGGCTCAGGCCGATGGCGCTGTCCATGCTGTAACGCCCGCCGACCCAGTCCCAGAAGCCGAACATGTTCGCGGTGTCGATGCCGAACTTCCCGACCTCGGCAGCGTTCGTCGAGACGGCCACGAAGTGCCGGGCGACTGCCGCGTCGTCCTTCAGGGTGGCCAGCAGCCACGCGCGCGCGCTCCGGGCGTTCGCCATCGTCTCCTGCGTGGTGAAGGTCTTGCTCGACACGATGAACAGGGTCTGCGCCGGGTCGAGGTCGCGGGTCTTCTCGACGAGGTCGGTGCCGTCCACGTTCGACACAAAGCGCAGCGTGAGGCCCCGCTGGGCGTAGTGCTTCAGGGCCTCGTAGGCCATCACCGGGCCGAGGTCCGAGCCGCCGATGCCGATGTTCACGATGTTCCTGATGGGCTGGCCCGTATACCCCAGCCACTCGCCCGCGCGCACGGCGTCGGCAAAGGTCGCCATGCGGTCCAGGACTTCGTGCACGTCGGGCACCACGTCGTGACCGTCCACGAGCACCTGCGCGCCGCGCGGCTGGCGCAGGGCGGTGTGCAGCACGGCGCGCCCCTCGGTCACGTTGATCTTCTCGCCCGCGAACATGGCGTCGCGCTTGGCGGCCACGCCCGCCTCGTCGGCGAGTTGCAGCAACAGCCGCACGGTGTCGTCGGTCACGCGGTGCTTGGAGTAGTCGAGGTACAGGCCCGCGCCCTCGGCGCTCAGGCGCTCGCCGCGCGCAGGGTCGGCGGCGAACAGGTCGCGCAGGTGCTGGTCTTTCAGCTCGCCGTAGTGGGCTTGCAGGGCGGTCCAGGCGGGCAGATGGGTCAGGCGGGGGCCGGTCGCGTCGCTCATGGGGCGAGCATACCCCCGCCGCGCCCGGGCACGCCCCACGGTATGCTTTTTCTCAGTGAAGACGCCGCCTGCCCGCTCTACCTTCCTTCTCGCCGCGCTGCTGGCACTGGGCGCCGCGTCGGCCCAGACCGCACCTGCACAGCCGGCCCCGGCCCAGGCTGCCCCCGCCCAGGTGCCCGCCAGCGCCGACTCGCCGACCGGCGGCATCCTGCCCCTGGTGTCGGTGGGCGAGAAGTGGCCGCAGGAGGTGGAGTCCTACGTCATCCGCGTCTCGC
The DNA here is from genome assembly GCF_000252445.1 of Deinococcus gobiensis I-0. Taxonomy (GTDB): domain Bacteria; phylum Deinococcota; class Deinococci; order Deinococcales; family Deinococcaceae; genus Deinococcus; species Deinococcus gobiensis. Next base: position 2,315,036 of record NC_017790.1, on the reverse strand, counting down.
CGCAGGACGCGGGGAGGCCCCTGGGCCTGGAGCTGTACTCGCCGGGCTTCAACCTCGCGGACTACGTGGACGGCCGCCGGGGCGCAGGCTACTTCGGCGACGAGCTGTACAAGAAGAACGAGCCCTTCACCACGACCTTCACCCTGACCGGCCCCGGCGGCGTGGTCGCCGAGCGCCGCTACGGCACCGGCCGCGAGCACACCTGGGAAAGCCTGTTCGCCGGGGGCCTGAGCGCCGGCACCTACACCCTCAAGGTAGACAGCAGCGGCGACGGCAAGAACTCCTTCGCGCTGCGCGTGGCCTCGCCCTTTACCCTCGAAACCAGCGACTTCAGCGTCAACGCCCGCGACACCGGCGAAAACGCCCTGCTCGCCGCGCGCCTGAGCGTGCCGCGCGAGTGGGTGGGCCAGACGGTCAGCCTCATCAACTACGACGTGGACGGCGCGCAGGAGGCCGAGACCTGGGTGGTGCAGCCGGGCGGCAAGCGCGTGAACCTCACCACCAGCGACAACGGCAAGTCGGCCACCGACCGCTTCGCCATCACGCCCGACCTCGTGGGCGACTGGCAGGTCTATATCCGGGTGCTGCCCACCTCCAAGCAGTACAGCAACGCCATCCGCTATTCCTTCCGCCTGGGCGACCAGCCGGTGACGGCCGTGGTGGGGGGCTTCACGCCGCCGCCCGGCGTCAAGGTCGCCAACCAGCTGCTCGTGGACGTGGTGGACCCGCAGGGCCGCCCCATTCCGGGGGCCAGCTACGCCCTGATCGGCGAGACGACCGTGCGCCCGGTGCTGCCCGGCGGCTACGTGCCGGTGAGTGCGAGCATCATCGAGGGCAAGGCCAACGTAGTGTCGCCCGGCGAGATCCGCTACCAGCCCGGCTACAACAAGCTGCGCTTCGTGGCCCGGCCGCCCTCGGGCCAGCTCGCCGTGGACGCCGTGGCGATCTACGGCGACACGCGCGTGCCGCTGACCGGCGTGCCCTTCCAGGTCGGCGGCCGCACCCTGAACACCCCGGCGACGGTGCCGCTCGCCCCCGGCGACTACCCGGTCACGCCCACCCAGGTGCCGGGCAGCACCTTCGCCTCGCCCGCGCCGGGCCGGGTCAGCGACGGCACGACCGGCCGCGTGACCATCGAGTACAACGTGCAGACCGAGGTCTCGCTCGTCACGGCTCCGGACCTCCTGAACGCCTGCGACGTGACGCAGCTCGTGGCCGTCGCCAAGACCGACTTTCCGTACAAGCTGCCCGCACGCCTGCGCCTGAACCTGCCGAGCGGCTGGACGAGCGACTACCCGCTGGAACTGCCGGGCGATTTCGGGGGGGGCAGGCGCTGCGCCTCAAGGTGCCCGTGCGGGTGTGCCGCACCGACACCGCCGAGGCCGTGCTGGACCCGGCGGGCCTGCGCACCACCGGGCAGGCGCGGGTGCGCGCGCCGGGCGGCGCCAACGTGACCCGCGCCGTCGAGAACGGGGCGCGCGGCAGCCTGAACAAGAACGTCGAACCTGCCGCGCAGGGATACGCCGTCACCCTGACCCTCACGGTGGACCGCACGCTGGACAACGTGCGCCTCATCGATCCGCTGCCGGCCGGAGCCACGCGCGGCCCGGTCACGGTGCAGGGGCCGAGCCTCGCGAGCGCCGTGCCGCAGGTGAGCGGCGACACGCTGCTGCTCCAGCGCGTCATTCCGGGTACCTACGTCCTGACCTACACCCTGGTCACCGACCAGCCCGCCGACCGGGTGGTGACGCCGCCCGACCTGACCTGGTGAGTGCGGGGCACGGGGGCCGGACAAAGGTCCCCGCGCCTGCGGATCAAGGTTCTGGCACCGTCCGGTGTGCGCTCTGTGAAGAAGGCCGGCCCTACGGGGCGGGTTTTCTTTTAGACTGGGGGGCATGAAGCGCCTGTTCGCCGTGCTCCTCGCCCTGCTGGCCGGCTGCGGCGTGCAGGTCGAGCCGCCGACGACCGGCCAGCTGCTCGACGCCCCCACCTCGCTGAACGTGACCGGGCAGGTCATCCGCGCCGAGGCCGCCCCGGTCATCAGCGGCAGCCTGTTCAACGTGCAGGTCCGTGTCCGGACACCGCGCACGCTGGCGTCGGGCCTGCGCGTCACGGACGTGTATGTGGTGACCGACAGCGGCGTGTGGAGTGCGGATGTGGACAGCGCCGACCAGCGCCGCTGCGGCGCCGGCTGCACGGTGGCGGTGGGGCGCGGCGTGGCCGACGGCGTGACGGCGGGCGAGGGCGTGCAGGTCGTCGCCCGCCTGGTGGACGCCCAGGGCCGCACCTTCCTGTTGCGGGACGGTCAGGTGCAGGTGAAGTAACGCGGGAGAAGGGGGCGGGCCGGATGGTCCAGTGCCCCCTGATCAGGAACCCTTATGGCGCGCCGCCCTAGTGCTCCCCCCGGCTCACCACCCCGTCGCGGACCTCCAGGCGGTGGTCGGCCAGCGCGGCCACGTCGCGGTCGTGGGTGATCAGGACGACCGTGCGGCCCTGACGCGCCGGGCCGGTCAACAGTTCCAGCACCTTCTGGCCGGTCCGGGTGTCGAGGTTGCCGGTCGGTTCGTCGGCCAGCAGCACCGCCGGGTCGCGGGCCAGGGCGCGGGCGATGGCGACGCGCTGGGCCTCGCCGCCCGAGAGCTGGTGCGGCAGGTGTCCGGCGCGGGCCAGCAGCCCGACGTCGTCCAGCAGGGTGCGGGCACGGTCGCGGCGCTCGCGCGCGGGCACGCCCGCCAGCAGCAGCGGAAACTCGACGTTCTCCTGCGCGCTCAGGATGCTCACGAGGTTGTGGTTCTGGAACACGAAGCCGTAGTTCGCCAGCCGGAAGTCGGCGCGGCCCGTTTCCGAAAGGGCGTGCAGGTCGGTGTCGCCCACCCGCACCCGCCCGCCGCTGGGGGTGTCGAAGCCCGCCAGCAGGTTGAGCAGGGTGCTCTTGCCGCTGCCCGACGGCCCCACGACCGCCGTGAGGCCCGGCGCGAAGGTGTGCGTGAAGGGAGAAAGCGCCGTGATCTCGCCCTCGCCGCTGGGGTAGACGCGCGAGAGATTTTCGGTCGCCAGGGCCGCCGGCTGTGCGCCGGTCATACGCGCCCCAGGGCTTCGGTGATAGGCATGCGCGCGGCGCTGCGGGCCGGCAGCAGCCCCGAGAGCAGCCCCAGCAGCAGGCTGATGCCCAGGGCCAGCGCGGTCAGCGCCGGGGTCAGCGCCGCCGCGTCGATGCCCGCGAGGTCCTGGGTGTAGAGGTTCACGGCCCAGATGCCCGCCAGCCCCAGCAGCAGGCCGCCCACGCCGCCCACGAGCGAGAGCAGCAGCGACTCGCTCAGGACCAGCGCGCGCACGAAGCCGGGACGCGCGCCCATCGCCCGCAGGGTGCCGAACTCGCGGGTGCGCTCGAAGACGCCCATCATGACCGTGTTCGCCACCGCCAGCCCGCCCACGATCAGGGCGATGAGCGAAATGCCGAAGCGCACCGCGTCGCTGATCTTCAGGGCGCGGTCCACGAAGCTCAGGAAATCCGACTGGGTCTGGGCTTCGAGCTTCAGGCGTTCGGTCAGGGTCTTGGCGACCGCCGCCGCATTGCGCGGGTTCTGCAGCTTGACCGCCACCAGCGATACACGCCCGGTCGCGCCCTCGGCGCGTTGCAGCGTGCGGATGGGCAGGAAGATGAAGTTGTCCACCAGCCCGGACTCGGGCGCCAGCACGCCGATCACGCGCACGCGGCTCTGGCGGTTGAGGTTCAGGGTCGAGCCGACCGAGAGGCGCAGGTTCTCGGCGCTCTTGGCCCCCACGACCGCCACCGCTCCAGTCTCGTCGGCGGCCGTGAGGCTGCGCCCCGTCGCCACCTGCGTCTTGGGAAAGATGGCGCTCAGGCCGCCCGCCGCCGGCAGGCCGTAGAGCACGGTGCTCTGCGCCACGTCCAGGCTCCCGCGCAGCGACATGACCACCGGGGTCACGTTGCTCAGGCCCAGCTCGCCCGAGAGGCCCTGAATGCGCGACACGACCGCCTCGTCGAGGTTGGCCTGCGGCGCGAAGCCCTGCGACAGCCCGTTGAGGCTGACCTGGATGTCGGGGCCGATGCCCCCCAGCTCGGCCGTGAACACCTTGCGGATGCCCTCGCCCAGCGACAGGAACACCACCATGCTCGCCACCGCCACCGTGATGCCCAGCGCGGTGAGCAGGGTCCGGACCGGGCGGCGGGTCAGGCCCCGCCACGCCAGCAGCCACAGGTCAGCGGTCTTCATGGAGAATGTCCCTCGTCACGGTTTCGAGCAGCCTCATCCGTCCAGGCTACGCCGCGCCGGGGCCGCGCGAGCGTATCGGGGGCCTCCATGTTCCGGGGGAGCCGCCCCACCACCGTCTCCTCAAGCCTGCTTCACGCGCGCCCGCTAGCCTGCCCGCCATGAACGTGTCCGCCACCCTTGCCCTTGCCGCCCTGAGCCTCGGGGCCGCTGCCCAGGCCCAGGCTGCCGCGCCCCAGCCTGCCTTGCCCGCGCCACTGCTGCTGCCGCTCGACTCGCGGCCCGCGACCCGGGTGCTGCCGGCCCTGATCGCGGACCTGCGCGGCGGAGAGGCGGCCGTGGTGCCCGCCGCGCTCCTGGGGAACGCCACGCGCGGCGCGGACCCGGCGGCGCTCGCGGCGTGGCTCGCGGCGCAGCCCACGGACCGTCCCCTGGTCGCGGCGCTCGACGCGCTGGCCTACGGGGGGCTGGTGCAGTCGCGCACGAGCCCCCTGAGCGCCGAGCAGGCGCTGGCCCGGCTCGCGCCCATCCGCGAGTGGGCGGCGCGCACCGGCCAGCCGGTCTACGCCTTCGTGACCCTGCCGCGCGAGCCCGACGCCACCGACCGGGCCCGCAACCTGGCGGTGGCCCGCGCGCTCGTGGGCTGGGCGCGTGAGGGCGTGTTCCGCGAGCTGCACGTCACCTGGGACGACGCCCTGCCCGGCAATCCGGCGCCGCAGGAAGGCGCGGCGCTGGCCGCAGACGCCCCGGCCAACGTGCGGGTGTACCCCGGCGCCGACGAGGTCCTCTCGATGCTGGTGGCCCGTGCCCGCGCGCCGCAGCCGGCCACGGTGCGCATCGAGTACAGCGATCCCGAGAAGGCGAAGGCCGCAGTGCGCTACGAGGGCATTCCCCTGACCCAGAGTGCCGTGAACCACGCCGAGGCGAGCGGCTACACGGTCGCGACGGGGGCCGCCGACCTGACGCTGTACGTCTACAACGGCGGCGACCCCCGCCGGGCGGCGCTGCGGGTCAGCGCCCTGCTGCGCGCCGGGGCGGTGGCGGTGGCCGACGTGAATCAGGTCAACCTGGGCAACGTGCGGCTGTGGAGCGACCTCTCGACCCTGCGCCAGAACGCCAACCTGCGCGCCCTCGCCGCCTGGGGCACGCCCGGCAACAACCTGGGCACGGCGCTGGCCCACGCCAAGGTGGCCCTGCCCGCCGCCGGAGTGGCGGCCGACCCCGTGCGGCAGGACGCCCTGCTGGCCCGCGAGTACGCCAACGACGTGATCTACAGCGCCGAACTGCGCGCCGCGCTGCGTAGGGCCGTGCCCGAGACCGCCCTGAATACCCCCCAGGCCCAGGACAAGCTGCTGAGCCTCGCGCGCGACTACTTCCCGCTGCGCCTGGGCGGCAGCTACACCCTGGAAGATGCCCGGTTGCCCTGGGGCCGCTCCTTCGAGTGGGATTTCGACCTGCAACCGCGCTGAGGAAGGCGGCGTGTCGCTGGCCCTGCGTCAGTGCTCCGGGGGGACCGGGGCCGGGGCGCGCGGCGGGTCCACGAAGACCCGGCGGGCCTTGGCCTGGTACATCCGCTCATCGGCGCGTCCCAGCAGGTCGTCGAGGCCCTCGCCAGGCCGGCTGCCGGCCAGCCCCAGGTTGACCTCGGCGGCCAGGTCGGCCGGCATCGCCGCGAGCGCGGCGCGCAGCTGGCGCAGGCGCGGTTCCTGGTCTCCGACCGGCCCAGGCAACAGCAGGGCGAACTCGTCGCCGCCGAGCCGGAAGGCCTCGCCACTGGGCTGCACGCAGGTCCGCAGCAGTTCGGCCACCTCGCGCAGCACGGCGTCGCCCACGAGGTGCCCGCGCTCGTCGTTCACCTGCTTGAAATCCTGGATGTCGAGCAGCGCGACGCACAGCGGCCCCTGCGCCATCGCCCGCTCGCCTTCCAGCATGAGGCGGCGGCGGTTGCCCAGGCCGGTCAGCTCGTCGGTCATGGCTTCGCACTCCAGGCGCTCGCGCAGCGCGGCGTTGTCGAGCGCCACGCTCAGGTGGGCCGCGAAAACCTCCAGCAGTTCGAGGTCCTGCGGCGAGAAGGCCGCCTGCCGGTAGCTCTGCACCGAGAGGACCCCGGTCACGTCCGCGCCGGGGTGGCCCAGCGGCACGCCCATCCACGAGGCGGTCGGCGGCAGCGCGGAGGCCTGGTCGAGCCGCCGCAGGGTGACGCCTTCTTGCTGCACGTAGGTGGCGAGGTCGTTGGTCAGGCGCAGCCGTCCCGCCCACACCCGTTCGAGCAGGCCGTCGGCCTGAGGCGTCAGGGTCTTGTGGTGCAGGCGGTCGGCCTCGCGGGTCAGGCAGGTCCACTGTCCCTGCGGGCCACGCAGGGCGAGCATGGTGATCGGCGCGACGAACAGCTGCCCCATGTGCAGGTGCACGGCGTCGAGCAGGTCATGCCGGCGGGTCGTGCGCGCCAGGATCAGGGTGAGGTCAACCAGAATCCGGTATCGCAGCAAAGTCGCTTGTGTGCCGCCGTCCATCTGCGCCCAGCCTACAGACAAGACCGGCCGCCCACCAGGGACGGCCGGCCTGCGGCGGTGGGGGAGGGGGCGGCGGCCCGCCCCTCGCGGTCAGGAGACGCCCGCCGCGCCGCGCCGCCGCACTGGCCAGGCGCCGCTCAGGAGCAGGGCGGCCCCGACCACCAGCGCCGCCCCACCCAGCGCGAGTGGCGAGAGGCGCTCGGCGAAGAGCAGCGCGGCGAGCAGGGCCGCCACCACCGGCTCCAGACTGGCGATCACGCTGGCGCGCGTGGCCTCCAGCCGCCGCAATCCCGCGCTGTAGGCGAGGTAGGCCAGATACGTCGAGAACAGCGCGATGGCCCCCAGGCTCAGCCACGCGCCCGGCGGCTTGGGGGCGAAATCGGTCAGGGGCAGGAGGCCCAGCGCGCCCACCGGCAGCGCCACGGCGTACAGCGCGGCTGGGGCGTAGCGCCCGAAAAAGGCCTTGCCGTACAGGTAGTACAGGCTGTAGGTGAAGCCCGCGCACAGCCCGAAGGCCAGCGCGGCCGGCGTGACCTGTACTCCCTGGCCCCCGCCCAGGCTGATCAGGGCGATGCCCAGCAGCGTACCGACGACGGCCACGACCTCCCGCAGGCCCAGGCGCTCGCGCAGGAAGGCCCAGCCCATCAGGGCCACGAAGGCGGGGGCGGTGTACAGCAGCACGCTGGCGAGGCTCGCGCCCCCCGCACGCACGGCGAGCTGGTAGGTGCCGTAGAACACGCTGACCCCGAGCACCCCGAAGCCCGCCGTGATCCACAGGTCGCGCCCCCGAGGCAGCGCGGCGCGGGTGACGGCGGCGTGCAGCGCGAACAGCGCGCCTCCCAGCACCGCCCGCCAGAAGGCGACCTCCAGCGGTCCCACACCCGCCGCCTGGGCGCTCTTGCCCAGGATGCCCAGCAGGCCCCACAGCATGGCGGCGCACAGGATCAGTGCGGGAGCGGGGACCCTCATCCGCCGCGCCGCCACAGCCACAGGGTCGCGGCGGCGGTCAGCAGCAGGCCTAGTGCGCCCAGGCCGGTCAGCAGCAGGGGGCGCGGGTCGCGGACCTCGCCCTGGGCAGCCAGCGTGCCCTTCTCGTAGGCCTGGAGGTCGCCGGCCGGGGCCAGCACGTCCACCGGGACCGGGGCGCCGGTTCGCGTGGCCTGGAGCTGCCCCGGTCCCGCGTCGGTCCCGGGGCGCAGCAGCCCGTCGGGGGTCAGCGGCGAAAAGACGCTGCTCGTCACCCAGTAGGCGTAGCGGCCGGGGGGCACCGCCGCGTCAATGATCAGGCTGGTGCCCGAGAGCCGCACGGCCGGGTCGGCCAGCCGGGTGGGGGTGGCTGCCCCCTCCGGCACCTCTTCCAGGGTGGCGCCCGCGCCGGAAACGCGCAGGTGATACTGCCATTGGCCTCCGGCCGCGCGCAGGTTCAGGTCGCTCAGGGGCTCGAGCCCACCGCGCCCGGTCTTGACGAAGATGTCGGTCACGCCCGCCGAGAAGCCCGAGGGCAGGTTCCAGGGGTTCTGCGCCGCGCCGTAGTCGACCGTGAAGCGCATGCCGCGGCCCTGCTCGGCGGCCTGGAACCGGCGCAGGTCCACGGCCTCGGCGCTGACCGGCGGGCGGCTGGGCAGAACGTAGCGGCCGTCGCCGTGCGCGTCCCCGGCCGGGTCGGTCAGTGAAAAGAGAGCGGCGCTCAGCAGCATCCAGGACACGCCGGGGAGTATAGGGTGACCGGGCTCTTGCCACGCCGCCGCGGGATAAAAAACGCCCCGAAGGGCGTGGTAAATCGCTCAGTACCCGACACTTTCTGGGTGGTTCGTCTGGGACGGCAGTAACAGGTCGATCAAGTCACACAGGCGAGTCGACTCTCGGCTGAACGCCCGGACCAGTTCCCGCAAGCCCATCTTCACCACGCTCCACGCCCGGCGCCCATGTGCCTTTTTCGGGCGGTCCAATGTGACCCTGACCAGCACACACCACGTGTAGGTCAGCGTCAACAAGCACAGCAGGCGCTCCACGTGATCGTGGAGCGTCATGTGGGTTGCCTCCAGTTGGAAGCCCTTAGTTTTGAGCGCTCGGAAGAGACATTCGATCAGGAACCTCCGGCGATATCGCGTCTGGATGGTCGTTACCGCTCTGGCGTTACTGGCAATGACCAGGGCCTCTCCGTCTCGCGTGTGCGTCAGGACCACGTTCATCAGTTGCCCATACACCAGCGTGTACTCGACCTGCAGACCGGCTGTGCCGGTCTGCAAGCGACTCAGCCAGTCCTTCGCCGTCCAAGCGTCCATCAACGTGTCGCTCCACAGGTGCACGCAGATAGGAATTCCACGATGGGCCATTCCTTGAATCCAGTTATAGCCGACGAATTCACGGTCGGCGTACAGAACCCGAATCTCCGCTGCGCAGAGCAGGCAGAGGGCATCGTCCATGAGGGTGTGCCGGATCTCCGTATGGCTGCCGCCCCCATGGGGCAGCAGCTCGTAGAGGAAGAGGAGGGGGATCGCGCCGCCCCGCCAGATGACGGCCAGGAGCAGGACGTTGACATCGGTCTGCCCGTATTTCCAATTTGTCCGGTCGAGGATGAATTCGCGTGGTTGTGCGGAGGGAAGGAGCGTCAGAACGACCCGGGCGACGTCGGCTGGCTGGATGGGATGCCGGTCGAAAAAGCGTTCCACACGGCGGATGACGGAGGCGTTGTGCGCGCTTCCCCGGAAGCGCGCGGCGAGTTCGGCATGCCGGATGTCCTTGCCCCCAAGGAACGCAAGCACCATGAGGGAAAGCAACTCGACCTGGTTCTTGCGGAACTCTGGGAAGTGCACGGTGAAGTAGCGGGTCAGCTTGGCCAGGACATCGGGAGACGCGTTCTGTTCTCGCGACTCAGCCGAACTTTCTCAAGCCCCCCGGGAAAGTGTCGGGTACTGAGCTCATGGACCTGACTACCCTTCAAAACGCGGCATGAATGTGGCCAGGGTGCGCCAGGACGAGCGAGAGGGGTGCAGAAGCAGGTCTTGAAGATGGTCGAGGCCGAGTCGGAACACGGACACCGCACGGTGTCCGTGCTTTTTGACGTTGATGATGGTGCGGGTGGCCAGCAGCTCGCCAGTCACGCATGCCCAGATGAATGCCACACTCACGACCGTGAGCAGGGTGGAGAACCGTTCTGCACGGGTCAACCCCGTATCCTCCGAGTTGAAACCTCTGGTTTTCAGGGCGGCGTGCAGATTTGCGGTCTGCCAGCGCTGGGCATACCGGTCCAAACTGGGTCCGACATGGCCCCGGTAGGCGAGAAACAAGGTTTCACCTGAGGCATTCTTCGTGGCCGCCACCCGAAGGCGAACACCATAGATCAGCGTCTGGCCGCGCCAGACGCGCACCTCTCCGGGACGTAACTTCTTGAACACGGCCCACACGGGCAGGCCATGTCCCCCAACGGTCGCGCGTGCAGGCAGACGGATACATGGCGCAATGCTGTGTTGGTGGAGGAATTTGAACCAGTGCTCACCGATGAATTCTCGATTGGCCAGCAAGGCCTGTACTGGTCGAGTCGGACAGGCCAGGAGCAAGCGCTCCACAAGCGCTTCACGAGTCCGTTGATCGCTTGCCCCTCCATGTGGCAGCAAGGGCCACATCAAGGGCAGACTGAACCCATTCCACACAGCAGACAGCAGGATATTGATGTCCTGTCGACCCAGCTTCCAGTTGGTGCGGTCGAGGATCAGGTCGAGCGGGCCCTGTGGAAGAAAGGACAGCGCGAAGCAAGCGAACAACGGGTCTGGAATGGTGAACTGCACGAAGCGGAGCAGACGTTGGTATCGCGTTGATGCTGAGCCGTCCAGCAGGACATGATTCTTCAGGGTGTAGAGCACGACGGTACGGGCCTGAATGACCGCGAGGATCAGCGCGGTGAACACGACCAGACGGCGGGCGTCCAGAGGAGAAGCAGACCGCAGGGCGGTCTGCAAGGTATCGTGAGGGTGTTGGCTCTTGGGGGTTTTCATCGCAGAAACACCCTATTGGAGCCGACTTTCGTTCTCCCCCAGGCGTTTTGAAGAGTAGTCAGCTCATGGACACATAGAATGAGCAGTTGTTAGAATCTTCATAGAGGAATCCCCGCCCTTCTAGATGGCGGGGATTCCTTTTCAAGCTGTATTAGGTGATTTCTAGTGCTCAGTTAGTTGGCTGGAATGCTCATTCTAAATGGCAATCGACAACCTCTACTGGCTGAGTGCCCCGATGATGCTGAACATCGGCAGGAACATCCCCGCGACGATTACGCCAACGATGCCGCCCAGGAACACGATCATGATGGGTTCCAGCGCCGCCGTGAGGCTGTCCACCGCCTCGTCCACCTCGCGGTCGTAGAAATCGCCGATCTTGCCCAGCATGGTGTCGAGCGCCCCCGTCTCCTCCCCGATGGCGATCATCGAGACGACCATGGGCGGAAAGACCGGGCTGGTCGCCAGGCTCGAGCTCATCTGCTCGCCGACCGTGACCACGTTCTTGGCGTTTTCGATGGACTCCTCGACCACGGCGTTGTTGGCGGTGCCGCGCGTGATCTCCAAGCTTTCGATGATGTTCACGCCGCTGCCAATCAGTAGGCCGAAAGTCCGTGCGAAGGAGCTAAGAGCAGTCTTCTGGATCAGACCTCCGAAGACCGGAATTTTGAGCTTGATCGTATCGACAACTTTACGCCCCTGTGGCTTATTGTAGTACCAGCGATAGGCAAAGACAGCAATGGCGATGCTAACTACGATAAAGAGGGTAGAGTGCTTAAGGAAATCCGAGGTGGCCATCAGCAGCCGTGTGATGAAGGGCAGCGGCGCATTGAGCTGTGTCAGAATGCCGGCGAACTGCGGCACGATGGTCGTGAGCAGAAAGTAAGTAATAAGCAAGGCGAAAACCAAGACTACCATTGGGTAAGTGAGGGCGCTTTTGAGTTTGCCGTTCAGCGCAAGTTGCTTTTCCTGGAAGGCAGCAATACGCTCTAGGACCGTATCCAATGTGCCGCTCGTCTCACCGGCGCGCACAAGGTTGACGAAGAGGCGATTGAACACCTTGGGGTACTGCGCGATGGCCTCGCTGAACGGGGTGCCTGCTTCAACCTCCCCCCGGACCTTGCGCATGATCTCCTGAAAGCCCTTGTGCTCGATCTGCTTTTGCAGGATGCTCAGCGACTGCACGAGCGGAACCCCGGCGTTGATGAGGGTGGCGAGCTGTTTGCTGAATACGGCGACCTGCTTGAGCCCGGGCGGACGGTCGGACAGCCCCGGAATCTTGATGTCGGCGTTCATGCCGGTGCGCGGCGGCTTGACCTCGACGATCATCAAGTTCTTGGCGCGCAGGGCGTCGCGGACCTGGCCTATGGTCTCGGCCTCCATCTGGGATTTCAGGACCTTGCCGCTCATGTCCCGGACGCGATATTCGAAGACCGGCATGGGGCGAGTATAGTTTCGCCACGTTCACGCGCTTCTTACAGGTGCGGCGTGGAGAAAGGCAGGCGAATGTGACGGAACAGCGGACGCAGATGGCACGGGCGGCGGAGGTTCTCGCGGCGGGCGGCGTGGTGGGCTATCCCACCGAAGCCGTCTGGGGGCTGGCCGCCCGGCCCGGACACGCCGCCGAGCTGCACCGCCGCAAGGGCCGCGAGCCGGGCAAGCCGGTGCAGGTGTCCTGCCCCGACGCGCCGACCGCCCTCGCCTGGGCCCGGCCCTCGGCGGCCCTGACGGCGCTCTCGGACCTGTGGCCGGGTCCGCTGACGGTCGTGACGGCCGCGCAGCCCGCCTGCCCTCCCGACCTCGCGCCGGGGGGGCAGGTGGGGCTGCGCGTTCCCGATCATCCCCTGGCGCGCGCGCTGCTGCTCGCCGCCGGGCCGCTGGCGACCACCAGCCTCAATCCGGCAGGCCTTCCGGCCGCACTGACCCGCCGCGAGGCCGCCCGCTACGCTCTGGCCGACCTGCTGCTGGGTCAGGACACGGAGGAGGCGCCTGATCCGCAGGGCCTCGCCAGCACGGTGGTCGCGCTGCCCGTCCGGCCGGGCGAGCCCGCGCGGATACTGCGGGCCGGGGCGCTGCCGCCGGAGCAGGTCCGGGCCGTCCTGGCGGGCGTGGGCCTGGCCCTGGAAACGGCCCCGTGAGCGCCCCCGCACAGGCGCGGGCGCTCATCGGGGCGACGCTGCTGGCGGCCGGCCGGCCCGTGACCCTGGCCGAGCTTTCGCGGGTGCTGGGGCTGGGCGAGGACGCGGCCGCGCGGGCCATGGCCGCCTTCGGGGCCTCGCTGGAGGCGGCGGCCCTGGGTTTCGTGGTCGAGGCGGTCGCGGGCGGCTACCGGCTGGTGGTGCCGCCCGCGCTCGCGCCGCAGCTGGCCCCCGTTCTCTCGCCCCCGGCGTTGCCTGCCCTGAGCACCGCCGCACTGGAGGTATTGGCGGTCATCGCCTACCGCCAGCCGGTCACGCGCGCCGAGATCGAGGCGATGCGCGGCGCGAGTGCGGGCACGGTGGTCACGTTGCAGGAGCGCGAACTCGTGAAGGTGGTGGGGCGCAGCGCGGCGGTCGGTCAGCCGCTGCTCTACGGGACGACCGACCGCTTTCTGATGGAGTTCGGCCTCACCACCCTCGCCGACCTGCCTCCCCTGGAGGGCGCGGACTTCGCCCACCTCCTGCGCGGCTGAGGCCCGGCCCCCCGGCCGGCCGCCGGTCAGCTGGGCGCCCCCTGAAGGCTGCGTGGAGGGGGGGTGTCCACCGGGTCTTGCGCCCCGGCCCCGTCCATGAGCAGACTGTGCGCGACCAGGCGACCGGTCCCGGTCCCGGAGATATCCATGCCCAACACCACCCTGAACCTCGATCACTTCAACTTTCTGGAACTGCTTCAACTGCTCGCGGCGGGAGGCAAGACGGGAGTGCTGTCGGTCACGCGCGACGCCGAGACCTTCGAGTGCGCCCTGGAGGGCGGCCGGGTGCGCGAGCTGAAGATGGGCGCGCGCCGGGGCAACCTCGCCCTCGCGGCGCTGCTCGCCGACCCGCGCGGCCAGTTCCATTTCGACGAGGGCCGCCGCGCCGCCGCCCCCACCCTGGACGCCAGCATGGACGAGGTCGCGCTGGAGGCGCTGGCCGCCCTGCCCGAGCAGCCGCTCCCCTTCGACGGCCCTGGCAAGCTGGCCGCCGAGCGCCTGGACCAGATGAGCTGGACGGTGGCCGAGCGGCGCATTCTGGAGCGCATCGAAGCCCAGCAGCCGCTGGCCGAGGTGGCCCGCGACCCCGAGGCCCGCCGCCTGATCTCGCGCCTCGACCGCCTGGGCCTGCTCAAGCCCCGCAAGTCGCGCACCGCCCGCCTGACGGTCACGCTGGCGCAGGGGGTGCGCGGGGTGGTGGTGGTGGACAGCGCCATCGTGCGGCGCTGGGCGGGCGACCTGGGGCGGCCCCCCACGCAGCTCGCCGTCCGCGACGAGGCCGGCCAGACCTACACCTTCGAGCTGCGCGTCGCCCCGGACCTGGGCCACCAGTTGCAGGTCGCCACGGAACTGCTCATGCGCACCGGGCTGCGCGCGGGCACGAGCGTGCTCGTCAAGCCGCTGTAGGCCGGGGGGCGGTCTGGGGGAGCCGCGCCGCGCCTCCGGCCCGCGCCGCTACACTGGCGCGGTATGCCCGCGTTGCCCTCTGCCTCCGCCCTGGCCCGCGCCGTCACGCGCGGCGAGACGACCCCCCACCGCCTGCTCGAGGAAGCGCAGGCCCGCGCCGAGGCGGCCCGTGACCTCAACGCCCTAGTGAGCCTCAACCCGCGCGCCGCCGAGCAGGCCGAGGCCGCGCAGCGCCGCGTGCAGTCGGGCGAGGCGTTGCCGCTGGCGGGCGTGCCGGTGATCGTCAAGGACAACATCAACGTGACGGGCACCGCCACGACCTGCGGCAGCCGCATCCTGGCGAACTACGTCAGCCCCTACACCGCGACCGCCGCCCAGCGGCTGCTGGACGCCGGGGCCGTCATCGTGGGCAAGGCCAACATGGACGAGTTCGCCATGGGGTCGAGCACCGAGAGCAGCGCCTCGGGGCCGACCCTGAACCCCTGGGACCAAGGGCGCGTGCCGGGGGGCAGCAGCGGCGGCAGCGCGGTCGCGGTGGCGGCGGGCCTGACCCCGGTCAGCCTGGGCAGCGACACGGGCGGCTCGGTGCGCCAGCCGGCGGCCCTGACGGGCGTGTACGGCCTCAAGCCCACCTACGGGCGCGTGTCGCGCTACGGACTGGTGGCCTACGCGAGCAGCCTCGACCAGATCGGTCCCTTCGCCCGCAGCGCCGAGGACCTCGCCTTGCTGATGAACGTGGTCGCCGGGTACGACCCGCGCGACGCGACCAGCCTGGAGGCCCCGCCCGCCTTCCGCGCGGGCACGCCGGACGACCTGCGTGGATTGAGGGTCGGCGTGATCCGCGAGAGCCTGGGCGGCAACACGCCGGGGGTGGAGGCGGCCCTGAACGCCACGCTGGAGGCCCTGCGCGGCGCGGGCGCGGCCGTGGGTGAGGTCTCGCTGCCTTCGCTGCGGCACGCCATCGCGGCGTACTACCTCATCGCCATGCCCGAGGCGAGCAGCAACCTCGCGCGCTTCGACGGCATGGTCTACGGCGCGCGCTCGGCGGCCCCCGACCTGACCGGCAGCATGACCCTCACGCGCGAGCAGGGCTTCGGGCGCGAGGTGCAGCGCCGCATCATGATCGGGACCTACGCCCTGAGCAGCGGCTACTACGACGCCTACTACAGCAAGGCGATGCGGGTGCGCCGCCTCATCTCGGACGAGTTCACGGCCGCCTTCGGGGGTTACGACGTGCTGGTGACGCCCACCAGCCCCTTTCCGGCCTTCCGGCGCGGCGAGAAGACGAGCGACCCCCTGGCGATGTACGCCGCCGACGTGGACACGGTCGCCGTGAACCTCGCGGGGCTGCCGGCCCTGAGCGTGCCCGCCGGCTTCGAGACGGTGGACGGCGTGCGGCTGCCCGTGGGTGTGCAGTTCATCGCGCCCGCGCTGCACGACGAGCGCCTGGTCGCCCTGGCCGGCGGCCTGGAAGGGCTGGGGGCCGTCACGCTGGACAGCCCCGCCGGTTTCGGCGCGGACTGAACGCCGCCGGGCGCATGGGTGGGAGGCCGGGAAACCGCCCACCCGGACAAACCGGCCTAATCCGAGTTGACTACTCGGATTATGGCGTGGGAGACTTCCGGCCGCCCTGGCCCCGGCACCGGGCCAGTCCAGGCCAAGGAGTCTCCTGATGCGTACCCGTCTGTTCAGCCTGCTGGCCGCCGTTGCCCTGGGCACGGCCTCGGCCGCCATCACCTATCCCGTCACCGTCTCCCACAGCGCCGGCAGCACGACCGTTCCGAAAAAGCCGCTGCGCGTCGTGGCGCTCGGGCCGCACGCCCTGGACCTGCTGCTGTCGCTGGGCGTGCAGCCGGTCGGCTACGGCGAGGCGTCCACCTTCATCAAGACCCCGGCCTTCGGGTCGCCCATCCGCGACATCCGCAACCTGGGCAGCCGCGTGACCTCCAGCCCGGTCAACGTCGGGGACCGTTTCAACCCCAACCTGGAAATCCTGACGTCCCTGAAGCCCGACCTGATCGTGGGCGAGGACTACGCCGCGCAGGTCTACCCGCAGCTGAGCCGCGTCGCCCCGACCCTGCTGTTCAAGGGCATCGACCGGAGCGAGTGGCAGAAGACCCTGCCGCTGCTGGCCCGCGCGCTGGACCGCGAGGCGGCGGCGACGGCCGCCCTGGCGACCTACACCAAGGGCGTGCAGGCCACGCGCGCCGTGCTGGCCCCCCGGTTCCGTAACCAGAAGGTGCTGGTGGTCTGGACGGGCGGCGGCGAGGGCAAGAACACCTTCAACATCAGTGACCACAACGACTGGACCGGCGGCCTCCTGACCGACCTGGGCCTGGGGGTCGTGGACGGGGACAAGCGCGACGCCGTGGTCAGTGTCGAGGGTCTGACGGCGCTCGATCCCGACGCCGTGATCGTGTTGGCCTCGGGCACCAACACGCCCGCGCGCGCCCGTGCCGACTGGAATGCCGGCGCCCTGACCAGCCGCCTGCGGGCCACCCGCGCCGGGCAGGTGTACTTCTTCGACTACCACCTGTTCAGGCGCATCCGCGGCCCCATCGCCGCCCAGCTCATCGAGCGCCAGCTCCTGCGCGAGATGACCCGCAACTGAGCCGGACGGCCGTTGGCCCCGTGGACAGACCGGGAAAGAGCTGGTCTGTCTGCCGTGACCCCAGGGGCAGGGGCGGCCCGTGCTTTTTGTGTGCGTAACGGCAGCGGCTTATCCGCGCTCGGTCTCACGTCCGGGAGTAGCTGCCCAGTGCCGGCCCGCGGGTCTGGGCAAGCCTGACTTCGCCGGAGGTCTGGACCGGGTTCAGCCCTGCGGCGCCCCGGCGTCCGGCTCGGCCCAGACGCGCACCACCTTGAGCCGCTCGCCGTCGCCGTCCACCACCGCCACGAGGTCGCCGCGCAGGGTCACGACCTGCCGTCCGGCGACCGGGTGCGCGGGCCGCTTGCCCTGCCTCAGCTCGCGGGCCATCCGTTCATCGGCCTCGACGACCGGGAAGTCCAGCGCGGCGAGGTCGCCCACGCCCGCCGCCCCGGCGAGGTCGTCGAGCGCCACGGTGTCCGCGAGGTCGTAACGGCCCGCGCGGGTGCGCACCAGCCCGCCCAGGTGCGCGGGCACGCCCAGCGCCGCCCCCACGTCGCGCGCCAGCGAGCGCAGGTAGGTGCCGCTGCCGACCTCCGCCCGCACGAGCAGCGTCGGAAAGTCGCCCAGCGCCGGGGGCAGGGAAAAGGCGCGGCCTGCCGGGTCCGGCGCCCAGCCGGCCGGGGTGGGGGAGAAGCGCTGCGGCGACGCCCCCACGCTGGGAAAGATCCCCAGCAGGTCCAGCGAATGGATCTCGACCGAGCGGGCGGGCAGGTCGAGCGCCCCCCCGGCCCGCGCCACCGCGTAGGCCCGCTGCCCGCCGATCTGGAGGGCGCTGTACTGCGGGGGCACCTGCTCCTGCGGCCCCAGGAAGCCCGCGAGCACGTTCCGGACCTGGGCCTCGTCGGGTGTGGGCACGTCGGCCCGCTCCTCCACCGGTCCCTCGGCGTCGAGGGTGGGGGTGCCCGCGCCCAACGAAATCCAGGCGAGGTAGGCCTTGCGGTCGCGCTCCATGAACTGCACGACCTTCGTGCTCTCGTCCACGCACAGCACGAGCACGCCGGTCGCCAGCGGGTCGAGGGTGCCGGTGTGGCCCACCCGCTTCGTGCCGCGCAGCCGCCGCGCGCGGGCGACCACATCGTGCGAGGTGAGGTTCAGGGGTTTGTCCACGGCGATGACCGGCATACCGGGCCGATGCTAGCAGCCCGGCCCCGGCGGCCGGCCCACACTGCCGCGCCCCGCCAGTCTCTACACTGCGGGCGTGTTACGCGCCTCCTTCTGGCTCACCGCGCTGATCTTCATGCCGGCCGGCCTGTTCCTGTATTTCCTGCCTCCGTCTGTCGCCGCGCTGGTCGGCGTCTCGCCGCTGTGGCTCGCGCGCTTCTCGGGGGGGCTGCTGCTGGCCTGGGGCGCCTACCAGCTCGCCGCCAGCTTCGCGCCCGACGCGGTCAAGGTGGGCGGGCTGGTCGGCGGCAACCTGCTGAGCGTCGCCGCGCTGCTGCCCCCCACCCTGCGCGAGGGCTCGCTGCTCGCGCCGTCGCTGCGCAGCGTGCTGCTGGGCCTGTGCGCCGTGCTGGCGGCGCTGGCCGTCGCCGCCACCCTCACCGCGCCGCCCCGTATGGGTCAGGGAGGCCGCGCGTGAGCGAGCGCCTGCACAAGCACCTCGCGCGCGCCGGAGTCGCCTCGCGCCGAGCTGCCGAAGAACTCATCAAGGCCGGGCGCGTGAGCGTGAACGGTGTGCCCGCGACCCTGGGCCAGAGTGTCACCGAGGCCGACGACATCCGCCTGGACGGGCAGCTCATCGAGACGCAGCGCGTCGAGGCCGTGACCTTCGCCCTGTACAAGCCGCGCGGCTACGTGACCACCGCCCGCGACGAGTACGGCCGCAAGAATGTCCTGGACGCCATGCCCGACGTGCCGGGGCTGCATCCGGTCGGGCGGCTCGACCGCGATTCCGAGGGCCTGCTGCTCCTCACGACCGACGGCGACCTCACCCAGACGCTGACCCACCCGAGCTTCGGCCACGAGAAGGCCTACCGCGCCTGGACCGAGGGCGAACCCGACGAGGTGGCCCTGGACGCCCTGGTCACGGGCGTGAAACTCGACGACGGCGTGGCGCAGGCCAGCCACGCCTCGGCCGCGCTGGGAGGCGCGCACGTCGTGCTGACCGAGGGCCGCAAGCGGCAGGTGCGCCGGATGCTGGAAGCGGTGGGCCACCCCGTGACCCGGCTGCTGCGCTACCGCGTGGGCGGGCTGTGGCTGGGCGACCTCGACGTGGGCGAATACCGCGAACTGGGCCGGCGCGAGTTGCAGGACCTGCTCGACCCCGCCGCCACGCCCCCGCAGGTCCGTGACCGCCAGTGGGAGCGTATCCGGCGGCGCTGGGGCTGAGCCACCGCCGCTCCGGGGCGGCCCTGGGCTGCCGCTGCTCCCTGGTCTTTGGGACCCGGACGGCCTTCAGTGGCCCAACTCCCGGCGGAAGAAGTCGAGGAGCCGCGCCTCGATCTCGGCCCGGTGCGTGTCGTTGACGTAGTGGCCGCCGTCCAGCAGCGCGAGTTCGCTGGGGACCCCGGCGGCCCGCAGCGCCGCGTGCATGCGCCGCGCCTGCGAGACGGGCACCTCGTCGTCGTGCAGGCCGTGCAGGTGCAGGAAGGGCGCGTTGCGGCCGCTCACGTGCCGGACGGGGCTGGCCTGCGCCGCCAGTGCCTGCCGCTCGGCCCAGGGCCCGCCCAGCAGCGGGAAGGGCTCGGGACCGAAGGACAGGGCCGGGTCGAAAAGGTCCATCGGTCCCGAGACGTTGCCTACCGCCTGCACGGCCGGCTCGCCCCGCGTACCTGCCCCGGTGCCCAGCAGCGCCGCCAGATGGGCCCCCGCGCTGACGCCCCAGGCCCCGAGACGTGCCGGGTCGAGCTGCCACGCCCCCGCGTTGGCGCGCAGCCACGTCACGGCCTCGCCCACGTCCCCAAGCTGCGCCGGAAAGATGGCCCCCGGGGCCAGCCGGTAGTCTGCGCTGACGGTCACGAAGCCCGCCCGCGCCAGAAACACGTTGGCAGGTGCCCAGCGGCCGAACCTGACCCACGCGCCGCCGTGCAGGTGCAGGATCGCGGGGGCGGGCCGGGCAGACGGGGCGCGCAGCCGCAGCAGGTCGAGGCTCTGGCCGTGACGCCCGAAAGGCAGGCCCGGAACGAATTCGAGGTCGTCCGGCGGGAAATCTGCGGGGAACATCCCCCAGGGTAGGTGGGGCGGCCGACGCGCGGCATCGGCGTTCTGGCCTGGGCCGACTCTGCTATGCTCGCGGGCGCGGGGGAATGCACGGTCGCGCCCAGGAGACTGGGTGAGGAAAGTCCGGGCACCGCAGGGTAAGGATGCCAGCTAACGGCTGGTCGGCGAGTCGAGCACCCACACCGGCGTCTTCAGGTGCGGGCAGCGGCGAAGTCGAAGGACAGTGCCACAGAAACCAGACCGCCGCGCTCCGGCGCAAGCGACGCCCCGGCGCGGGCGGGAGCGCGGTCAGGGTGAAACGGTGCGGTAAGAGCGCACCAGGCCCCCCGGAGACGGGGAGCGCTGGTAAACCCCATCCGGTGCAAGACCCGACAGTGCGCGAGGGCGGCCCGCCCGTTGACCGCCAGGATGGTCGCTTGAGGCGTGTGGCGACACCCGTCCCAGAGAGATGACCGCGCAGCCACGCGAGTGGTGGACAGAACCCGGCTTACAGTTCCCCCGCACCAAAGACGCGCTCCCACCTGCAACCCGGGTGGGGGCGTGGTCTTGGGCGTGGGAGACGACCTTTACACCCCCGCCCCGTGTGCCGGGGCAGCTCCCCTACTTTCCCGCGTCCAGCGCCGCCACCACCAGCCCCGCGATGAGCAGCAGCCCCCCGATGGGCGTGATCGCCCCCAGCCAGCGCACGCCGCTCAGCGAGAGCACGTACAGGGTGCCGCTGAAGATGACGGCTCCGGCGAGCAGCAGCACCGGCGCGCGGGTCTGGCCCACCTGGGTGCCCAGCACCATCAGGGCGAGGGCGGCGTACATCTGGTAACGCACGCCGGTCTCGAAGTTGGCGAGCATCTGGGGGTCCAGGCGTTCGCGCAGGGCGTGGGCCCCGAAGGCCCCGAAGGCCACCCCCAGGGCGGCGAGAACGGCTCCGGTTTGCAGGGCGATTTGGGCACGCATGGCCCCACGCTAGCCGCCGGTCGGGGGCGCGCATGTCCCGCCGCCGCCGCCCCGGTGGGAAGGGCTTCATGAGTGCAGGGAGTTCGGTGGGGCGCGGTGGGAAGCGGTGGTAAATGGTGGGGGGGCTTGTTACACTTCCTTAACAGTCTGGAGGTGCGCCCAGCGCAGGTCCAGACTGCGCCGCCGCTCCCACCTGGCCTCAGGGCCAGTGGGAGGCGGTGGGGAAGCGAGGAGCGAAGGTGCCGTTTGGAGAGTATCCGTACACCATCGACGACAAGGGCCGCGTGGTCATGCCACCCGCCTTTCGGGATTTCGTCGAGGACGGCATGATCCTCACGCGCGGTATGGAAGGCTGTCTCTACGTGTTTCCGCTGTCCAGTTGGCGGCGGGTCGAAGAACAACTCGAGGGCCTGCCCCTCACCGACGCCGATTCGCGCGCCTTCGTCCGCTTCTTTTATTCCGGGGCCAGCAAGGCCCGGCTCGACAACCAGAGCCGCGTCTCCGTGCCCCAGACCCTGCGGGCCTTCGCGGGCCTGGAGGGCGACGTGATCGTGGCCGGCGCGCCCGGACGCCTGGAATTCTGGGCTCCGGCGCGCTGGGAAGCCGCCATCACGGCCGTGCAGGACCATCCGCCCAAACCTGACCTTCTCGCCAACTTCGTGGCGTAACTATGACGATCCCCCCTGCCGACTCCGCTCCCCCCTCCGACCTCTCTCATATCCCCGTGCTGGCCCCGCAGGTGCTCGGCGCGCTCGAACCCGCTCCCGGCAAGGTCTTCGTGGACGGCACCCTGGGCGGCGCGGGCCACACCCGGCTGCTGCTCGGCGCCGGGGCGACCGTGTACGGCATCGACCAGGACCCCTACGCCCTGGAGCGTGCCCGCGCCGCCCGGATTCCGGGCCTGCATGTCCTGGAAGGCAACTACCGCGACATGGCCGCGCTGCTCGCCGCCGAAGGCGTCACGCAGGTGGACGGCGTACTGCTCGACATCGGCGTGAGCAGCTTCCAGCTCGACGACGGCGAACGCGGCTTCTCGTACCACACCGAAGCGCCGCTGGACATGCGCATGAGCCAGTCGGGCGAGAGCGCCGCCGACGTGGTCAACACCTACGACGAGGCCGACCTCGCCGCGATCATCTACGAGTACGGCGAGGACCGGCTCTCGCGCCGCATCGCCCGCGCCATCGTGTACGCGCGCGAAAAGGCCCCCATCGAGACGACCGTGGCCCTGGCCGACATCGTCAAGCGGGCCTACCCCGGGTTTTCCAAGGGCATTCACCCCGCGCGGCGGACCTTCCAGGCCCTACGCATCCACGTGAACGACGAACTCGGCGCCCTGCGCGCGGGCCTCGAAGCGGCCGAGGGCCTGCTGCGGCCCGGTGGGCGGCTGGCGGTCATCAGCTTCCACTCGCTCGAGGACCGCATCGTCAAGCGCTACCTGCTGGGCAGCGAGACCCTCACGCCCCTGACCAAGCGCCCGCTGGTGGCCTCCGAGGAGGAGCAGGCCGGCAACCCCCGTGCCCGCAGCGCCAAACTGCGCTCGGCCCAGAAGCGCGCCCCTGGCGACGTAGGCGTGCAGCCGTGAGCGCCGCGCGCTGGGCCTTCGACACTACGCCCGTCACGTGGCAGCGGCGCACGCTGCGCTACCTGGCGATCTATCTGGCGCTCGCGCTGCTGCTGGTGGGGGCGCGGTACCTCAGCCAGGACGTGCGCCCGGACCTGCGCGCCGCCCAGCAGCGCGAAGAGGAGCTGATCGCCATGCGCGACGACCTGACGGTGCGCGTGCAGGCGGCGACCACCCCCCAGAAGGTCCAGACCTGGGCCACGGAAAACGGAATGCAGCGTTTCGCGGAGAGCCGCAAGGCCGTGCGCGATCTGGGCGCCGCCGCCGTGACCCCGCCCCCGGCCGACACCGCCCGCGACCTCGAGGTGAAGACACAATGGAAGTAAAGATCCGCAACCGCTCCCGCATGATGCAGCTGCTCGCCCTGTTCATGTTCGCCTCGCTGGTGTGGGCCTACGCGCAGCTCGAATGGGGGATGCCGCAGGGGGCCGGCCGGACCTCGCCCACGCCGCGCGGCGCGATCCTCGCGGCCGACGGGTCGGTGCTGGCGCGCACGGTCGGCAAGAACCGGATCTATCCCCAGGGCACGCTGGCCGGGCAGATCATCGGCATGATGGGCGACAGCAGCGGCCTCGAAGGTCTGGAAGCCGCCTACAACCGCGACCTGGAAAGCGGGCAGGCCCTCAAGCTGACCATCGACCCGCGCACGCAGGCCAATGCCGAAGCCGCGCTGGCCGAGGGCGTCAAGTCCCACCAGGGCGAATACGGTTCGGTCGTGGTCATCGAGACGCGCACCGGGCGCGTGCTGGCCGCCGCGAGCTACCCGCCCTTCGACCCCAACTCCTGGCGCGACTACAGCGCCGAGACGCGGCGCAACCGCCCCTTCCTCGACGTGTTCGAGCCGGGCTCGACGGTCAAGGGGCTGGTGGTGGCCGCTGCCCTCAACGAAAACCTCACGACCCCCTCGACCGTCTACGACACCCCCATGCGCCGCCACGTCGGGGGCCGCTGGGGCAGCACCATCGGGGACGCGGTGCAGCACCCCGCCACCCTGACCACCAAGCAGGTGTTGCGGTACAGCAGCAACGTGGGCATGAGCCACATCGTCGAGCACTTCCCGGCCGAGAAACTGCGCAACTACCTCACGAACTACGGCTTTGGGCAGGACGTGCAGCTGCCCACCGTTTCGGCCGCCACCGGCCGCCTGCAACCGCTGCGCAAATGGGACGACCTCGTGCGCGCGACCAACGCCTTCGGGCAGGGCATGAGCAGCACCACGCTGCAACTCGCCGCCGCCTACAACACGCTGGCCAACGACGGCATGTACCTCTCGCCCCGGCTGGTCGAGGGCGCGGGTGTGGGTGAGCGCCGCGAGGTCATCGGGCCCGGCACTGCCCGTGAGATTCGCAGCCTGCTCGAATCGGTGGTCTCCGAGGGCATCAAGCACCAGGCGGGCATCGAGGGCTACGCGCTCGCGGGCAAGACCGGCACGGCGCAGGTCGTCGTGGACGGCAAGTACAGCGCGACCGTCTACGACAGCACCTTCGCGGGGTTTTTCCCGGCCGACGCCCCGCGCGTGACGGTCGCGGTGATGGTCCACGGGGCCAAGGTCAACTATCACGGCTCCATGCTCGCGGCCCCCATCTACAAGCAGATCGCCTCGGGCCTGATCTCCGAGTGGGGCACCGCGCCCAAGCTCGAAGCGCCCAAACCCGAACCCGCCACGCCCTGAACCGCCGGGCGGCCTCTCCTGCCGGACCGTCAGCCCCGGCTGTCCGGCAGGCGGCAGGCGTGACCCTGGCCCTGGAGATGAGTGTGAGGTGAGTGGCGGGTGCGCTCTGGCCGTCGCCTGACTGGGGCCGGACAGGGGAAAGGCGGCCCTTTGTCACCGATCCCACTCAATCCGGACAGATGGGACTACAAATACGACTCTGGAGACGCTTCGCCATCCTCTGACGACCAGTATTCTCATTCTCATCATGAGAGGATGAGGGTCGGAGTTGCCTCTTGTCTCATCTCGAAAAGACGCGGCAGCGGCGGAAATAAATAGAACGATATGAAATAGTCCACTCCTGAAAAATCTAAAGATGAGAAGAAAAAGCTCATGTCCTCACGAGACTGCCAGTCCACGCCTCTAGGCTGAACGGCGTACGGGCAGACGCCACTGGGCTTCACGCGCCGCCGCCGACTTGGCGGATCACGTTCCCAGTCCGAGCGACACCGACACTTTTTTTTGCATCCGAAACGCAGCGCAGAGCGTGACCGTGGCCTCCCGGCCCCGTCGCTGCTCCGTGCCCCCGATTGTTCAGGAGATGTCCATGCCCCAAAAGCACCTCGCCGCCCCGCTGCTCCTCGCCCTGTCCACCGTCGCCGGCGCCCTGCCCGCGCTGCCCGCCGACAAGGTGATTTCCGGAGCCGTGTGGTCGGCGCTGAGTCAGCCCGCCGCGCCCCAGCCTGCCCCCGCACCCCAGAGTGCCCAGCAGGCCGCCGCCCAGGAATACATCCAGGAGACGATGGCGGCGACCTCGCGCTCCGGGCGCAGCGCCGTGGCCCGCGCCACCGCCTACAACAGCCTCTCGGGTCAGACCGACAGCACGCCGCACATCACCGCGACGGGCACCCGCACCCGCCCCGGTGTGGTGGCGCTGAGCCGCGACCTGCTGCGCAGCTTTCCCTACGGCAGCCGCGTGACCCTGCAGGACCTCTCGGGCCGCTACAACTTCGGCAACCGCGTGTTCATCGTGGAGGACACGATGGCCGCCCGCAAGACCGGCAGCATCGACATCTGGATGGGCAGCTACCGCGACGCCATGAACTTCGGTGCCCGGCAGGTCCGCATCACCGCCGTCCGCTGAGCGCCTGAACGCGCCGGCCTGACCGGCCGGGCCACCAGGGACCCGGCCGGTCGCCTGTTCTCCGGCAGGGCGGAGCCGTCCCATGCTCTAAGCTTCGGCCCACATGCCCGGCTTCCGCCTTCCTTCCCGCGCGCCCGGTGCGGCGACCCCCGACCTCGCCTGGACCCTGGCCCGCGCGCACCTCAGCCGCCGCCGGACCCAGAACCTGCTGACCGTGCTGGGCATCGCCGTGGGCGTGATGGTCCTGATCGCCGCCCTGAGCCTCACGAACGGCTTTACCCGCGCGCTGGTGAACGCGACCCTGCGTGCCAGTCCGCACCTGAGCCTGACCTCCTTCGCGCCCGCCGGGGCCGACCCTGCGCTGGAGCGCACCATCCGCGCCGACCGCCGGGTCGAAGCCTACACCCCCTTCGTGGCCGACAAGGGGCTGCTGACCCGGCCCGCCAGCGAGGGCCGCGCGGCGGGCGTGGACTTCACGACCCTGTTCGGCGTGGGGCCGTCGGCCGCGCGGGTGCTGCAACTGCCCGAGCTGGCGAATGCCCAGCTGGCCGACCTCAAAGACGGCGAGGTGCTGCTGGGCGCGGCCCTGGCCCGCAGCGTGGGGGCCTTCAGCGGCGACGAGGTGCGGCTGCTCAACAGCACTCAGCGCCGCGCGACCCTCAAGGTCCGGGGCCTGTTCAGCACCGGCAACTACCTCATCGACAGCGGCTACGCCTTCACCAACATCGCGACGCTGCAACAGCTCCAGGGCACGGCCGATATCACCGGCTACCAGTTGCGCCTGTACAACCCCGACCAGGCCCGCGCGGTGGGGGAGAGCCTGACCCGTACGGTCGCCTACGCGCCGCTGCCCTGGCAGGACCTGTACGGCACGCTGCTCGACCAGCTCGCGCTGCAAAAACGGGTCATCGCCTTCGTGGTGTTCCTGATCGTGATCGTGGCGGCCTTCGGGATCGCCAACGTACTGACGCTGGCCGTGTTCGAAAAGACGCAGGAAATCGCCATCCTGCGCGCCATCGGGGCCACGCGCGGCGTCATCACGCGGACCTTCGTCATCGAGGGCCTCGCGCTGGGTCTCGCGGGGCTGCTGCTGGGCAACCTGCTGGGCCTGGGCATCAGCGCGTATTTCACGGTGCGGCCCTTCACGCTGCCGGGCGACCTGTACTTCATCACCGCCCTGCCGGTCGAGGTCCGGGCCAGCGACCTGCTGTGGGTCAACGCAGTCGGTCTGGGCACCACGCTGCTCGCCGCCCTGATTCCTGCCCGGCGCGCCGCCAGCGTGGAGCCGGCCCGCATCATCCGCTGAGCGCGGGGTCGGCGGCTCCGGAGGCCCGGGGGCAGATGGTCCGCCCGGTTGAGCCAGTGGAGGGCCGCCCGCCCCGGCGCCACGGTCAGCCGCGCGGTGCCGGTGTTGTCCAGGCGCAGGACCGGCCCGCCGTCTTCCGGCGAGGGCAGGCCCAGCAGCTCGGCCAGCAGGTAGCCCGCGAAGTCGTGGTGGGTGATCAGGACGGCCACCTGCGCGGGGTCGGGACCGCACAGGGCCGCCGCCCCAGGGCTGACCGATCAGCTTCTCCGGCCAGACCAGCGGCGGGCAACCAGAGCGCGGCGGGGCGTGATCCTGGCCGGCGACAGGATGAACACCCGTCTGCACGCCCCGTGCTGAGCCTGCCGCACTCGTAGGTGGCCGCGAGGCCCTGAACGGGCAGGCCCAGAGTGCCAGCGGCGCAGCCGTCTGCGCTGCGCGAGGGGGCAGCCCGGAAAACGGTGACGTGACTGGGCCACATTCCCCTATGCCGCCCACCCGGCCAGACGCCGCGCCTGCCGGTGGCCCAGGGGCGGGCGGGCCAGGCAGGCGGCCGCTCGTCTCTCCAGGCTGAAGTTCCAGGACACCGCTCGCCGACTGGCCGTGCCGGATCGGAAGGAAGGCCATGTCGGCAACTGAAGCGTGCGGCAGGCCCCCAGGGGACCCGTAGGACAGGGGAACGTGCCAGCCTGACCGGGCCGTCACCTTCCTGACGGTGGGCTGAACCACTATTAATATTCGGCGCAGGGAGGCTCATGGCCCGTCAAGTTCCGGCCCGTAGGCTACGTCTCGGAGGAACCACCCATGAAAAAGTTTCTGATGATTCCGGCCGCGCTGCTCGCCAGCACCGCGTTCGCCGCCCCCAAGATCAGCGCCCAGAGCATCATCGTGAACCCCGCACAGCCCGACCTCAGCGTCAGCGTGCGCGTGAACAAGGACTCCACCGGCAACGCCAACCCCGGCTACCGCGTGGGCGAGAACATCAGCATCAGCACGACCGTCAACCGTGACGCCTACGTGTACCTGTTCAACGTGGACAGCACCGGCGAAGTGACCCAGATCCTGCCCAACCGTATCCAGGGCGGCGGCAACTTCGTGAAGGCCAACACCACCGCCGTGTTCCCCGGCGCGGGCGCGGGCTTCACCTACAGCGTGGACGGTCAGGTCGGCCTGAACAAGGTTCTGGCCCTCGCCAGCACCACCGAGCTGAACCTCGACCAGCTCTCCAACTTCAGCGGCCAGGACCAGTTCGCCACCGTGAACGCCAAGGGCCAGGACGGCCTCGCCCAGGCGCTGAGCATCGTCGTCAACCCCATCCCCCAGAACACCTGGGTCAGCGACACCGCCTTCTTCAGCGTCGTGGCCGCCAACCCCGTGACCACCGGCAACCTGTTCGTCGGCACCAACGTGCCCGGCGCCAGCGTGATCCTCAACGGCCGCACCCTGGGCAGTGCGAACACCACCTACACCGGCCTCGCCGCCGGCAGCTACCCCGTGCGTGTGCGCGCTCCGGGCTACGCCGACTACACCACGACCATCGCCATCCGCGCCAACACGACGACCAACCTGAACGTCGAGTTCTCGCGCACCACGACTCCCGTGACGACCACCCCGACCAACACGGCCGGCTACACGGTCGCCCTGCGCAGCAGCGTGAACGGCGCGCGCGTGTTCGTGGACGGCACCGAGTCCGGCACCATCCAGAACGGCGGCCTGAACCTGAGCGTGTCGCGCGGCGCCCACGAGATCGTGGTCATCGCCCCCGGCTACCGCACCTTCGTGAACAACTACAACGTCACGCAGAACGGTCAGATCACCATCAACCCCACCCGCTGAGCCCCAGGCTCCGCGCACAGGCCCCCGCTCCGGCGGGGGTTTTTCAGGTTTCGGCCGGGCCCTGGGTGAGTAGGTCGTGCAGCACGCGCGCCGTCATGCCCCAGATGTCGTGGCCCTGCCAGGGGTAGCGGTACAGCGGTACGGGCGTGCCGTCGGGTAGCCGCCGCGTTTCGCGCAGCACCGTCAGGGCGCGCAGTTCGGCCAGGGTGGGGCAGATGATCTGCGCGACCTCGGGCGTGCGGACCAGCGGCAGCCCGGCCGGAATGCGGGCCAGCACCGGCGTCACGTGGAACCCGACCGGCGTGAACACGTCGTCGAGTTCGCCCAGCACCTGCGCGGCGCCGGGGGGCAGCCCGACCTCCTCCCAGGCCTCGCGCAGCGCCGCCTGCGTGGGTGTCTCGCCCGGCTCCAGACTGCCCCCCGGAAAGGCGATCTGGCCCTTGTGGGTGGGCAGTTCCGAGGAGCGCACCGTCAGGATCACGCGCGGGCTCGCCTCGCGGGTCAGGGCCACGAGCACGGCGGCGCGGCGGTAGTGGGGCAGGTCCAGGGCCGCGCGCTGACGCCCCCCCAGCCACAGCCCCCCAGGGGTCGGCCTGGAGGTCGTCGAGCGGGTCGGGTGCGGAGGTCATGACCGGGCCGCCCGCATCTCAGGCCACCTCGTCGGGCAGCCCGGCCAGCGTGGTCTGCACGCGTTCCCGCAGCGCCAGCTCCGGGTCCACGCCCAGCGCGCGCGCCCAGGCGACGGCCCCGGCCAGCACTTCGGCCACGCCCTGCGCCGTGTCGGGCGCGGCAGCGAGGCGCGCGGCGAGGGCTTCGCGGGTGTCTGGAGGGGTCCCCGCAAGATTCTGGGCCTTGGCCTCGCGCGCCAGTGCCCCCAGGCCGGCAGGCACCCGGTCGGCGGCGCGCCGGGGCCGGCCGCCGCGCTCGGCCGCCTTGATGGCCTGCCAGTTGCGCGTGACCTCGTCGCTGCCGGCGACCTCCGTGTCGGCAAAGACGTGCGGGTGGCGCCGGACCAGCTTCTCGACGATGCCGCGCTCGACCGCCGCGTAGTCGAACGTCCCCTGCTCCTCGGCGATCCACGCTGTGGAAGGCCACCTGGAGCAGCACGTCGCCCAGCTCGCCAGGCAGGTCGGGGGTGCCCACGGCGTCGGCGGCCTCGGCCGCTTCTTCCAGCAGGTAGGGGCGCAGCGATTCGTGGGTCTGCTCCTGGTCCCATGGGCAGCCGCCGGGCGCGCGCAGGCGCCGCATCACGTCGAGAAGTTCCTGCATGTCCCGGAGTGTAGAGCAGGGCGTTACCCTGGGCAGGCCATGCCCACTGCCGACGCCTTCTTGCACCACCCCGACCGCCTGACCCGTGAGGTCGCGCGCGCCTACGCGCAGGGGGCCTTCCTGATGGACAACGGCGACGGCCCGCAGTTCTACGGCGTGCAGGACCGCGCGCTGGTGCCGCTGACCGAGGCCGCCGGCCTGCACGTCGCCCGGCGGCTGCGGCGCGAGCTGCCGCGTTTTGGGGCCCGGCTCGACACCGCCTTCGCGGCCGTCGTCGAGGGCTGCCGGGGCCGCCTGCCCGGCGCGCCCGAGCGCGACGGCGAATGGATCAGCGACGAGCTGGCCGAAATCTACCTGCACCTGCACGGCACCGGGCTGGCCCACTCCTTCGAGGTCTGGCGCGGCGGCGAGCTGGCCGGCGGCGTGCTGGGGCTGGCGCTGGGCGGGGCCTTCATCGCCGAGAGCAAGTTTCACCGCGTGACCAACGCGAGCAAGGCGGCGCTGGTGCTGCTGGCCGGGCACCTGCACGCGCGCGGCTTCACGCTGCTCGACGCCCAGATCCAGAACAGCCACATCGCCACCCTGGGCGTGTACGAGATCGCGGAGGCGGCCTACCGGCCCCTGCTGGCCGGGGCGCTGCGCGCCGACGTGTCGCTGGTCTAGGCCGGCCTGACTGGCGCGGTTTCTCAAGCCCGGATCAATCTTTCTGACGTGCCGGTCATGTGCGGCTGCCACCATGAGGGCGTCCGGCCCCGGCAGTGGGCCACAAAGGAGCTTCATGATCCAGTCCCCGGCCGCCCGGCTCCCGAAGGCCCTGCCCGACTCGCCCCTCACCCGTTTTCTCTTTGCCGACGCCCGTATGGCCCCGGTGTGGCTGCTCGCGCGGCTGTACGTAGGTTGGATGTGGCTCGAATCCGGGCTGGGCAAGGTGGGCAGCCCCGAATGGACCGGCGCGCAGGCCGGCGAGGGGGTGCGCGGGTTCCTGCGCGGAGCCATCGAGAAGGCCGGCGGTGAATCGCCGGACGTGTCGGGCTGGTACGCCCGGTTTCTGGAAACGGTGGCCCTGCCCAACGCGCCGCTGTTTTCCTACCTGGTGGCCTACGGCGAGCTGGCCGTGGGCATCGCCCTGATCCTGGGCCTGCTGACCGGTCTGGCGGCTTTTTTCGGCGGCGTCATGAACCTTGCCTACCTGCTCGCGGGCACGCTGTCGAGCAATCCGCTGCTGCTGGTGGGGGCGGCGCTGCTGGTCGCCGCGTGGCGTGTGGCGGGCTGGTGGGGCCTGGACCGTTTCGTGCTGCCGCGCCTGACCCGGCACGCCCTGGCCCCGCCGGTCCGCATACGGAGCTAAACAGAGCAGAGGACGTGTTGTGTGTGCCCTCAGCGCAAAATTCGGAGGGACTAAGGCTTGCCCTTGGTCCCTCCGAATCGAGTGCCTGACAAAGACAGGGGTTGGAAGTGGAATGCAGGGGCGTGCTGTCGGCCTCTCGACGGGACTGGAAACGTACTTTTGCGTCCCGGACAATGGATGTGGCTCAGACGCTGAAAACGGTTCCCACCCATCACAGACCCGGGGACTTCAGGAGCCAGAAGCGCGAGTGGAACGGCACATGTTCCGGAGATACGCCTTCGACCCCGCTCGCTGCGCCAGGGTGGCGAGCGGCTGCGCCACCCTCATGAGGGGCCCCGTAGGACGCGAATAGGCCCGGAGGCTGAACGTCACGCGCTGGTCTGCGTGGAAGTCCACCTGGAAGCGCTCCTCCCCGCATTCGGGATGGCCAGGGAGGGTGCCGTATGTATAGCCGTACTCGGCAGGCGAGTCAGTCACAGCCACCACCCGGCACCCGAACACCCAGGTCAGCGGTCCGAAGAACGCTTCGAGCAGCACCGTCTGACCCACGCGCGGCGGTCCATCGGCGTGGAGACGCAACCACGTCAATCGGTGCGTCTGCCA
The DNA here is from genome assembly GCF_000252445.1 of Deinococcus gobiensis I-0. Classification (GTDB taxonomy): domain Bacteria; phylum Deinococcota; class Deinococci; order Deinococcales; family Deinococcaceae; genus Deinococcus; species Deinococcus gobiensis. The sequence continues at coordinate 2,283,181 of NC_017790.1, read as the reverse complement.
TTCCATCAGCGCCGCACACGCGCGCTCGAAGCACGCCGGGCCATAGCCCAGTAAGACGCTCTCGTTCATCGTCTGCATGCCTGGAGGAACTTCCGGCAGAGCGGTCATTCCAGCAGGCGCGTAGGAAAGCTCTGCGCTGCGCAATCGATCCATGATCTCTTTCCGGCGCTGCTCCTGGGGAGGAAAAAGGAACACCGGCATGGTCGAAGCCTACCTTGCGGGACCTCTTGCTGGAGGGGAGCATGCATGGGGATCCTCTTGGCGCTCGCGCGAGGCGGCCACGGTCCCGTTCATGTCGTCAGCGGCTCCATGGGTTCAGGCGCGCAGACCCTGGGGCCGAGCGGCAGAAAGCGGGAAGGCCGCGACGCCCCCCGCCTCTCTGGAACTGCCCGTTTAGCTGCCCGTAAACGTGCCCCACAGCAGGTAGAGGTTCAGGCCGATGATGACCGAGGCGAACACCCAGCCCAGCCCCGTCACGAGTGGGCGGCTGACCAGCGTGCCCATCACGTCGCGCCGGGCGGTGAACAGCAGCAGCGGCACGAGCGCGAAGGGCACCCCGAAACTCAGGATGACCTGCGAGAGCACCAGCGTGGCGGTCGGGTCCAGGCCCAGCAGGATCACGATGAAGGCGGGCAGCATGGTCAGCGTGCGGCGCAGCCACAGCGGAATGCTGAAGCCCACGAAGCCCTGCATGATGACCTGCCCGGCCATGGTGCCCACCGCGCTGCTGCTCAGGCCGCTGGCGAGCAGGGCCACGGCGAAGGCGACGGCGGCGGCCGGCCCCAGCAGCGGCGTCAGCGTCTGGTAGGCGGTTTCCAGGTCGCCCGCATTCTCGACGTTCTTGCCGTAGAAGGTCGCGGCGGCCACGGCCAGCATGCTCATGTTGATCAGGCCGGCCAGTCCCATCGCGGCGATCACGTCCACGCGGTTCAGGCGGGCCAGGTGCCGCTTCTGTTCGTCGCTGGCGGTGGGCACGCGCCCCTGGGTCAGCGCCGAGTGCAGGTAGATGACGTGCGGCATGACGGTCGCGCCGATGATGCCCACCGCCAGATAGACGCTGCCGGTGCCCTGGAAACTGGGTACGAAGCCTGCCCCCAGCGCCGCGAGGTCGGGCCGGGCCAGCACGAACTGGGTCAGGTACGCCACCCCGATGACGAGCACGAAGCCGCCGATCACCAGTTCCAGTGGCCGGAAGCCCCGCCCCTGCAGGGTAAGCAGCCAGAAGGTGATGACCCCGGTGATCGCCGCGCCCCAGATGAGCGGCAGCCCGGTGAGCAGGTGGATGGCGATGGCCGCCCCGATGAACTCCGCGAGGTCGGTCGCCATCGCCACGATCTCGGCCTGCACCCAGTAGAACCACACGACCGGCCGGGGCCAGCGTTTGCCGATCACCTGCGGGAGGTTCTGGCCGGTGGCGATGCCCAGCTTGGCGCTGAGGTTCTGGATGAGCATCGCCATGAGGTTGGCCGCCAGGATCACCCACAGCAGGGCGTAGCCGTACTCGGCCCCGCCCTGGATATTGGTGGCGAAGTTGCCCGGGTCCATGTAGGCGATCGAGGCGATCACCGCCGGCCCGATGAAGGGCAGGACCCGCCCCAGTCCCCGGCGGTCGGTGCGGCGCGACAGGACATCGGTGGCCCGCTGCGTCATGCGGGCGTCGAGAGAGTCGGGCGGCAGACTGGCAGGGCGGGGCGTCTCGGACATGCTTCAGATTTTAGGCATACCTAAAAAGAAAAGCTAGTGTGCCTAAAGTGAGCGGCGGAGGCCGGGTCGGTCTAGCCCAGATGCCGCGTGCCGGGCGGGGGAGGCCTACGCTCTGGGGATGACAGCCGCCCTTTCCGCCACGCCGACAGAGGCCCGGACCGCGCCGCTGCGCGTGCTGATCTGCGACGAGATGAACCCCGGCAACCTGACGCACGAGGGCTTCGAGATCGACTACGAGGGCAACCTGGAGCGCGCCGAGACGCTGCGCCGCCTGCCCGAATACGACGCCCTGATCACCCGCAGCCGCACCAAGGTGGACCGCGAACTGATTGACGCCGCCGGGCCGCGCCTCAAGGTGATCGGGCGTGGCGGCGTGGGCGTGGACAACATCGACCTCGACTACGCGAGCCTGCGGGGCCTGCTCGTCCTGAACGCGCCCGAGAGCAACAACGTCTCGGCCGCCGAACTGGCCGTCATGCACCTGATGGCCGCCGCGCGCGGCCTGACCCGCAGCGACAGCAAGACCCGCGCCGGGCAGTGGGACCGCAAGTTCCTGGGGGTCGAACTCAAGGACAAGACGCTGGGGATCGTGGGGCTGGGGCGGATCGGCTCCATCGTGGCCGACCGCGCCCAGGGCCTGCGCCTGAAGGTGGTGGCCTTCGATCCCTATGTGCCGGCCAGCAAGTTCGAGCGCCAGGGGGTCGAGCGCGCGGAGACGCTCGACGACCTGCTCGCGCGGGTGGACTTCCTGACGGTCCACACCCCCCTGACCGAGGAGACGCAGGGCATGGTCGGCGAGCGCGAACTGGCGCTGCTGCGGCCCGGCGCGATCGTCGTGAACGCGGCGCGCGGGGGCATCGTCGAGGAGCGGGCGCTGGTGGCCGCGCTGGAATCGGGGCATCTCTTCGCCGCCGGGGTCGACGTGTTCGTGGACGAGCCGCCCACCCCCGACCATCATTTCCTGCGCGCGCCCAACCTGGGCATCACGGCGCACCTGGGGGCCAACACCTTCGAGGCCCAGGAGCGGGTGGGGGCCGAGATCGTCTCGCGCGTGCTCGACGCCCTGCACGGCGACGTGAGCAAGGGCGCGGTGAACGCCCCGGCCCTCGACGCCAAGACGCTCGGCGCCCTGGGCGGTTACCTCAAGCTGGGCGAGAAGCTCGGGCGCATCCTGGCGCAGCTGCTGCCCGGCGCGCACGACATCGAACTGACCTTCCGGGGCGAGTTCCCGGCCGACCCCGCCCCGGTGGTCACGGCGGCGCTCGTGGGCTACCTGTCGGGCAGCACCGACGAGAAGCCCAACCTCATCAACGCCCGCGCGCTGGCGAAGGAACGCGGCCTGAACATCGCGGTGCGCGAGGAGGGTGACAGCCCCGACTACCAGACCGAGGTGATCGTCAAGGTGACGGCCCACGGCCCCGACAAGGACCGCACGCGCACGGTGGGGGGCACGGTCTTCGGCCGCAGCCCGCGCCTGACCCGCCTGCGCGACTTCCGCGTCGAGCTGGAACCCGAGGGCTACATCCTGATTGCCAGCAACGAGGACAAGCCGGGCGCCGTCGCCAAGCTCAGCAACCTGCTGGGCACCTGGGGCGTGAACATCGCCGGGATGGCCCTGGGCCGCGCCGAGAAGGGCGGACAGGCGCTGTTCACCCTGACCCTCGACGACGGCCTGACCCCCGAACAGCTCCAGGCCATCCGCGACCTCGACGTGATCGAGTCGGCGTACCTGGTCCGGGCCTGAGGGTCGGGGGAAGCGGGGAGACCGGGCCGCCCCCCCGCTTCCCCCCTACAGTTACAGCTCGCGCTTGAGCTTGTCGGCCGCCACGAGCAGCACGTCCCACACCCCCGAAAAGGGCGGCGCGTAGGCGAGGTCGGCGTCGAAAAGGGCCTGCACGTCGGCGCGCTGACCCAGCAGGGCCGCGACCACGTCCACCCGCTTGATGCTTTCGCGGCAGCCGATGAGCTGCGCGCCCAGCAGCCGTCCCGTCCCCACTTCGCCGGTCAGGCGCACGTGGATGGGCTGGGCGTCCTTGTAGTAACCGGCGTGGTCGGTGCTCTTGACGTCCACCGAGAGCGCCTTCAGGCCCAGGGCGTCGGCCTCGGCCTGCGTGAGTCCGGTGCGGGCCGCGCCCAGCCCGAAGAACTTGAAGATGGACGTGCCCACGATGCCCGGAAAGGTCGCGTCGCCGCCCGCCATGTTCACGCCCGCGATGCGGCCCATGCGGTTGGCGGTCAGGCCCAGCGGAATGTGGACCTTGCGCCGCGTGACCCGGTGGATGGTCTCGGTGTTGTCGCCCGCCGCATAGATGCCCGCCACGTTCGTCTCCTGGCGGATGTTCACGGCGACCGCGCCGGTCTTGCCCAGGCGCACGCCGGCCGCCTTCGCCAGCCCGACGTTGGGCCGCACGCCCACCGCCACGATCACGAGATCGGCGCGCACGAGGCCGCCGCTGGTCTGCACGCCGGTCACGCGGCCGTCCCGGCCCGTCAGGCCCTCGACGCTGGTGCCGCAGCGCACGTCCACGCCGTTGCGCTCCAGCTCCTCACGCACGCGGCGCTGGTTGCCGGTGTCCAGGCCGCGCCCGGCGATCTCGGGGGCCTTTTCCAGCATGACCACGCTCAGGCCGCGCGAGCGCAGCGCCTCGGTCAGCTCGATGCCGATGTACCCGCCGCCGACCACCACGGCCCGCGAGGCCCCCTTCAGGCTCGCCTCGATGGCCTGTCCGTCGGGAATCTCACGCAGCACGTGTACGCCGCCCAGACCGGTCTGTGCCCAGTCGGGCCGCAGCGCCGAGACGCCCGTGGCGAGCAGCAGCCGGTCGTAGGGCTCGGTGAGGGTGCGCCCGGCGTCCCGGTCCAGCACGGTCAGCGTGCCCGCCGCCGGGTCCAGGCCCGTCACCTCGTGGCGCAGCCGCACCCCGATGCCGCGCGCGCGCATCTGCCCGGGGGTACGGGCGACCAGGGCGTCCCAGCCGTCCACGTCGCCGCCCAGCACGTAGGGCAGGCCGCAGGCCCCGTAGCTCACGTAGTCGCCCCGGTCGTACACGGTGATGCGGGCGTCCGGGTTCTGGCGCTGGGCACGGCTCGCCGCGCTCATGCCGGCGGCCACACCCCCGACGATCAGGATTCGCGGCGAGGAAGGGGTCATCGGCCCCAGGCTAGAGCATGAAGCGCCTGCGCAGGCGCGCCCGGAGCCACAGTCTGCGCCTGGGCCTCAGGAGGCCAGCAGGACGGCCAGGAGGCCCAGGACCGCCGGCACCGTCTGGATGAACAGGATGCGCCGGTTGGACGTGAGCGCCCCGTACACCCCGGCGACCGCCACGCAGCCCAGGAAAAACAGCTGGACAGGGGCCGACCCGGTCACCAGGCCCCACAGCAGCCCGGCAGCCAGAAAGCCGTTGTAGAGCCCCTGGTTGGCCGCCAGGGCGCGGGTCGCCTGCGCGAATTCGGGGGTGGTTCCGAAGGCCTTCATGGCGCGCGGGGTGGTCCACAGGAACATCTCCAGCACCAGGATGTAGACGTGCAGCAGCGCGATCGCCGCGACCAGCAGACCGGCGACGAACGTCACTGCGCGCCTCCGGCGTCCGGGCAGGAGGGGTGGCGGTCGGCGCGGTCGAGGCGAGGCGACATGCCTGTCAGCCTACCCTGGCCGGGCTCCGCGCGCGGAGGAAGAAGGAGCAGGGGTGGGGGCGCGGGGGGGCGTCACACCCGCCGCCCCGCCGGGGCCGCTACCTTGAGGCCCGATGAAAGCCGCGCTCAGTACCGTTCTGGCCGCCCTGCTGACGGTCGCGTCCGCCCAGGTCGAAACTCGCATCGCGCCCGATCCCCTGCTCATCCTCGGGGTGGCGCAGGACACCGCGCCGCCGGCCCCCGGAGGCGCGGCCCAGCCGGGCAGCCCGGTCCCCGCCCCCACCTCGGTCCCGGCCACAGCGGCGGCCCCCGCTCCGGCCCTGGCCGGGCTGGTCGCCGTGCGCGGGCAGTATTCGCTGCACGTGCGGCTGCTCGATGCCTCGACCGGCGAGCTGCGGCGCGAACTGTGGTTGCCCAGTGAGACCGACCTGCGCGTGCCCCCGGCCCTGAGCGGCGACGGGCGCTGGCTGGCCGCCGCGCTGACCCCGGACCCCCAGACCCGCGAGGGCCGGGTCGCCATCCTCTCGACGGTGCAGGGCGGGGCCACGCGCGGCCCGCAACCGCTGGCCCCGGGCGGCTGGACGGTGCGCTCGGGCGGCCTGGACGGCACGCAGAGCCTCGCCCTGAGCCGCGACGGCATGCGGCTGGCGGCGGGCAACCGCAACGGCTACGCGCAGCTCTGGGACTGGCAGGCGGGCAAGCGCATCGCCACCATCCAGAGCGAGAACCGCAGCGAACCCGCCGCCCTGCTGTTCAGCCCCGACAGCCGCCTGTTCGCGCCGATGTTCCGGGGGCAGATTCGCACCCGGATCTTCGACGCCCGGACCGGCGACCTCAAAACCACCCTGAGCGGGGTGGGGGTGGGCACCTTCTCGCCCGACAGCCTGGGGTTTCTGGGGTCGCGTGGGCGACTGGTCAGCCTCGCCACCGGGCGCGAGGTCACGCCGCCCGCGTACCTGAGCGGCTCGGCAGGTACGCTGGGCTTCAGCATGGACGGCCGCCGGGTGCTCGTGCGCGGGCTGGCGACCGACGGGCTGGGCCGCGACTGGCTGGAACTGCGCGACGCCTCCTCGGGCCGCACGGTGGGCACGCTGACCCGCATCGCCGACGGCTACCCCGAGTTCCTCAGCCCCGACGGCACCTCGCTGCTGGGCGGGGACGGCCAGGGCGGCGTGCGGATTCTGCCCATCGCGCCGCGCTGAACGGGGCTCAGGGACTGTTCTTGGCGGCCGGGCGCTCGCCCAGAGCCTCGGAAAAGCGCAGCAGGTAGCCGTTGGGGTCCTGCACCAGAAACTCGCGGTTGCCGGTCTGGCGGTCGCCCGTCACCCGCCAGCGCTCGCGCACCGGGCGAAACAGCGGCCAGCCGCGCCCGACCAGCGCCTCCACGATGGGCGTCAGGCTGGACACGCCGATCTCGACATTCAGGCCGCGCCCCAGCGGGTATTCCAGCGGCCCGGTGTCCCACTCGCCCGACATCGCCTGAAGCATGACCTGCGCGCCCTCCCGTTCCAGATATGCGAAGCCGGGGCGCGCGTAGGCCACGCCGAAACCCAGCGCCCCGCACCAGAAGTCCAGGCTGGCCGGCAGGTCGAACACGTCGAATTCGGGCACCTGGGCATTGAAGCCTCCGGCGGGCAGGGCAGGGGCGTCGGTCACGCGGCCCAGCAGAGCGCGGCGGGGAAGATGGGGGCAATACGCCGGATGGCCGGTATCGGGGCGGCGCGGGGCACAGAGGTTCAGACCGGCCCCCGCGCCGCGCCGCCGCCTCGGCTACCCTGGGGCATGACCGACGTTGCCCCCGCCCGGCCCGCCGCGCCCAGCGTGCCCGACTTCACGCCCCTGAACCGTCACCGCCTGATCGCGCCGGGGCCGGTCGAAGTCGCGCCCGACGTGCTGGCGCAGCTCGCCCGGCCCCAGATGCACCACCGCGCGCCCGAGGGCATCGAGAAGCTGATGGAGGCCCGCGCGCAGCTCGCGCAGCTGCTGGGCGACCCCTACGACGCCGTGATCACCACGACGAGCGGCACCGGGGCCTTCGAGGGCGCGCTGGTGAGCACCACGCCGCCCGGCGCGAAGGTGGTCAACGCCCAGGCGGGCAAGTTCAGCGAGCGCTGGGGCGAGATGGCTCGGCGCTTCGGCTACGACACCCAGATCGTCGCGCGGCCCTGGGGCGAACTGCTCGACCCCCAGGAGGTCGCCGACGCCGCCAGGGACGCCCACACCCTCCTGATCACCCACAGCGAGACGAGCACCGGGGCGCTGCACGACCTGGAGGCCATCGCCAAGGCGGCCAAGGCGCACAACCCCGACCTGATCGTCATCGCCGACTGCATCACCAGCTACGGCGTCGCCGAGCTGCGCCCCGCCGCCTGGGGTGTGGACGTGATCGTCTCGGGCAGCCAGAAGGGCACCGCGACCCCGCCCGGCCTGGGCTTCGTGCTGTTCTCGCCCGAGGTGCAGACCCGCATGATCAAGGACACGCCGCACGGCTTCTACCTCGACATGACGCGCGAACTCGCCGGCCAGAAGGCGGGCAACACCCCGCAGACCCCCGCCATCAACCTCATCTACGCCCTGAGCACCGCCCTGGAGCGCCTGACCGCCGTGCCGCTGGAGGTGCTGTGGGCCGAGCAGCGCCGCAAGACCGACGCCCTGATCGCCGCCGGGACCGCCCTGGGGGCCCCGGCCTGGGCCGCGCGCACCAGCCCCGCCGTCGCCGTGCTGACCCCGCCCGCGCCCCTCACCGGCCGGCGGGTGGCCGCGCAGCTCGCCGCGATGGGCCAGCGCGCCCTGCCCGGACAGGCCCCGCACGAGGACACCGTGTTCCGCGTCTCGACGATGGGCTACGCCGACCGCTACGACGCCCTGGGCATCGCCGGCATCCTGGAAGACGCCTTCGCCGCGCTGGGCCACCGTTTCGAGCGTGGCGTGGCCGTGCAGGCGGCCTGGCAGGCGCTGAAGTAGGCAGAAAGTGGGCAGTGGGCCGGGTCATAGCCCGGAGCGGGTGGCGAAAGGGGAGAGCGGCCCAAGACCGCCGTCTCTCCACTTCTTCCCGCCCCGTGGGTCGGTCCAGCCCTGTACTCAGTCCAGGACGGTGATGCCCGACTCGCGTACCCGTCGCCGCACGTCGCGCACGCCGTCGCCGTTCACGCGCAGCACGAAGCGCCGGTTGCCGCTCGCGCTGTCGGTGTCGTAGCTCGCCACGCTGATGATGTTGCTGGGCAGCACGGCGCGGGTGGCGCGCTCCAGGCTGCCGGGCACGTCGGGCATGTCGATGGTCAGGCGGTGGCCGCCCTCCTTCATGCCCAGGATGCCTGTGAAGGCCCGCAGGATGTCCATGGTCGTGATGATGCCGCTCAGCCGCCCCGAGGCGTCCAGCACCGGCAGCCCGCCGATGTGGTGGTCCTGCATCCGCAGCGCGGCGTCTTCCATATACTCGTCTTCCTGCGCGGTGATTACGGGCCGGGCCATGATCTCGGCCACCGTCAGTTTGCTCAGCAGGTAGTTCAGCTCCCAGACGCTCAGGGTGGTCGCCTTGCTGGGCATCGCGTCCTTGAGGTCCTTGCGGGTCGTGATGCCGACGAGTTCGCCCCCCTCCACGACCGGCAGCCGCCGGAAATGATGTTCCTTGACGATCTTCAGGGCGTCCATGACGGGCGTATCCGGGGTAATGGTGACCGGCTCGGCGGTCATCCAGTCGCGTACGAGCATGGCCCCAGTCTAGGGCCTGTAGGGGAGGCGACCTGTCCCCCTGCCCCCGGCCGCCCGGGGCTGACCGGCAGATGACGGCAGATGTGAACGGCGCGAAAAAGCCTTCATTCGGCTCAGAAAAGCGTGTGCTACGGTGCCTGCCATGAAGATGACCCCCAAGGCGCTCGCCCCGCTCGCCATCGCTGCCGCGTTTGGCCTGGGCACCCTGGCCCCGCACGCGCAGACCACCCCCCAGAAGGTGGGCTTCGTGAACGTGGACCAGCTGTTCGCCGCGCACCCGAACGACAAGGACGTCAAGGCCCTTCAGACCAAGTTCCAGGGTGACCTCGGCACGCTCGACAAGCAGATCAAGGACATCGACGCCAAGGGGACGGCCGCCACCGCCGCCGACAAGGACAAGCGCGCGCAGCTTGTGACCACCTACAACGCGCAGCTCAAGACCTACGACGACCAGATGAAGGCCAAGGCCGGCCCCATCGAGACCTCGGTGGACGCCGCGCTGTCGAGCTACGCCAAGGCCAACGGCTTCAGCGTGATCATGGACCGCTCGATCGCCCAGCAGAGCGGCCTGGTGGTCTACGCCGACACCGCCACCGACGTGACCGAAGCCGTCAAGAAGAACGTCAAGTAAGCTCGGCCGACGCCCCCCGGCCCCCGGTGTCGTCACGGGGGCCTGTTCGTGTCGCCGGGGCGCGAAAGGACCATCCATGAAACGCTTTCTGATCCTTCTTCCCCTGGCCCTGCTGCTCACCGTGCCGCACGCCCAGCAGTCGCGCAGCCGCGTGGGCTTCGTCAACGTGCAGCAGCTCGTGGCGGGCATGTCCGGCAGCGCCGCCTACCTCTCGCTGCGCAAGAACGTGGACGCCGACCTGGGCAAGCGCGAGCAGACCATCCAGACGCTGGCCGCCAAGGCCACCCGCACCCGCGCGGCCGCCGACCGCGCCGCCCTGCAAAAGGCGCAGCAGGACTTCGCCAACGTGCAGAAGGGCTACGCCACCCGGCTCTCGGCCGCCTTCAAGCCGCTGAGCAGCAAGCTCGACGGGGCCATCGCCAGCGTCGCCAAGAGCAGCGGTTTCGGCGTGGTGCTCGACCAGCAGGTCGCCGCCCGCAGCAAACTGGTGGTCTACGCCAACAGCTCGGCCACCGACCTGACCCCGGCGGTGCTCAAGGCGCTCAAGAAGTAAGCCGGGGGCATCCGCCGCGCAGCCCCGGCCCTCCGAACGCACTGTTCGGAGGGCCGGGGCTTTTCTGTTCCCCGCCCGCTTTGCCCGGCTCACCAGTTGTGCAGCGACTCGCGGAAGATGCGCTCCAGGTCGTCCCGGCTGGGCTGTTTCGGGGCCACGGCCAGCAGCCGCTGCTGCTTGAGGGCGCCGTCGATCAGGGCCGGGATGTCCGGTTCGCCGTAGCCCAGGGCCGCCACGCCGCTGGGCGCGCCGACATCGCGCATCAGCTCCAGCAGGGCGCGGGGCAGCGCGTCGCGGTCGTCCGGCGCGTAGCTCCGGCCGGTCAGACAGGTGGCCGCCTGAAGGTGTTTGGCGGGGTCGGCGTCGAAGGTGAAGCGGAAGGCGGCCGGCGCGGTCACGATGACGCTGAAGCCGTGGGGCACGAAGTTCTTGTCGCCCGGGTAGCCAGGGTCGCGGTACGTGTGTCGCAGGCCGGCGAGCGGGTAGGCGCAGGCGTGCGGGATGTGCACGCCCGCCGACCCGAAGCCCACCCCCGCCATCGTCGCGCTGAGCATCATCAGGCCGCGCGCCTCGGTGTCGTCGCCGCTGGCGACCGCGCGGCGCAGGTACTGTCCGCCGTAACGCAGCGCCTGCGCCGACCACAGGTCCGCGACCGGGTTGCTGCCCTGATAGGGCGGGCGCTCGTCCGGGCTGGTGGGGCGGGGGCGGGAGGTGTAGGGGCGGCTCAGGAAGCTCTCGGCGGCGTGGCACACCACGTCCAGCCCCGCCGAGGCGATCACCGCGCCCGGCGCGGCGCGCGACAGTTCGGGATCGACGAGGGCCTGTGCCGGGCGCAGGGCGCGGTGGCTGATGCCGGTCTTGATCTTGAGGTCCGGCAGGTCGAGGATCGCCACGGTGGTCGCCTCCGACCCGCTGCCCGCCGTGGTCGGCACCGCGAGCAGGGGCCGCAGCGGCGAGGGAGGCTTGAGGCCGCGCCCGACCGGGGGGTTCACGTAGTCCATGATGTCGCCGCCGTGGGTGTAGAGCAGGTTCGCCACCTTCGCCGTGTCGATGGCGCTGCCGCCCCCGATCGCCACGAAGGCGTCGGGCCGGGCCTCCCGCGCCGCCGCGACGGCCCGTTCCAGGGCCGCGAGGCCCGGTTCGGTCTCGACCTCGCTGTACAGGACGGTGTCGAGTCCCGCCGCCGCCAGCGAGTCGAGGACGGGTCGTGCCACGCCCCGCGCCAGGACTTCCGGGTCCACCACCACGAAGACTCGCTGGCCGCCCAGCCGCCTCATCTCCCAGCCGGCGTCGTGCGCCGCGCCCGCGCCGAACTTCACGGGCGTGGCCTCGATGGTGAACATGGATTCGTGCGCTGCGCCGTCGGTCATGCGTTCTCCTGTGGGGGCCGCCCGGGCCTGTGTGGGTTGGGGGTCGGCCTGGAGTATGCGCCCGGGCGCGCCGCCGCACCATCCCGGCGCGGCCCTGGCCCGGCGCTGCTCTAGCCTGCTGCCCATGAGCGACTCTCCCGAATCCATCCCGGGGCCGGCGCGGCCCAGCGCGCGGCAGGCCGTCTTCGGCGCGCAGGAAGACCGTATCCTGGCCCGGCTCGCGGCGCTGGACCCCGACCTGATGGCCTATGTGCGCGACTTCGCCTACGACACCGTGTACGAGCGTCCCGGCCTTGATCTCAAGACCCGGGAACTGATGGCCTGTGCGCTGCTGACCTCGCTGGGCAGCCCGCCCGAACTGCGCACCCACCTGCGCGGCGCGCTGCGGGCCGGGGCGACCGAGCAGGAGGTCCGGGAAGCGCTGCTCTTCTGCGTGCCCTACCTGGGCTTTCCGCGCGTCGTGGCGGCCTTCGAGCAGCTCCGCGCGCTGCTGGAAACGAAAGAGTCCCCCCGCCCGCAGGGGCAGGGGGAAGCTGGAAGCGGGGCTCAGTAGCTGAGCTTGACGCCGATCTTGGCCTTGACCACCGTGCCGGGGAAGGCGAAGCGGCTGCGCACGTCGTTGTAGCCGGCCTCGCCGGGGGCATAAGTGCCCGCGTCGGTGCCGTTGCTCAGCGTCGAGGGGAAGTAGTGGTCCAGGCCCAGGTCGCCGAACAGGCTGATGTTGCCGGCGAGCGCGTAGCTCACCATCGCGCCCGCGCCGATGCCGAAGGCGTTGGTCGTGGTGGTCTGGCTGTTGGCGTTGCTGCCCGCGTAGGTCTCGGTGGCGCTGAAGCGGCCGTAGCGGCCCCCGGCGTAAGCGGTCGCGTCCACGCCCGGCGCGATCTCGCCCAGGCTGTAGGTGCCGTCCAGGCCCAGCATGGTCTGGCTGCCGCTCTCGGTCGCCTGACCCCGCCCCTTGAAGCTGCCGAAGGTGCCCAGCGTCAGGCCAGTGCCCGCGCCCACGTCCACATCGTCGCGCAGGGCGTCCGAGGGGCGCACGTAGTCCACGCTGGCACGGAGGCCGACCGGACCGGCGACATTGGGCACGTGGACGAAGGCGCCGCCCGACAGGCCCGAGGCGTAGCCGGCGCTCAGGCCGAGCTCGACCCCGTTGAGGGACGAGCCGGAGACGAACTGCGCGCTGGCGGAACTGGTGGCGGCGGCGATGGCGGCGACGATCAGGGCCTTCTTCATGCCTTCTACCCTCGGGCCTGAACATGAGAGCGGCTCATGAAGGGTCACATGGCGTCTTGAGAAAGCCGACAGCCCAGCGTCAGGCGCTGCGGGGGCCGGGGCCGCGCCCTATGCTGTGGCGACTGGAAAATGGCTGGACAGGGCGCTAAAATTGCACCGAGTCCAATACGCTACACCCAGGCCGCCCCGGCGGCCCCATGGAGGATGCATGAACATTCTGACCCTCGTCCGGCAGGTTCCGGACGCCGAAGCGCGCGTGAAGGTGGCCGGACAGGCCGTGGACCTCGACGGCACCACCCTGGTCATCGACGGCATGGACGAATACGGTGTGGAAGAGGCCCTGCGCCTGCGCGAGAACGGCGCGGGCGTCGAGCAGATCATCGCGCTGGCCGTCGGCCCGCAGCGCAACGAGGACGCCCTGCGCACCGCCCTGGCGATGGGCGTGGACCGCGCCATTCACGTCGAGACGACCGAGAAGGTGGATGCCGTGAGCCTGAGCCGCGTGGTCGCGCAGGTCGCTCAGGCCGAAAACGCCACGCTGATCCTGGTCGGCGGGCAGGAAGCCGACTGGGACTCGCAGGCGCTGGGCGCGGCGACGGCCGAGCGCCTGGGCTGGCCGCAGCTCACCTGGACCAATGAGCTGAAGGTCGAGGGCGAGGCCATCACCGGCCGCCACGACGTGGACGAGGGCAACGAGAGCTTCCGCGCGCCGCTGCCCGCCGTCGTGACCACGCAGCAGGGCCTGAACGAGCCGCGCTACCCCACGCTGCCCAACATCATGAAGGCCAAGAAGAAGGAGCTGCGCAAGGACAGCCTGGAGACCTACGGCGTGCAGCCGCGCGTGCGCACGGTGAACGCCGAGATCCAGACCCGCGCGCGCCTGAACCGCATGATCGACGGCAAAGACCCCCAGGCCGCCGCCGAGCAGCTGCTCGAACTGCTGCGCAGCGAAGCCAAGGTCCTGGCGTAAAGGAGGAGATGGCATGATTCTGATCGTTGCTGAACACGCGGGCGGCAAGCTCGCCAAGTCCACCCTGGAAATGGTCACGGCCGCGCGCGACGTGGCCGGCGCGGGCCGCGAAGGCCCCATCACCCTGCTGGTCCTGGGGCAGAACGTGGCGGGCGTCGCCACCGAGGCCGCGGGGTACGCCGAACAGGTTCTCGTGGCCGACCTGCCGGCGCTCGCCACCTACAACCCCGAACTCTGGGCCGCCGCCGCCGCGCAGATCGCGCAGGAAGGCGAGGCGAACCTGGTCGTCATCGGCGGCAGCCGGTCGGGCCGCGAGTACGCCCCGCGCGTGGCCGTGAAACTTGACGCGCCGTACCTCGAAGACGCCACCCGGCTCGGGATGAACGGCGCGGCGGTGCAGGCCCAGCGCTACACCTTCCTCGCCCGCGTCACCGAAACGGTCGAGGCCGAAGGCGGCGTGATCGTGGTGACGGTCAAGCCCGGCTCCTTCGCTCCGGCGGCCGCCGCTGCGGGCGCGGGCGAGCAGTACGACGTGGAACTCGACCTGCCTGCCCCCCGCGTGGAGGTGACCGGCAAGAGCGTCGAGAAGACGAGCCGCGTGGCGCTCTCGGAAGCCGACGTGATCGTGACGGGCGGGCGCGGGGTGGGCAGCCCCGAGAACTTCTCGACCTACGTCGAGGGACTGGCCGACCGCATCGGGGCGGGCGTGGGCGCGACCCGCGCGGTCGTGGACGCGGGCTGGCGGCCCTACGCCGAGCAGGTGGGTCAGACCGGCAAGACCGTGCAGCCGGGGGCTTACATCGCGCTGGGGGTTTCGGGCGCGGTGCAGCATCTCTCGGGGATGGGCAAGAGCAAGTACATCGTGGCGATCAACAAGGACGCCGAGGCCCCCATCTTCAAGGTGGCCGACTACGGCATCGTGGGCGACATCACCCAGATCGTGCCCGCACTGATCGAGGCGGCCAAGAAGTAGCCGCCGGTGGGTCGGGGGCGCAGCCTGGACGGCGGTTCGGGTCTGCGCTCCGGCACGTCCAGAGGATTCTGGGCGACAGTCCCGCAGAAGGTTGCCAGGGTCGCTCACCCCGCCGGTGTGATCCAGCGGCGCAGCCCGGCGTGAAAGCCGGTCGGTTCCGGGTCCACTCCGGGAACGGTCGGTGGCCGGAGCGCCCAGAACCGTGCCGACCTGTGGAGTGGCGAATCTCAGAGTGGCGCGGGACAGGCCGGTATCCGGTCCAGCCCGTGCGGGGCATGCATCCCATTCTTCAGATCCCATTCTGCAGGGCCGCAGGGCCCGGTCGAGCTTTCCGTCCGCTCCCGGAGGAGAGGCCGGAAGGGGAATGCTGCCGTCCGTGCCGGTCCCGCAGACGGATGTTCGGCTGGGCCGCCGCTTGCGTCACCCGGCCGAGCGGTAGAGCTACGGCGGGGTGTGGCGGACATGAACGGCCCCGGGTCGGGGCAGGACCGATTTTCCGGATTCCCGGGTCGCGCGGCAGGCGGGGGGGTACGGCAAAGCCACCGAACAGCCACCGGGCCCAGCCACTTTCCTGACGGGCACATCAGAGCTGTTCGCCGTCTGACGCGCGTTCTCACGTCTCATAAACGCGGCCCCCGCAGCATAGGGGCATGAACCGAATCGTGATGAGCGCCCTGATGTTGGGCGCGGGCATGGCCCAGGCCGCCGACCTCCGCATCTACCCCAGCTTCTCCGAAGTGCGCCAGCCGGTGCAGAGCACGGGCACCACCCTGAACGTCACCCTGCCGCAGGACACCTGGGGCAGCGTCCTGTCGGGCAGCCTGTCGCTCGAAGGCCTGCCCTTCACGCAGGCGGTGCAGAGCCAGCAGGCCAACTGGCTCACGGGGCTCGAAGGCAAGACGGTGTACCTCGTGCGCGACGGCAAGGCCCCCGAGGCCGTGACCCTGGTGCGCGCCCGCGACCTGCTGGTCAAGGACGCGGCGGGCCGCTTCTTCACGGTGCGTTTCGAGGACCTGCAATTCACCGAGGCTCCGCCCGTCAATGCCCAGGCCGCCACCCAGACGCTCGTGTTCAGCCTGCCCGCTGCGGGCAGCGGTACCCTGAGCTACCTGACCCGCGCCGTGAGCTGGTCGCCGCGTTACACCCTGCAGGCCGGGGACGGCGGCGCGTCCCTCTCGGCCCTGGCCGACATCCGCAACACGACCGAGCAGCCCTACGACGTGAAGGCCACCGAGCTGTACGCCGGGGACGTGGAGGTGCAGGGCACGCCGCTGGCGCAGGAAGCCATGTTCGACGGCGCAGTCAGCCGGGCCGTCGCCGCGCCGATGGCCGCCTCCAAGATCGAGAGCCAGGGTGACCTGCGCGGCCTGTACCGCTACGCCCTGACCACGCCCTTCACGCTGCCGGCCAACAGCGTGGTGACGCTGCCCTTCCTGACGCCCAAACTGAGCACCTTCGAGCGCTTCGTGGGCCTGAACACCTACTTCGGCACCGGCACGCAGGACGGCACCCTGAACCGTTTCTACCGCTTCAAGGCCGACCAGCGCCTGCCCGGCGGCCAGATGACGGTGCGTGAGGACGGCCGCATCGTCGGGCAGACGAACATCGGTGAGACGCGCCAGGGCGGCCAGGTCGAGTTCTCGCTGGGCAACGACCCGGACGTCGAGTACAGCCGCACCGTCCAGACCGTGACCCAGGTCAAGAATGCCGAGGGCAACGTGACGCGCACGACCTACAAGGTCACCTACGCCCTGGAGAGCAGCAAGGCGCGCGCCGTGCGTGCCGAGATCACCGAGCGCGTGGGGGGCCGCCGCGTGATCATCGACAACGCCGCGCCCGTACAGAACCAGGGCACCGCGACCCTCAAGGTGGACGTGCCCGCGAAGGGCAAGGTCAGCAAGAGCTTCACGGTGGTCGTGGACAACTCGTAATGCGCCGGGGGGTGCTCGCTCTAGGGGTGATCGCCCCGCTCTGCGCGACTGTCCAGGCCCGGCAGGACACGGCGCCCCTGGTCGGTGCTCCGCTGCCGGTCGGCTACGCCCGGCAGAACAGCTACAGCGACGGCAACGTCCAGATCATCACGGCGGGCCGGCAGGATGAACGGCTTTCGGCGCTGGTCCTGGCCCGGGACCGCCGGACCGGCCGCACGCTCTGGAAGACATACGGCTCGGGCGTGCTGGTGCCGCAGGCGCTGGGGCGGGGGGAGGGGTTGGTGAATCTGCTCTCGATTCAGAGTGGCGCCGTCACCAACTCGGCCACCCTGCTCCTGCGCCTGGACAGCGGGCGCACCCTGGCCAAGGGTCTCGTGGACGTGGCAGGCGTCGCAGACGGCAAGGTATTGCTCGTGGACTACGACAGCGTGCCGCCGTCCGCACCGTTCCTCCGCGACGGCTCGGCGCTGAGCGGGCGGGTGATCAGCGCACAGGACGGGCGCATACTGACCCCGGCACTGCCCACGCCGCCGCGCGGCGGGTGTGGTCCGGCAGAAGTGCGGGGCGACCGGGTACACGGCATCTCCAGCAACAAGCAGCGTTACCGCGTGGCTGGAGCAACGCTGACTGTGCCCCGCGAGGACCGCTGCGGCACCTTCGGCGTCCTGTTGCGGTGGACCCGGGTCCCCCTGCCCGGGCCCGCCATTCAGCCGGAAAACTGAACGGCCAGCGCTCCAGCCCCCGTTACAGAATCCCTTCCAGATACTCGCGCAGGTCCGTGCGGATCGGCTGGAAATACACGTGCTGGCCCCGGTCGCGGGCAAAGTGCAGAGCGTCTCCCGCCAGTTTGCGGTTCCATTCCAGCGAGAGGTCGAAGGAACGCGGAAACACGGCGTTGTTGCGCGACGCCCAGTAGTTGGCCGAGCCCTCGGTGGTCACGTTGGTCACGCCCCACCACATCTCCGCGCCCTCGGGCAGCAGGTCGGCGTAGGTGTCCATCAGCCGCAGGTCGAAGAAGGGCTGCGAGAAGAAGCCCACCGCGCCCGCCTCCAGCTTGCGCTCCAGGTAGTCGCGCTCGCGGGCGAAGGACTGGCGGTAGGGGTCCAGGCCCGCGTACACGCGCACGTGCGGCAGCTCGCGCCGGAACCGGCGGATGGCGGCCTCGGCGTCCACGTTGTATACGCGGCGGTTCATGTCGCTGGGGGCGTCCCCGGTCACGATCAGCACCTCGTCGATCTCGTGCGCCAGCAGCAGGCCCGACATGGGCAGCGGCTCTTTGGGATTGAGGTCGATGGCCCGGATGTGCGGAATGGCCCGCAGGTGCGGCCGCGCGAAGGCGCACCCCTCCCACGAGCGGGTGGAAAAGCGCGTGAGGTCGGGCACATTCACCGTGTCCACGCCGGGAAAATGCTCGCGCACGGTGTCAAGTTCGGCGCGCAGGCCCGAGCGGCTGCGCGGCACGAGTTCCAGCGAGATGCGGGTCACGCCGCCCCTCCGGAAACGGATACCTCGGCGGGCGGCGGCGCGGCGGCCGGGTCGTAGGCCAGCAGCGGCCCCAGCCAGCGCTCGGCTTCCTCCAGGGCCCAGCCCTTGCGCGCGGCGTAGTCCTCGACCTGATCCTTGCCGATGCGGCCCACGGCGAAGTAGCGGGCCTCGGGGTGCGCGAAGTACAGCCCCGAGACGGCGGCGGCGGGCAGCATCGCGCACGAGTCGGTGAGGCTCAGGCCCACCTCTCCGGCGTCCAGCAGCGCGAACAGGGTGCGCTTCTCGGTGTGGTCGGGCTGCGCGGGGTAGCCCGGCGCGGGGCGGATGCCGTCGTAGCGCTCGCGGATGAGGTCGGCGTTGTCCAGCGTCTCGTCCGGCGCATAGCCCCAGTGGTTCCGGCGCACGTCGCGGTGCAGCTTCTCGGCGAAGGCCTCGGCCAGCCGGTCGGCCACGGCCTTGACCAGAATCGAGTTGTAGTCGTCGTGCGCGGCCTCGAACGCCCGGGCCAACTCCTCCGCCCCGTGGATGGCGACCGCGAACGCGCCGATGTGGTCGGCCCCCTCCGCGACATAGTCGGCCAGGGCCACGTTCGGCGTGCCCTGCTCGCGCTGCTGCCGCAGGGTATGCAGGCGTGTGCGGTGGGGCAGGCGTTCGCGCCCGGCGGCGATCTCGTGGGTGCGGTGGTCGAGGGTTTCGGCCTGGGCCAGCGGCTCCAGCACGATGTCGTCGCCTTCACGGTGCGCGGGCCACAGCCCGATCACGCCGCGCGCCTGCATCAGCCCCTCGTCCACCACGCGCCGCAGCAGCGCCTGGGCGTCCGCGAATAGCTTGCGGGCCTCCTCACCGCGCAGGGGGTCGGTCAGAATGTTGGGGTAGATGCCCTTCATCTCCCAGGCGATGAAAAAGGGCGTCCAGTCGATGTAGTCCAGCAGCCCCGCAATCGGCTGCTCGATCACCTGCCGGCCCGGCTGCCGGGGCGCGGGTGGCGTGGGGGCCGCGAGCTGCGGCGCACGCTCGCGCGCCTCCGCGATGGAAATGAGGCGCACCTGCCGCCCGCCGTGGCGCTCGCGCAGGGCGTCGTACTCGCCTCTTATCCGCTCGCGGTAGCCCGCCTCGTCGGCCAGCAGGTCGGAGGTGGTCGTCACGGCGCGGCTGGCGTCGAGCACGTGGACCACCGTGCCCTCGTAGGCCGGGTCAATCTTGACCGCCGTGTGGGCGCGGCTGGTCGTCGCGCCGCCGATGAGGAGGGGCTGTGTCATGCCCCGGCGCGTCATCTCGCGGGCCACGCCCACCATCTCGTCGAGGCTGGGGGTGATGAGGCCCGAGAGGCCGATCACGTCCGCGCCGATGCGCTGCGCCTCGTCGAGCACCTTCTCGGTCGGCACCATCACGCCCAGGTCGGTCACCTGATAGCCGTTGCAGGCCAGCACCACGCCCACGATGTTCTTGCCGATGTCGTGGACGTCGCCCTTCACGGTCGCCAGCAGCACCTTGCCCTTGCCGCCGCTCTCCTGCTGCTCGGCCTCCATGTAGGGCGTGAGGTAGGCCACCGCCCGCTTCATCACGCGCGCCGACTTGACGACCTGCGGCAGGAACATCTGGCCCGCGCCGAAGAGGTCGCCCACCACGTTCATGCCGTCCATCAGCGGCCCCTCGATGACCGCGAGCGGCGAGCCGAGTTCGCGGTAGGCCTCCTCGGCGTCGGCCTCGACATGGTCGGTGATGCCCTGCACGAGCGCGTGCGTCAGCCGCTGCGCCACGGGCTGCTCACGCCACGCGCTCTGGGCGGCGGCCTCGCGCTTGATGCCCTTGTACTGATCCGCCAGCGTCAGCAGCCGCTCGGTCGCGTCGGGTCGCCGGGCCAGGATCACGTCCTCGACCGCGTCGCGCAGCTCGGGTTCGATATCGGCGTACACGGCCAGCATCCCCGCGTTCACGATGCCCATGTCCAGCCCCGCGCGGATCGCGTGGTACAGGAACACCGCGTGCATCGCCTCGCGCACGTGGTTGTTGCCCCGGAAGCTGAAGCTCACGTTGGAAATCCCGCCCGACACGAGCGCGCCCGGCAGGTTCGCCTTGATCCAGCGCGTCGCCTCGATGAAATCCAGCGCGTAGCGGTCGTGCTCCTCGATGCCCGTCGCCACGGTCAGCACGTTCGGGTCGAAGATGATGTCCTGCGGCGGGAAGTCGGCCTGTTCGGTGAGCAGTTTGTACGCGCGCGCGGTGATCTCCTGGCGGCGCTGGAGGTTGTCGGCCTGTCCGCGCTCGTCGAAGGCCATGACCACCGCCGCCGCCCCGTAGCGCCGCAGCCGCCGCGCGCGCTCCAGGAACTTCTCCTCGCCGTCCTTGAGGGAAATCGAGTTGACGATGGCCTTGCCCTGCACGCGCTTGAGGCCCGCTTCCAGAATCTCCCACTTGGAGCTGTCCAGCATCAGCGGCACGCGGCTGATGTCCGGCTCTCCGGCGAGCAGGTTCAGGAACTTGACCATCGCGGCCTCGCCGTCGAGCATTCCCTCGTCGAAATTGATGTCCACGACCTGCGCCCCGTTCGTGACCTGCTGGCGCGCGATCTTGAGGCCCGCGTCGTAGTCCCCGGCCAGGATCGCCTGCGCGAATTTGGGGCTGCCCGTCACGTTGGTGCGCTCGCCCACGTTCACGAAGTTGGTCTCGGGCGTGAGGGTGAAGGCCTCCAGGCCGCTCAGGCGCAGGTACGGCGTGCGCTCGGGGGCGGTGCGCGGCGGCAGGGCGCTCATGGCGTCGGCAATCGCGCGGATGTGCTCGGGCGTGGTGCCGCAGCAACCCCCCACGATGTTCACCAGCCCCTCGCGCGCGAAGTCGGCCAGCACCGAAGCCGTGTGTTCGGGCGTCTCGTCGTACTCCCCGAAGGCGTTGGGCAGGCCCGCGTTCGGGTGGACCGAGACCAGCGCGCCCGTGTTCGCCGCGATGGCCCGCAGGTGGGGGCGCAGCAGGTCGGCCCCGAGCGCGCAGTTCAGCCCCAGCGAGAACAGGTGGGCGTGCTCGGTGCTGACCGCAAACGCTTCGGGCGTCTGTCCGCTCAGCGTGCGCCCCGAGGCGTCGGTGATCGTCCCCGAGAGCATCACGGGCAGGCGGCGGCCCTCGGCGGCGAAGGCTTCGTCGCAGGCGAACAGCGCCGCCTTGGCATTCAGCGTGTCGAACACGGTCTCCAGCAGGATCAGGTCGGCCCCGCCCGCCATCAGGCCGCGCACGGCGCTGGTATAGGCCTCGACCAGATCGTCGTAGGTCACGTTGCGGAACTCGGGGCGCTCGACATCCGGCGACAGGGTCGCGGTGCGGTTGGTCGGCCCCACGCTGCCCGCCACCCAGCGCGGTTTGCCGTCCCGGGCCGTGAACTCGTCGGCCACCTCGCGCGCCAGCCGGGCTCCGGCCTCGTTCATGGCGAAGGCCAGGGCTTCCGTGCCGTAGTCGGCCTGCGAGATGGTCGTCGAGTTGAAGGTGTTCGTGCTGGCGATGTCCGCGCCCGCCGCGAAATAGTCGCGGTGGACCTGCCGGATCACGTCGGGCCTGGTCAGTTGCAGCAGGTCGAAGTTGCCCCGGTACATCCGCAGGGGGTCGGCCCCGTCCCAGCGGAAGTCGGCTTCGGTGAGGCCCGCACGCTGAAGCTGCGTGCCCCAGGCCCCGTCGAGAATCAGGATACGGCGGTGCGCCTCGGTACGGATGTCCGGGCGGGTCTTGTGCGTCGTCACGTCTACCCCTATGAATCTGGCCGCGCTGGGCGGCCTGGAAACGTCTTCGCGCGTCGAGTCGCGCCTTCGGCAGCTCCATCGGGCTGGGCCATCGTGCCCGCTCGCGCCATCGTCGGCGCACCCACACAGGCACTTTTCCGGGGGCACCGCTGCCGAAATGTGGGCCGGTTGCCGCGTCGTCGCCGGGCCGGAAAATTCCCTCGGACGCCTCTGGATGACCGCGCCGTGGGGGCGCGATAGGGCAGAGGATAGCGCGGGCCGCGCGGGGAGAAAGTGGGGGTGGTTTAGTCCTCTGACGGCGTGCGGCTGGCCCAGCCACGTTTCTCGACTGCCCGGAGATCGGCCTCGTGGACGATGGAAGCGAGATACCGTGCCAGACGCCGCAACTCCCGGTCCTCCGGGGCCCCTGTCCAGGCCTCGATCCTGATCAGGTGGCCGTACCCGGCGGCGTAGTTGGAGGCCAGATCGTCGAGCGCCGGGATGCGGGTCCGGGGATATTTCGACCGAATCCAGCCGGCCCGGAACTTGCGGGCCGGTTTGTGCCACCCGAAGTCTCCGTCTTCCAGTCGCCGAAGCGAACAGCGGGAGCGGTCCCAGAGAAAAACGGCCCGGCCTGCGAGGTCGAAGCCGGTCGCGGCCCTCACGGCGGCCAACCCGGCCCGCATCCAGTCTTCGCTGGCCGAAGTCCAGACGGCGAGGTCGTACGGCCCGGCCACGCCATACAGAAATTTGCCCAGGCAGGGACGCAGGGCGAAGCCGATCCCCGCCCCGGTGGCCTGACCATGCCAAAGCGTCTCATCCAGATCGAGAACCAGCAACGGGCGACCCCGTCCCCCATCCATGCTCAGACCCTGTGCGCCGCGCCCTCGCCCACCACCGTCGTCCATTCCCGCACGTCCCACGACTCGACCAGTCCCGCCTGCACGTAGGGGTCGGCCTCGGCGAAGGCCCGCGCAGGCTGCGGCCCCTCGGCGCGGAACAGCAGGACGGCCCCGTCCATCGGGTCGGCGAGCGCGCCGCCCAGCAGTAGCTCTCCGCGTTCGGCGGCGGCCCGGGCATGGGCGAGGTGCGCCCCCCGGTGCGGCACGCGGCGCTCGGCGTGGTCGGCGTAGCGGAAACGGTACGTCAGCAGGTAATGGCGCATGGCCCCAGCCTACGCTCGGCCGCGCGCTGGCCTGCGGTTCTAGGGCCGGTCGGGGGTCAGGAAGATGCCGACCTGATACGGCTCGCCCGTTCCCGGGCGGTTCAGGTAGGGGCGGAGCAGCGCGACGAGCTGACGCTGCAGGGTGCGGGCCTCGTCGACGCTCAGGGTGACGCGGTTCCAGCCCGCCAGGATCAGCGGGGCGCCCTGCGCCAGCGGCTCCCAGACCTCGCCCGACTCGGAGACGAATTCGTAGTACACGTCTCCGGCCGGGGTAAAGCAGCTCAGGCTGCCCCAGCCCGCCCAGGTGCGGGTGTGCATGGCCCGTTCCAGGTTGTGCTCGAAGGCCCGCAGCCCCGCGCCCCGGTTGGCCTCGCCCATCTGCTCGAAGGGCCGCACGTGAAAGGGGACGTAAAAGGCGCCCGGCGCGCGGTAGTGCCGCAGCGCCCGCCCAGCCCGCGCCTCGCGGCGGCTCTCGCTCAGCAGGCCCAGGCGCAGGTAACGCTGCACGAGCTTGAAGGTCGGGGTCAGGCCCAGGCCCAGCGCGGCGGCGGCCTGCGACACGGTGCACTCGCCGCGCATGAACGGGGCCAGGCGGCGCAGTTCGGTCCGGTCGGTCACGACGGCAGCCTGGGCGGCGTCCAGCACCGTCCGGGTGCCGGGTGGGAGGCAGCTTCCCTGAAGGCCTTTCATGGGAAGCAGGGTAAGGCCTACGGTCTGCCCATGAGACGGCTCCTTCCCCTGATGTTCTCGCTGGCCCTCGGGACCGCGCACGCCGCAGACGTGGCGGCCCGCACCCTGACCCTGGACCTGGGCGGCGTGCCCAGCCGCGCCGAACTGCTGCTGCCCCCCGGCGCGGCCCCGGCCCCGCTCGTGCTGCTCATCCAGGGCACCGGCCCCGAGGACCGCGACGGTAGCTACGCCGTGCCCGGCAGCGTGGTCCAGGGGTCGCTGGGCGCGCTGGCCCGCCGCCTCGCCGCGCAGGGCTTCGCGGTCATGCGCTACGACAAGCGCTACGCCGCCCAGAGCTTCGACCCGGCGACCGCCCAGGCCGCCCAGGCGGGGTACGCCGCCCTGAGCATGCGCGACCTGCTGGCCGACGCGCGCACGGCGCTGGACGTGGCCCGTCGCCAGCCGGGAGTCGCGGCGGGGCCGGTGTTCGTCTACGGCTGGAGCGAGGGCAGCGTCGTGGCCGCGTCGCTGGCCCAGGAGGTCGGGGCACGCGGGCTGATCGTGCAGGGGCCGGTCGTGGACGGTTTCGCCGAGACCTTCGCCGACCAGTTCGCTGCCACCGGGCTGGCCTACCTGACCCCCTATGCCCAGAACGGCAAGATCGACCTGAAGGGCGTCCTGGCAGCGCTGGGCGGGCCGGGCAGCCCCCTGGCGAAGTCGCAGGCGGCGCTGCTCCTCGACCGCGACAGCACGCCGCAGCAGCCCAAACTGGCGGGCATTCTGGACACCGACGGCGACGGGCGACTGGACCTGCGGGCCGAGGTCGCGCCCAGAATCGTGGAGTTCTACCGGCTCCTGATGGCGGCCTCGCCGCTGTATGCCCCGGCCACCAGCCTGCCCCCCCTGGGCGAACTGGCCTCCAGGCTGCGGATGCCGGTGCTGATCCTCCAGGGCGAGAACGACGGCAACGTCAATGCCCGGTACGCTATCCAACTGGACGCGGCGCTGCGGGCCGCCAGAAACACCCAGGTCACGCTGAAGCTCTATCCGGGGCTGGGGCACTCGCTGGGGCCGGCCGCCGACATTACGCGCGACGTGTTCGCCCCGATGGCCGCGCCGCCCATGAACGACATGGCCGCCTGGATGAAGGCGCAAATGCGGCGCTGAGCCCGGGGGTCGGAGGCGCTCCGGAAATGCCCCGGAGCTTCTGCGTCAGCGCTTTACGGGTCCGCGCGGCCTTCCCTCAGCCCACGGTGCCGGTCGCGGCCGGGTAGCTGCCCAGGATCTTGGCGTAGCTGGCCTTGCGCAGTACGCCGGCCAGGGCCAGGGCCACCTGTGGGTCGTCGGCGCGGCCCTCGATGTCCACATAGATGAGGTAGCTCCAGGCGCGGTCGCGGCGGGGCCGGCTCTCGATGCGCGAGAGGTTCAGGCCGCGCAGCTCGTTCAGCGCTTCGAGCAGGAAGCCCGGCGTGTGCCGCACCGCGAACACCAGGCTGGTCTTGTGCGGCGCGTCGCTGGGCGCGGGCTCGTGGCGGGCCAGTGTCATGAAGCGGGTGAAGTTGAAGGGCTCGTCCTCGACCTCGCTCTGCAACACGTTCAGGCCGTACAGCTCGGCAGCGCGGCGGCTGGCGATGGCGGCCTCGTCGCGTGCGCCCCGTTCGGCGAGGTCGCGCGCACTTCCGGCAGTGTCGTGCGCGGCGACCGCCTGCCAGCCGTGCTTGCGGATGAGGCCGGTGCACTGGTCCAGCGCGGGCTGCTGGCTGTAGACGCGCGCGACGTCGCCCAGGTCCACGCCCGGCAGCGCCATCAGGCAGTGCGAGACGCGCACCACGACCTCGCCGGTCACGTGCAGCTCGGTGTCGCTCAGGAGGTCGATGGCCTGGAGGATCGCGCCCATCAGGCTGTTCTCGACCGGCAGCACGCCGTAGTCGGCCTCGCCCGACTCGACCGCGCGGGCGACCTCGTGGAAGGTCGGGTAGCCGCGCGTCTCGCCCACGACCGGCAGGGCGTTCAGCGCCGCGATCTCGCCGTAGCTGCCGGGATTGCCCTGAAAGGCCACCGTCGGGCCGGGCTGCTCCTGGGTGCCGTGCCCGGTCGGCTCGGGGTCGGAAGTGGCCTGCGGGGTCGTGGCCGGAACGCTCATGTGGGGCAGGCTAGCGCACGGGCCGCGCCCCCGGGCCGCCCCGAGGTAGACGTGCGCCCGCTGCGCCCCAGGCGGGACGGCGACGCTGGACCCCATCCCGGAGCGGCCCGGCCCGGCGGGGATGGCTCTAGAGTGGGCCCATGCCGCTGCCCGTGCCCGACCCGATTCTGGACCTCGACGTCTGCGCGCTCTCGGCGGCCACCCGCCGGGGCGACCTGACCTGCCTGGAGGTGACGCTGACCTACCTCGCCCGGCTGGAGGCCGTCAATCCCCGGCTGCGCGCGGTGGTCGCCGTCAACCCGCAGGCCGCCGCCGACGCCGAGGCCCTCGACGCCCTGGCCGCCGGGGCGCGCGGCACGCTGCACGGCGTGCCCATCCTCATCAAGGACAACATCGACGTGGCCGGGCTGCCCACCACCGCCGGCAGCGCGCTGCTGCGTGCCCACGTGCCCGCGCAGGACGCGCCGCTCGTCGCCCGGCTGCGCGCGGCGGGGGCGGTCATCCTGGGCAAGACCAACCTGACCGAGTGGGCCAACTTCATGACGCTGGGAATGCCCAACGGGTACTCCTCGCACGGCGGCCAGACGGTCAATCCCTGGAACGAGCCGGGCGGCGCGGTCTACGACACCGGAGGCAGTTCGTCGGGCAGCGGCGCGGCGGTCGCGGCGCGGCTGGCGGCGGCGGCCATCGGCACCGAGACGAGCGGCAGCGTCGTCAGCCCGGCGCACGAGAACGCGGTCATCGGCCTCAAGCCCACGCTGGGCTTCGTGCCGCGCACCGGCATCGTGCCCATCAGCCACAGCCAGGACACCGCCGGCCCCATCACCCGCAGCGCCCGTGACGCCGCGCTGATCCTGGGCGTGATCGCCGGGCCGGACCCGAGCGACGAAGCCAGCCGCCGCTTCGGGCCGCCGCATCTGGTCCTCGACCCGCAGGCCCTGTCCGGCGCACATCTGGGCATCGTCGGCGACGAGCCGGGCCTGGACGCCGACGAGCAGGAGGGCCTTCAGACGGCCGTGAAGACCCTGCGCGCGGCGGGCGCGGCCCCACACGACTTCGCGTGGCCGGCGCGGGCCGCCGGGGCCGGGGGCTGGCGGATGGAGGTGCTGGTCTACGAGTTCCGGCCGGCCCTCGACGCCTACCTGGGCGGGGTCACGGCCGGCCCGCGCTCGCTGGCCGAGGTGATCGCGGCCAACGACGCCGACCCGGAGCGGACCCTGCGCTATGGCCAGACGCTGCTGCACGCTGCCCAGGGCACGCGCGGCGACCTCTCGGAAAAGGCGTACCGGCAGGCCCGTGAACGCGACCTGCGTCTGTCGCGCACCGAGGGCTTCGACGTGCTGTTCGCCCAGGGCCTGGACGCCGTGGTGTTTCCCGGCATCCGGGGCTACGCCGAGGCGGCGCGGGCGGGCTACCCCAGCGTGGCGGTGCCGGTGCCGCTGGCGCGCGGCGGGCGGCCCGGCGGCGTGCTGCTCGTCGGCCCCGAGGGCAGCGACGCCCGGCTGCTCTCGCTCGCTTCTGGCCTGAACCGCGCGCTGGGCGGCGTGCAGTTTCCGCCCGACTGGGCGGCCGAGGCGGGGACCGGCGAGCCGGTCGTTTCTTCCTGAACGCGCGGATTCGCCCGGGACCGGGCGGCGCGGCTTGCGCTCGGCCACGTGGCCCGCTAGAGTGGCAAGCTGCGCAGGTGGGGGCGGTTAGCTCAGCGGTAGAGCTTTCGCTTTACACGCGACGGGTCGGGGGTTCGAATCCCTCACCGCCCACCACGCACGACCCCGCCCGGTGCGGGGTTTTCTTTTTGGCCTCTACAGTACGGTGTAACACAGGTCGGCCTTGCCGTCGCGGGTCTTGACGCAGTCGAGGTACTCCTCGCCCTCGACCGGCCGGCCCTTCAGGATCTCCAGGAAGCTCGCGTCGCGCCGGTACGACAGGGCCGCGCGGCCGTCGATGGTGGGCGGCTGGTCGGGCCTGAGGTTGGGGAATTCCACGTCGTACTGCCGCGTGCCGATGGTCAGGGCGACGTACTGCGCGCCCGCGCCGTAGCCGGGGCTGACCACGCAGGGCGCGCGCAGGCTCAGCTTGCCCGCCGTGAACACGTAGCAGATACCCAGGCGGTCGGGGTTCGGCCGCGCCGAGGCGACGCCGAGGGTCAGCAGGGCAAGGAGGGCGAGGCGGCGTTTCATACCCCTGCATAACACGGCCAGGGACGGCGCGCCGCCGAAAGTGGGGCGACCGGGCGGCCCCGGAAGTCTCAACGATTCGTGGGGGCGGTATGGGGGGCCGGGCCGGAATCGGCCCCGTGCCCGGCTGCTACCCTCCTTGCTGATGTCCACGCTGCTGCGCGCCGAACACCTCTCCCTGACCTACGGCGAGCGCCCGGTACTCGCGGACGTGTCGCTGAGCGTGGCGTCGGGCGAGCGCGTGGCCCTGCTCGGCCGCAACGGCGCGGGCAAGACCACGCTGCTGCGGGTGCTGACCGGCGAACTGCGCCCCGAGGAAGGCGAGGTCTGGCGCGCGCCGGGCCTGCGCGTCGCCGTCCTCGCGCAGCACCACGCCCACCCGGCGGGCGTCAGCGTGCGCGAACTGGTGGACGCCGCGCACCCCTACCGCGAGGCCGAGGAGGAGCTGCTGGCCCTGGAGGCCGACCTGGGCGACCCGGAGCGCCTCGCGGCCTGGAGCGCGCTGCACGCCCGGCTCGACGCCGCCGAGGCCTACGCGTGGCCGGCGCGGGCGCGGCGCATCCTGGGGATGCTCGACCTCACGCGCTTTCAGGGCCGCGAGGCCGCGACGCTCTCGGGCGGCGAGCGCACCCGGCTGGCCCTCGCACTCGCGCTGGCGCAGGAACCCGACCTGCTGGTCCTCGACGAGCCGACCAACCACCTCGACATCCGCATGCGCGAGTGGCTGGAGGGCGAACTGCGGGCCTTCGCGGGCGGCGCGCTGCTCACCAGCCATGACCGCGACTTTCTGGACGCGGTGGCCGGGCGCTCGCTGTGGCTCGCGGGCGGCGAGGCCACCGAGTACCCGGGCGGCTACACCCGCGCCGCCGCCCAGCGCGACCTGGAGCGGCGCACCCAGGCCCGGGCCGCCCGCCTGAGCGGCCAGGAGCGCGGGCGACTGGAGGGGAGCGCCGAGTGGCTGGACCTGCGCGGCCGGCGTTCGGCGGCGCTGCGTACGCGGGCCGGGCGGGTCGAGGTCGCCGAGGCGCCGCTGCCCGAGCGCCAGATCCGCATGCGGCTGCTGGCCGGCACGGCGCGCGCCCGCGTGGTGGCCTGGGGCGAGCACCTCTCCAAGAGTTACGGTGAACGGTTGATCCTCTCGGACGCCAGCTTCAAGCTGCGCCAGGGCGACCGCGTGGCCCTGATGGGCGCCAACGGTACCGGCAAGACCACCCTGATGCGCCTGCTGTCGGGCGAGACCTTTCCCGATCCGCCGGCCTCCGAGCAGGCCGCGCCTCCCACGCTGCAATTCGCGGGCGGGGTCACGGTGGCGAGCCTCGACCAGATCTGGCACGGCCTGACGCCGGGCGAGGGCCTGCGCGCGCAGTTTGAGCGCCGCTTCGGGAACCGCACGAACGGGCTGCTGGGCCGCGCGGGCTTTACCGAGGCCGACTGGCCCAAGACCCCCGAGCAGCTCTCGGGCGGCGAGCGGGCGCGCGCGGGACTGGCGCTGGTCAGCGCGCTGCGCGCCGACGTCCTGCTGCTCGACGAGCCGACCAACCACCTCGACGTCGAGGCCCTGCAGGCGCTCGAGGGCGCGGTGCAGGCCTACGCAGGCGCGGTCGTGATCGTGACGCACGACCGCCGCTTCGCGCGTGAGGTCGCCACGCGGCTGTGGGTCATCGAGGACCGCGAGCTGCGCGAAGTCGCCGGCTGGGGCGCGCGCGAGTACGGCGATCCCGCCCGCAGCCTGGAGGGCGACCCGCCGCCCCCACCCCCGCCGCCCACGCCCCGGCAGCGCCTGGGCCGCCTGGAAACCCGGCTGGGCGAGGTGCGCCGCGACCTCGACGCCCTGCCCGGCAGTCTGAGCGGCCGCGAGGAGGGGCGGCTGCGGGCGCAGGCCCACGCGCTGCAACAGGAGCTTTATGCCCTGTACGCCGAGGTCCACGCGGCTCCGCAGTGGGACGAACAGGTCCGCGAGCCGCCCCTGACCGTGCGGGCGCAGCGACTGGGCGACTGGGCGGGCGGGGGCGGCGGGGGCATGTTCTGGGCCGCCCACGACGAGTCCTGTCCGCATCTGGCCTGGGATGGCCGCACCCTGCGCTTCTCGGGACCCGTGGAGGCGTGGTACGGCGCGGCGCTGCTGGGGGGAGCGCTGCGGGTGCTGTTCGAGCGCTGGAACGTGGGCCGGGCCCAGCTCGGCGAGGCCGGGCCGGTCCTGACCCGCCGCCAGTATTTCGAGCGGACCGGGACCGTGCGCCCGGCCGGGCCGCCCGGGTGGTCGCCGCTGCCCGCCGCCGCGCCGCTCCTGCGCTCCTCCGGATAAGGTGACTTTCGCTATACTCGCGGTTATGGAAGACCTCATCAAGGGACGCCTCGGGGGTGCGGACGGCTATGACATCCGCTGCGCCATCGAGGGCGACAAAATCGTGGGCCGCGCGGGCGGCAAGCTGCACGGCAAGGACATCGAACTCGAAATCACCGAGCGCGGCGTGCAGGGCACGGTCGGCCGCGAAAGCGTCAAGATCGAGCTCGAAGCCGGCGAACTGCGCGGCAACGTCGGCAGCCAGAAGCTGACCCTGCGCGGCGTGGACCGCGTGACCGGCTTTTTCGGTGAGCCCATCGTCGGCTGGAACGTGGTCGCGCAGCAGCAGGGCGAGCACCTCTCGGGGCAGCTCGGCAGCACGGTGCTGGGCCGCATCTTCGAGCTGGAACTGGGCAGCGCCCCCGGCTGGGTCGGGACCCTGGTGGCCATCGTCGCCTTCTACGCCCTGGAACCCCGCGCCAGCGTCAGCGCCTGAAGCTGAACCGGCCCTGAAGTGTCGCCCCGGTCGCTGTGCCGGGGCGGCGCGCTTTTGTGGGGTCCGTCCGAGCGGCCGGCGTATACCGCGACCGCTCCCGGCCACCTCCGCGACTCAGCGCACGCCGAAGCGGTAGGTCACGCCGAAGCGCACGCGCGTGCTCTCGGGGTCCGAGCCGGTGCTGGGGGTGGTGGTCACGCCCAGGCTCAGGCTGGTGCGGCGGCTGACGTTGTAGTCGGCGCTGAAGTTGGGGCGGATGCTCTCCAGGCTCAGGCCGCGCAGCGGCGTGCTGACCCGGAAGGTGAAGCGGCCGTCGGGCGTGCTGTACGAGGCGTCCACCAGACCGTTGCCGCTGAGGTCGGTCTGGTACTGCAAGAACAGTTCGCGCGTGAGGTACGACCCGACCGTGATGGTGGCGTTCACGTCCCCATCGGTCGAGAGGGTCGGGGTCAGGCGGAACACGTCCAGGCCCAGGGCGCGCGCCAGGGTGCGCTCGATCTCGCCCAGTACGAACACGTTCAGGGCGGTGCGCAGGGCGCTGGCCCCCAGGGTCCCCAGGTTGCTGGGCAGGCTGGCGAGGTCCGGCACGCCGGTCACGACCAGCGCGTACAGCTCCGGCTCGCCGTAGGCCGCGCCCGTGGCCGGGTTCACGCAGGCGGCCCCGCTGTTCTCGGCGCAGCTCAGGGTGGTAGTCAGGTTCAGGACGTTGGGCCGCCCCGCCACGGTCCGGAAGTCGCCCGCGACCGACAGCACGATGGGCACCTGCTGCTGCACCGAGCGGCCGTCCACCATGACCGTGCCGGGCACCGTGCCGCGCGCCGTGATGTTGAAGGTCGGGTACAGGCCCTCGCCGCTGAAGCCCACGCGCCCCTCGGTGATGGTGAACTCGTTCTCGCGCAGGAACAGGCTACCGCGCTGGGCCAGGATCTCGCCCCGGATGCGCGGGCGCGCGCCGGTCCCCGAGATCGTCAGGCCGGTCGTGCCGAATTCGGCGCGCGCGAGGTTCTCGTCCACCCGGATGCCGTTGGGGGCGGTCACGCGCAGGTCGTCCAGGATCAGGCGCTCCAGGAAGGGCCGCTGCGGGGCCTGGCCCTCGCCTTCCTGCTGCGCCTGCGGGAAGGTCGTGTACTGCTCGGGCAGGGGGCTGGCGAAATTGTCGGTGGTGCGGCCGCCCGTGTTCGTCTCGGCGCTCTCGCCGGGGCCGGGGATGGTGGTGGGCGAGTTGACGCGTCCCAGCGTCAGGCGGGCGAAGTCGGCCGACCCGCTCACGCGGATGAGCTGGCCCTCGGTCACGGCGCGCAGGTCGCCGGTCAGGGCGCTGTCGCGGCCGTAGATCACGGCCAGAGGCAGGTTGTAGTTGCGCGCCGAGACGCTCAGGTCCAGCGGCGAGAGGGTACCGTTCAGGGTGAGGGTACCCGCGCCCGTCGCGGGGTTGGTGCTCTCGCTCTGACCCGCGACGGTCCAGCGCTCGGGCTGCCCGGCCCCGGCGCTCTGCTGCGAGAGGGTGACGGTCGTGTTGGGCAGCGCGCCCAGGGCCTCGGGCGCCACCAGCCCGCTGAAGCTCAGGCGCGTGCCCGAGAGCCGCCCCAGCGTGAGCTGGCCCCGGAGGTCCACGCGCCCGTCGGTGCCCACCGTGCCGCCGGTCAGGACGCGCCCGCCGCCCGTGAAGGCCCCGCTGTCGGGCAGGTCGCCGGCAAATTCGGGCACCTGCACGCTCAGGCCCGCCACGCTGCCCGAGAGGTTCTGGGCGCGCAGCAGCCCGCGCGGGCGGTCATAGGTGCCCGCCGCGCTCAGGGTCAGGGTGCCGCGCAGGCTGGGTTGCAGCTCGGCGAGGCCGGGAATCAGGCGCAGGACCGGCGTGAAGGTCGTGCCCGAAAACTGCGCGCTGAGGTCCACCTTCTGCCGGGTGTACTGCCCGCGCACGTCCCAGGTGCCTGCCCCCGAGAGCTGGATGTTGACGCTGCGCAGCTCGCCCGCCGCGTAGTCCAGGGTGCCGCTGCCCACCAGCGTCTCGGTGCGTACGCCGCTGGAGCTGTCCACGGTGGTGCCCATCGCCGGGCTGGTGGCGGGGGTGGTGGCCGTCCCTGAGGCTGTTCCCGCCGCCGCGGCCGCCTCGCCCACCGTGCTGGCGCTCACGCGGATGCGCTCGGCGACGACGGTGGCCGTGCCGGCGGCCGGATTCGCCAGCGGCAGGCGGAAGCGCGCGATGCCGGTCACGACGCCCTCGCCGGGGGTGGTGCCGGTCACGGCCCCCACCAGGGCGCCCAGCGGCAGCGCCTGCAGGGTCGCCTGCCCGAAGACCTCGCCGCCCCCCAGACCCGCCGTGAACTGCGAGCGGCCCAGGTAGCCGCGCAGACGCCAGTTGCCGGCGACCTGGGTGCCCTCGACGCGCGCGGCCTCGGTCTGCGTGCCGAGCTTCAGGCCCGCCGACTGCACGAAGAAGGTGCCGCCGCCGTCGTTCAGGTTGGCCTCGCCGCTCACCTGACCGCCCAGGCCGGGCAGCACGCCCAGTTCGCTCAGGTCCACCTCGTTCAGGATCGCGCGGGCGCTGTAGCCCTCGCCGGTGGGCTTCACGGCCAGCACCCTGCCCAGCGCCGGCACGAGGTCGGCCAGACCCCCCTCGGCCGTGACCTGGGCGCTGCCCATCGCGTTGCCCGCCCGCAGGCTGCCGGTAAAGCTCTGGCCGCTCAGCGCGATCTGGCCGCCCACCGTGAGCGTCTGGCCCGAAAGCTCGACGGGGTAGCTCGTCACGCCCACGCTGCCGCTCAGGCCGGTGTCGGCGGCGCGCAGGTTCACGCTCAGGGTGCCCGCGTCCTTGCGCAGTTGCCCGGCCAGCGTGCCGGTCCAGGGGCCGGCCGCCGACTGCGCCGCCGCGAGGTTCAGGGTGCCGGCGCTCAGGGCGGCGGTGGCCTGCACACTCGGGCGGCCCGCCGCCAGACGCAGTTCGCCGCTCACGTCGCCGGCCAGCGGCAGGCCCAGGTACGGCAGGTCCTGCGGCGCGCTCACCCCCGCCACCCGGAAGGAGAAGGCCCCGTCGCGGGTCCGCGAGTTGACCGACCCGCTCACCTGAAGGCGGCCACTCAGGCCGTCCACGTCCAGGCGCGCGAGGTCCAGGCCCGGCAGGTCGGCCGTGACCTGCTCGCCGTTCCAGCTCACGCGGCCCGAGGTCTCGCCGTCGCTCACGCTCAGGTCGGCGGCGGCGCGGCTGGCCGTACCCGCCGCGCGCCACTCGCCCCGGCGCAGGCTCAGGACCAGTTGGGGGTCGGCCAGGAGGCCGCGCGGGGTCACGCTCAGGCTCAGCTCGGGGCGCGTGAGGCTGGTCGCGCCCAGCCAGCGCCACTGCCCCGCCTCGTCCGGGCGCAGTTCGACCGCGCCGCTGGCCGTCGCGCCGGGGCCGTCCACCAGCCGCAGCTGCACGCCGCGCGCGTCGGCCACCAGCCGCGCGCCCGCGCCCAGCAGGCCCGCCGTCCCGGTCAGCAGCGGCCGCGCGAAGGCCCCAGACAGGGTGAGGTCGGCCGGCTGGGTCAGTACGCCCTGTGGTCCGCCCGAGACACGCGCCGAGCCGTGCCAGCCGGTGTAGGGGTCGGCGCTGACCTTCAGGTTGGCGTTCAGGCCCTGCGCCGACAGGGTGCCCTGCACCGCGAGCGCCTGGGCGCGGTAGCTCGCCTTGAGGTTGCCCGAGACGTTGCCGGCGGCGCTCAGGGCCAGGTCGGCCACGCCGTTCAGGCCCGCCGTGCCGCTGACGCGCACGCGGCTGCCGGCGGCCTCCAGCGCGAAGTCGCGCAGGGTCAGCGTCTGGCCGCTCAGGCGGGCGACCTCGGCCCCGTTCTGGCTCAGGGCGCCGCTCAGGTCCCCGAGGCTGCCGGTCAGCGTGCCGGTCAGGTCGGCCAGCGAGACGCCCGACACCGCCGCGCCGCTCGTCGTGACGGTCGCGGCGAGGGTAGGGGCCGCCACTGTGCCGCCCAGCGTCGCGGCGACGCTGGCCCGGCCGCTGCTGCCCGCCACCAGGCCCAGCGGCGTGAGGTTCAGCCGCCCCGCCAGCGTGGGAACGAAGCCCTGCGTGCGCGTGAGGGTCAGGTCGCCGCCGCCGAGCCGCCCCGCGTCGAGCGCGTAGCCGCCCCGGCCGTCGCCGCGCAGGGTCAGCGGATCGGCCAGCGCGCCGAGCTTGGCCTGCACCGTGCCCGACAGCTGGGGCCATTGGCCCTGGAGCTTCACGTCGGCGCGGTTGCCGGCGGCCTGCACGCTGCCGTACACGCTGGCGCGCGCCGTGCCCGCCGCGAGGTCGAGGTCTTGCACGTCGGCGTACAGCGTGCCGCCCTGACCCTCGCCGCGCAGTTCGGCGCGGGCGAGCAGGTGCGGATCGCTGGCCCGGCCGCTCAGGGTCAGGCGGGCGGCGAGCTGGTCGGTGACGGCGTTCAGGGTGCCCGACACCGTGGGGTCGCGCACCTGCCCGGCCAGGGTCAGGGCCGCGTCCACCTTGCCACTTCCACCAGGGCCCGTGCCGAAGGAGGCCGCGCCCGCGTAGGCCGTGGACACGCCGCTCACGCGCAGGTTCAGGCCCTGGGGCAGGCTGCCCTGGGCGCTCAGCAGGCCGCCGCGCAGGCTGCCGCGCAGGTCGGCCTTCAGCACGTCTCCCTGCGGGCGGTACTCGGCCGAGCCGTACAGGCTGAATGGCCCCACCTGTCCCTGCTCGCCGCGCAGGGCGAGGTTGCGCGCGCTGAAGCTCTCGGGGCCGCCCGCGAGGGTGCCGTGGGCCTCGGCCGTCCCCGCGAAGGTCAGGGCGTCCACGTCCAGCGAGGCCGGCAGCAGCCGCGCCAGCCGCAGCGAGGGGGTCTTGAGGGTCGCGTCGTAACGCCCGCCCTTCAGGGTGGCCGCGCCGCTCAGGGCCGGGCCGTTCAGGCTCAGGGCCACGTCGCCCGCGCGGTAGCTGGCCCGCACGTCGCCGCTCAGCTCGCCCAGGGTGTCCTCGGTGCGCCCGGCGAAGGTGGCTTCCACGCGGTTCCAGGCATTGCCGCCCAGGGTCAGGGTGCCGCCCACGCCCAGTTGCCCGGCGCGGCCCCAGAAGGCCCCGGCGTCCAGGCGGTTCAGGGTCAGGGTGCCCGACGGGCGCAGCGGCAGGTCGGCGCCAAGCAGGCCGCTGAAGCTAGCCTGCTTGGCGCCGCTGCCCAGGGTGCCGTTCAGGGCCAGGGCGCCGCCGCCGTTCAGGGCCGCGTTCAGCGCTCCGCCCGGCACCGTGCCCACGGCGCGCAGGGTGCCCAGCCAGCCCGCGCGGGCGTTCCAGCCGGTCGCGCCGTTCAGGGCCACGTCCGTCCCGCCGCTGCGGTAGCGGGTGCGCAGGTTCAGGCGGGCATTGAGCAGGCCGCCGGGGGCCGCCGTG
This sequence comes from Deinococcus gobiensis I-0, assembly GCF_000252445.1. GTDB lineage: Bacteria > Deinococcota > Deinococci > Deinococcales > Deinococcaceae > Deinococcus > Deinococcus gobiensis. Next base: position 2,246,972 of record NC_017790.1, on the reverse strand, counting down.
CCCAGGCGCCCGCGCACGGGGCCGTTGACGGCGTCGCCGCTCAGGGCCACCTTCCAGTCCTGGCCCAGCAGGCGGGCGCTCAGGCGCGTGCCGGCGACCGCCAGCCCCTCGCCGTTCTCGCCGCCGACCGCACCGGTCAGCAGGCCCTGAATGTTCACGTCGGGCTTGGCGAAGGTGCCGCCGACCTGCGCGGTGAAGCGGCCCGGCACCACCCGGTTCACGTCGGCGCGGGCGCTCAGGGCCAGGGCAGGGTACACCGGCCCCGAGGCGCGCAGGGTGGTGCCGGCTAGCGCGGTGCCGGTCAGGGTGGCGGTGGCCCCCTGAAGGCGCAACGTGCCGTCCGTGTACCGCGCCGGCACGGTGAAGCGCGCCCCGGCCGCCTCGCCGCTGGCCTGCGCGCGCAGGTCGGCCAGGGTGCCGCCCAGCGTGGCGCTCAGGGCGCCCTGCACGCCCGCCAGGGCCTGGAGGTCGGGCGCGGCGAGCTGCCCGGCGACACGCCACGCGCCCAGGCCGTCCCCCGCGCCGCGCGTCAGGCCGAGGTCCAGGGTCGCGCCCGACGTGGCCGCGCGGATGGTGGCCCGCGCCGCCCCCGTGGTCAGGTTCTGGCCGCTGGCGTTCAGGCTCAGATCGCGGCCTGCGTAGGCGCCGGTCGCCGTGAGGGTCAGCGTCTCGGCGGCGCTGCCGCGCAGGGTCGCGCTCAGGCGGGGGCCGCCCTGCGCCTGGGCACGCACGGTCAGGGCCGCGTCCGCCTGCGGGTAGACCGGGCCGCGCACCGTCGCGGAGACGCCCGCCACCGTGCCCGCCAGATCGGCGGCGAGCTGCCCGCCGCGCAGGGTCACGCGCCCGCGCACGTCCTGGGCCTCGTCACTGGTGGCGCGCAGGTCCACGCCGAGGGTGCCGCTGGCCCGCGCGAACTCCAGTCCGGGCACGTTCAGGTCGAGGGTCGCGGCGCCGCGCACATCGGGCAGGCCGGAGTCGGCGAGCAGGGGGGCCAGCGCGCGGGCGTCCAGCCGACCGCCGCTCACGCTCAGGGTGCCGCCTGCGAGGCGCACCGGCAGGCGGGTGCCGGGGTGGGTCAGGACGCCCTGGGCGACGAGGCCCTGCGTGCTCACGCCGCCGCGCCAGTCGAGCTGCGCGTCCAGCCCCAGCGGCGCGCCCGCGTACTGGGTGCGCCGCAGCGACACGTCGGCCCCGGTCGCGCGCACCTCGGCGATCAGCTGGCCGGGGCGGACCACGGCGCGCAGGTTCTCGGGCAGCAGGCCCAAGAAGGGCGCGAGGTCGGCCGTCAGGGTGCCGCCGATGCTGGGCAGCACCTGGAGGCGCCCGCCCAGCGGTCCCGAGGGCAGCACGCTCAGGCGCGCGCCGTCGCCCGCCACCGCCAGCGTGCTGGGCTGCGTGCCCGCCGCGCTCTCCAGGCGGTAGCGCAGGCCCAGGCGCCCGGCCCAGGCGCCGCCCGCGTAGCTCAGGCCGCCCAGGTTCACACGCGCCCCGGTCAGCGAGCCGCTCAGCGGCAGGGTCTGGGCCGGCACGACCAGGGCCGCCGCGCCCGATCCGAAACGCTGCGCCCGGAGCTGCACGGTGCCGCGCAGGTTCGAGACGCCGCCGGTGGCCCGCGCGCTCAGGTAGGGCCCATCCACCCGCAGGTTGAGGTCCGAGACGGTCGCGGGCAGGGTCAGGCGGCCCGAGGCGCTGACCGTCTGGCCCGCCACCGTCCCCGAGGCCGAGATGCGCCCGCCCGCCGCGACCACGTCCAGCGGCCCGGCGCGCAGGCGCCCGCTTAGGACGCCGTTCGCCGCGCTCAGGCGGCCTTCGAGGGTCTGGCCCCCCAGGGTCAGGCGCCGGGCATCCACCTGGAGGTTGTCGAAGCCGCGCAGGGTCACGGTGGCGGCGCCGCCCGCGCTGTCCCGCACGCTCAGGGTGCCGCGCGGGCTGGCCCCGGTGCCCTGGATGTTGCCGTCCACGAAAAGCCGTCCGTCGCCGCCCGCGCCCGGCACCGTCAGCGGGCCGCGTACGTTCACGTCGTAGCGCCCGGCGGGCAGCGAGGCCCGGCCCTCGGCGCGCAGGCCCTCGCCGTCGGTCACGAGGACATTGAGCCGCTCCCAGGGACCGCTGAGGGCCACGGTGTACTGGTCCAGCGTGCCGCGCGCCTCGACGGCGCCCCGGAAGCCCGCATTCGCCCCGCGGCCCGGCCCCCAGGTGGCCCGCCCCTGCACCTGCCCGGTCTGCCCGAAGGCGGTCAGGGTCTGCGCGCCCGCCACGCGGACCAGCCCGCTGCGCCCGTCGTAGGTGACGCCCAGGTTGCCCCAGCGCCCGCTGGCGCTCAGGGCCGGGGTCAGGGTGCCCGTCACATTGATGTCCTGCGCGGGCACGCTCACGCCGCCGAAGGACAGCTCGCCCGTGCGCCCGCTCAGGCGCGCGCCCAGGGCGCCGTAGGGTCCGCTGACAGTCGCCCGCAGGGTCTGGCCCATGAAGGTCGCCGCGCCGCTGGCCTGCACGTCGGGGTAGACCCGGCCTGTCAGGGTGGCGCCGGCCGTGTCGCCGCCCACTGGCAGCGCCGCGCGCAGGTCGGCCGTGACGGTGCCGATGGGCGTCTGTCCCACATTGCCCCGGCGGGTCAGGGTGCCCGCGACGGCCGCGCCCGCCGCCTGCGCCTGCACCCGCGCCGTGCCGCCCAGCCCCGCGAGGTTCAGGTCCACGGTGCCGCCCAGCCCGGACACCTTGGGCAGCAGGGGCCGCAGCGCCGCGAGGTTCACGCGCCCGGTGGCCTGCCAGTCGGCGCCGTCGATGAGGCCGCTGGCCGTGTCGCCCAGCGTGGTCAGCGAGAAGCGCACGCCGTTCTGCACACTCAGGCTGCCCCGGATGTCGGTGCCCTCGATGCGGGCGGTCGTGCGGTAGGGCGCGCGCAGGTCGGCGTCGGCCAGCACGGTCACGCCGCCGGCCGTGCCGCGCACGCGGGCCGTGGTGCCCGACGCCTCGGCGCGCAGGTCGTAGCCGTTGCCCTCGGCGCGCAGGGTGCCCACGGCCTCCAGCTTGGTGTTCACCGAGAGGTCGCCGCTCACCGCCGCGCCCCCCGTCACCGCGAGGTCGCGCGCGCGCAGGCTGAAGGTCTCGCCGTCCCAGGTCAGCGCCTGCTCGCCCGAGCGGAAGGTGGCCCGGCGCCCGATGAAGTTCAGGTCCAGCGGTCCGCTGAGCGGCTGTTCCAGCCCCGGCACCTGCGCCTGCACGTTGCCGCTCAGGGCGCCGCCGGTCAGGTTCAGGCTGCCGCTGCCGCCCAGGGTCGCGCCCGCGCCCCGGAGGTTCCGGACAGCCCATTCGCCGCGCAGCTGCCGGTCGAGGTCGAGCCGTACCGCGCCGCCGCCGGGCTGGTCGAGGGCGGCGCGCAGGCCCGAGCGGTCGTAGTGGGCGCTGCCGCTCAGGGCCAGCGGCCCGGCCTGCGCGCCGGTGATGGTCGCCTGCAGGTCCTCGGGGCTGCCGCTCAGGACCACGCGCGCGCGCGCCGCGCCGTAGTCGGGGTTCAGGGTGGCCGAGAGCTGCCCGCCCTTGAGCGCGTAGCGGGCTTCGAGCGGCCCGCCGAGCGCCGCGCCCTCCAGCGTGACGATGTTGCGCGCGTTGATGCCCGCCGTGAGGTCCAGCGCCCGGCCCGCGAAGTCGCCCTTCCACTCGGCCACGCCCGCCCGCCCGAGCGCCCAGCGGCCCGTGAGGGTCTGCGCCCCGGCGACGCGGGTGCGCGCGCTGAAGGCGAGGTCGTTGGTCTGGCCATTCACCGTCTGGCTGGCCCCACCTGCCGTATCGGCACTCAGGAAGGTGTATTCGGCCCTGGCGGCCTCGAAGGGCACGCCCGCCAGCGTGCCCTCGCCCTGCGCGTAGCCCTTGACGCGCACGGTGGTCCAGCCGCCCGCCGTGACGCGCAGTTTCAGCGTGCCCTGCCCGGTGGTCCCCACGGCGCGCGCCAGCCCGGCGACGGTGGGCGAGGCGTCGGCGCTGACCGTCCAGTTCTGGGCCTTCAGGTCCACGCCGCCGCGCGCGGTGACGGGGCCGTCCCAGCCCTGGCCGGCCAGCGTGAAGCCGATCTGCTCGCCCCGGTGCGTGGCGCGCCCGGTGACGCCGGTCACGCGCACGAACCGGGCTTCGGGCACCCGCACCTCGCCGCCGCTCAGGCGCAGGTCGCCGCGTAGGGGGCCGTCGCCCACCACGTAGCGCCCGGTGACGCGCCCGGCCTCGATGCCCTTCCAGTAGTGCCGCGCGATGCGGGCGTCGGCGTCCACATCCACCGTGAAACGGTTGGTGCCGGCCGCTGTCTCGGCCACCGTGACCCCAGCCGTGAACTTGCCGTCGCCGGTCGAGCCTTTGACCTTCAGGCGGCCGTCCTCGTCCTGGTCCACCTCCGCGCGCAGGTCGGGCACGTTGACCCCCCGGCCGTCCACACGTAGCTGCGAGTCCCGGATGTTCACGCCGCTCACGACGACTTTCCAGCCGCCGCCCGCCGCGCCCCCACCGCCCGCCGCGCCGCCCTTGAGCAGTTCACCGAGCTTGAGGTCGGCGTTCGCTCCTTCGAGGTCCACGGCGATCCGCACCGTGCGGGTCGCCGGGTCCAGGCCCGTGACGGTCACGCCCGCCGCGCCCGCCGTGGCGCTCACGCCCGGAACCTGTACCCGCGCGTCCTCGACGCGGGGGGCCCACAGCGGTCCCGTGACGCGCCCGGCCTGTACGCCGCCGCCCAGACGGGAGAGCAGCAGCCCCCCGAACAGGGCCGGCGAGTAGGCCACCACGCCGCCCAGCAGCAGTCCCGAGCCCAGCACCACCCAGGGCCAGCGCCGCGCGGGGCGTTCCCGGCGCCGGCGCGGTGCGGCGGCCCGGCGGCTCATGCCCGCCCCGCACAGGTCACCGCGCCCCGGAAGGACCGGGACGCGGTGACGGAGGAGTGGAGAGGTGGGCGGCCAACCATTCGCGCCATCTTAGAGCCTGCGCGTGAGGGACGTGAGCGCGCAGGCGACCGGTCAGATGAACAGCGGCTCGTCGGGGTCGTCGGGCAGGGGGCGGTCCTTGCGGGCCAGCAGCGCCGCCGCCGTGCCGATGCCCAGCAGCGCGCCGATGCCCAGCACCGCCAGCACCCAGACGCTCGCCGAGAGCGGCGGAGTCGCCGCGCGGTGGGTCAGTTGTTGTCCTTCCATGTAATGCAGCATACCGTCCGGCCCGGCCGCCGCCCTTGACCTCGTCTTGAAAGGGCGTGGGCGGTGGGGGCACAGGGCCGCACCTACAGGCCCCGGCCCCCGGGGGCCTCGCGGCGGCTCAGGGCGATCAGCACGTCCCAGTCGTCGGGTTGCTCGGGGTCGTCGAGGGCGGCGCGGTTGCGGCCCAGGTGGCCGCATTTCGCGCAGCGGTGCACGACGATCCAGCCCTTCTTGCCGCTGTGCTCGACCCCCACCGGCACGAGGTCGCCGTGGCAGTCGCTGGCGCGGTCGCCGGGCAGCACGTCCACATGCAGGCTGTGCAGGCAGTGGGGGCAGTGGTTGCGCACCGAGCCGTTGCGCAGCGGCAGCACCTCGCCCCCGCAGGAGCGGCAGGTAAAGGCGTTGTTGGTGCCCTGCACCGTGAAGCGCCGCCCGCTCACCGCGCGCCTCCCCGGCGGGCGAGGCGGCGGGTCCGCCGGGCCTCCCAGCGGGTGTCGAGAAAGGACCGGACGGCCGGATGCCCCACGAGCAGCAGCCCCAGCGCGATATAGGCCATGCCCGCCACGCTGATGACCCAGCCCTGCCAGCTCACGGTGCCGGCGAGCATCCCCACGATGAACACCAGCACGCCCGTGAACATGCTCAGGCCCACCGTCACGCGCCAGGCCCACACGCTGCCCAGCCACACCTGCGCGAGCAGCGCCGCCGTGGCGCAGGCGTACAGCACGTTGCGCGCGAAGTCGCCCGTCTGTCCCTGGAGCAGCCCGGCCAGAAAGGGCGTCGTGCTGATCATGAACAGGCCCGCGAGCACGACCTGGGTCGGCACGCGGCCCGCACCGGCCAGGGCCGGGTCGTGCGGAGAAGGGGGACGGGGGGCAGGCGCGCTCACGCCTTCCATTTCAGCACGCGGGCGGCGAGGCTGCCGGGACGGGGGGCCCAATTGCGGCTGGGGCCGGGGACGCGCGGGCCTGGGCCTGGGCCTCAGGGCACCCAGGCAGGCAGCGTGACCGGCTGCGCGCGCGCCCACTCGTACTCGAACTGCCGCCCGAAGGCGCGCAGGGTGCCGGCGTCGCTCGTCGCCAGGGTGTACTCGCTCAGGCCGCCCGGTCCGAAGGCGCTGAAGTGCAGGTTCTGGCTGCCCACCGTCAGCATCTCGCCGTCGATGAGGGCCGCCTTGGTATGCAGGCCTCCCGCCCCGGCGAACCAGCGCGCCTGGACATGCCCGGCCAGACCCTCGGGGGCCAGCGCCGCGCGCAGGCTGCCCAGCAGCGAGAGGCCCTCGACCTGGAGGAGCGGGTCGTAGTCGAGCAGCAGGCGCAGGGTCACGCCGCGCTCGCGCACCGCGCGCACCGCCGATAGCCACACCGGCAACTGGTCCTCGGGAAAGCGGCACAGGCCCGGCAGCGTCAGGCTCAGGCTACAGCCCAGCGTGCCGCTCACCTGCGACTGCATCACGTCGATACGGCGGTCGGCCGCGCCGAACAGCTCGGCCACCGTGTCGTCCTGGGTTTCGTAGCCGCTGCGGCGATACAGGCCGTACACGTGGGCATCTCCGCTCGTGGCGGCGGGAGATGCCCACGTCAGGGGCAGCGTGCCCCGGCCGCTGAAGGTGCAGACCTCGCGCACGGTCTGGGGGGTGGGCGCGGCGCGGCACTCCAGCAGGTCGCTGTGTGCCCAGCCGTCGGCGAAGGCGGCCAGGGCGTGGCGCGCGACCGGGCCGCGCACCCGCAGCGCGAGGTCGGTGAGGTCCTGTCCGCCGCCCCTGGGCGCGTCCGGGGCGCGGGTCGTGGCGGGCAGGTGCATCCAGCTCAGGTTGAAGCCCCCGGCGATGACGTCCTGGCCGTCTACCACGATCAGTTTGGCGTGCTGATGCGGCGCGGCGTAACGGTAGTCGGCCAGCTCCAGCCGCCAGCCGGGCACGGTGTCGCCGGTCAGGGGAATGCCGGCGGCCAGCAGTTGCCGCGCGGCCGTGAAGGCGTTGGCGGCGGGGTCGGTCAGGGCGTCCAGCCGGATGGAGTGGCCCAGCAGCACGCGCACCGTCAGGCCCTGGGGGTAGCGCTCCGGGTGGGCCTGCACGTCGCGGCGCAGTTCGGCCAGCGTGCGGGCGACGGCCGCGCCGGGCGAGTCCTGCCCCTCCTCCCACAGCATGTTGGCGAGCACGATCTCGCGCCGGGCCGCGCGCAGCTGCGCCTCCACAAGTGCGAAGCCTCCCTGGGGGTTGGCCGGCTGGTCGCTGTAGGCCGCGTCGGGGTTGGGAAAATGGATCAGGCCCAGGACCTCGTTGCCGCAGCTCAGGGCCGCGCCCTCGCCGCGCGTACGCTCGTAGAGCAGCCGGTCGAGCCGCGCGGCCGGGGGTGGGCAGGCGTTCAGCGCCTCGCCGTCGAGCGCCGCGCGGTCGGGAGCAGGTAGGGGAGAGGCGAGAAAGGTCAGGCCGCCGGGCAGGACCCAGGCCCCGCCGCCGGGCCGCATCGGGAGCAGGCCGGCGATCAGCAGCAGCAGCCCCAGCACCGGCACCAGACGCACCCCGGCAGGCTACACGCTCGGCCCACCCCGCTGGACCCGGACCGCTTTAAGGAAAACGAAGTCAATCTTGATGCGCGGCGGCCCACATAGGCTGCCGGCCGGGACTTGCGCGGGCCGGGACCGGCTCTCTAGCCTGGGGCATGACCTTGCGAATCCTCAGCGTGCAGGTGGGCCGCCCCGCTCCGGTCCAGATCGGGGCGAAGGCCGTCACGAGCGGTATCGACAAGCGGCCGGTGCCGGGGCGCGTGCCGCTGGGCGAGCTGGGGCTGGGCGGCGACCACGTGCTCGACACGCGCCACCACGGCGGCCCCGATCAGGCGGTGTACCTCTATACGGCCCCCGACTACGACCGCTGGGCCGAGGAACTGGGCGAGCGGCCTGCGCCGGGCACCTTCGGCGAGAACGTGCTGCTCGGCGGCCTGGAGTCGGCCGAGGTGGGCATCGGCACGCAGCTCGACTTCGGGGACGCGCGGCTGGAGGTCACGGCGGCGCGCATTCCCTGCGCGACCCTGGCCGCCCACATGGGCGATCCCGCCTTCGCCAAGCGCTTCGCCGCCCTGCGCCGCCCGGGGCTGTACGCGCGCGTGCTGCGCCCCGGCACGCTGGGGGAGGGCGACGCCGTGACCGTCTCCGCGGCTCCCGAGGGTGCCCCCACCGTCGGGGAGGTCTTCGACCTGTGGTTCGCCCGGCGCCGCGACCCCGAGCGCCTGCGCGCCCTGCTCGCCTACCCGCTGGCCGCGCGGCTGCGTGACGATATTGAGGGATGGCTCAAGGAGGGCTGAGCGGGTCGGGGGCGGCCCCCGACCCCTGCGCTCAGGCGCTGGAGCGCCGCACGAGGACCGGCGAGAACTTGCGTGCGCGCGCCGGGCCCTGATGCCCGCTCAGGCGCGAGAGCAGTAGTGCGGCCGCCTCCTGCCCCATCTTCTCGACCGGCTGGTGCAGGGTGGTCAGGCCCCGGCTCTCGGCCCAGGGCTGATCGTCGAAACCGATGACCCGGACGTCCTCGCCGGGCCGCAGGCCGCGTTCCAGCGCCTCGTCGATCAGGGCGGCGGCCAGCAGGTCGGCCGAGGCGAAGACCGTGCAGGGCAGCTCGGCCTCGTCGAGCAGCCGGGTGGCGGTCCGGCGGGCGGCGAGGTTGTCGAAGCTCGAGACGTACTCGGCCTTCATGACGCGCCCGGCGGCGGCCAGCGCCTCGCAAAAACCGCTGCGCCGGTCCTCGAAGACGCGGGTGGTGAACAGCTGGTCGAGTTCGGTCTCGACCCACATCGCGTACAGCGTGCCCGGCAGCGTGCAGGCGTACTCGCCCGCCACGCGCCCGCCGCAGACGTTGTCCATGTAGGCGCAGTCGGCGGCCGGAGAGTAGGCGTCCACCAGGACGGTGGGCTGCTGGGTGCGCAGGCGGTGCTGGTCGAACAGCCCCGTGAGGTTGTAGGTCGCCATGACCAGTCCGTCGGCCTGGTAGGCCAGGGTGTGCGAGCCGAGGTAACGCTCCAGGCGCGAGCGGTCGAGCAGCGGAAAGATCGCCACGTCGTAGCGCGCCTCCTGAAAGGTGGTCTCCAGGCCGTCGAGCAGGCGCACGTAGAACTCGGTCGTCACGACGGGCAGCAGGATGCTGATGGTGTAGCTCTTGCCCCCGGCGATGCGGCGGGCATGGGGATTGGGCGTGTATTCGAGGTCCGCGATGGCCCGCAGCACGGCCTCACGGGTGGTGTCCTTGACGGCCGTATGGTTGTTCAGCACGCGAGAAACGGTGCCGACGCCCACGCCCGCCGTCCGGGCCACGTCTTGAATGGTGGGTTTTCGCATGTCGCTCGCCGTTACCATACCCCGCCGCATGGAACGGGTTCCAGAACCGGCCCGCGTGCCCGGCCCGTTCAGGGGGACAATCCGGCGGCCGGCCCCCGCTAGACTGCCCCCCAACGTCTCCGGGTGCGGAGTAGAGGCAGGAAACCGCTTCCGTGCCTGCCCCCCTGACCTGCCGAAACGAGGTTGTGCATGTCCGAATTGCCGTTTGTCCTTCGCCGGTCCGTGTTGTGGACCTGCGCCGCCCTGAGCCTCATGCCCGTCGCCCTGGCCCAGCATTCGGGCCATGACATGCCGGGCCACACCATGCCCATGTCCATGCCTGCCCAGACGGCGGCCCCCGCGTCCAGCGCCGCCCTGCCGCTGCGGGCCAGCGGGGCCACCGTCGTCGCCGTGCCGCCGGGCATCGGAGAGACCTCGGTGTTCCTGACCCTGACCAATGCGGGCGCGCAGCCCCTGAAGATCACGGGGGTGCGCAGCGCGGTCGCGGGCCGCACCATGCTCATGAATACCGTCAAGTCCGGCGCCATGACCGGCATGAAGATGGCGGCCGCCCTGGTCGTCCCCGCCCGCGGCCAACTGGTGCTGAGCGCGACCGGCGACCACCTCATGCTCCTGGACCTCAAGCGGAGCCTGAAGGTGGGCGAGACGCTGAATCTGCGCCTCCTGACCAGTGATGGCCGCAGCCTGACGGTCGGCGCCACCGTCCGGAAGCCCTGAGATGCAGGCCCACATCCCTGGTTCCCGGTCGGCCGACAGCAGCGAGACCGGACCGGCCGCGCCCCAGACGGCCCCGGCCGGGCGGCCCTGGTACGTCTCGGCGCTCATGGCGGCCGGAGCGGTCGCCCTGCTGCTGGGCGGCGTGTGGGGCTACACCCGGCTCAAGAATCCGTATCCCTTCTTCGGGACGGCCTACGACGCGCGCCCGGCCGCCACGACGTTCGCGGGCACGGATCAGGACGACCGCGCCTTCGCTTTCGCGCCGGACGGCAAGACCACCACGGCGCTGTTTTTCGGCTTCACGCACTGCCCCAACATCTGCCCGCTGAGCCTGAGTTACCTCACCAAGGTGCGCCAGAGCCTGCCCGAGGCCGAGCGGGCGAACTTCCGCGTGATGATGGTCAGCGTGGACCCGGCGCGCGACACGCCCGCGCGCCTGCGCGAGTACGCGAACTTCTTCGGCAAGGCGACGGCCGTGAACGTGCCCGAACCCCAGCTGGCCGGTGTGGCCCGCGCTTACGGTGTCGGCTATGAGAAGGCCGACGTGAAGTCGCCCAGCGACTACCAGATCAACCACACGACCGCCTCGTACCTCATCGACCGCAACGGCAGGCTGCGGGTGCTGTGGGACTACACCCAGCTGCCGCAGGTGGACCGCGTGGCGGCCGACGTGCGCTACGTCATGGCGAATCCCGCGCCATGAGCGCCCCCGTGACGGGCGGCCCGGGGGCGGGCGGCGTGAACCTCAGCCCCGGCCTGGGCGAACTGCTGGCCCTGACCCCCGACTGGCCGATGCTGGTGGCCGCGCTGGTGGTGGGCGGCCTGTATTTCTGGCGCTTTGCCGCTGCCCGGCGGCACGAGGTGGACCGGGCCCGCTGGCCGATCTGGAAGGCCGCGCTGTTCGGGCTGGGGCTGGTCCTGTGGCTGCTCGTCACGCAGAGCCGCGCCAGCGCCCTGACCGGACAGAGCATGGCGCTGTACATGGGCCGCCTGATGGTGCTGGCCGAACTGGTGCCCCCGCTGCTCGTGCTGGGCATCCCGCGCGCCGTGGCCCTGGACCCCCGCCGGGGGCTGGGGCGCGTGCTGGGGCTGCTGCTCGATCCCTGGGTGGCCCTGGCGCTGTGGGCGGCGGTGGTCGTCTTCTGGAACGTGCCGGCGGGCTTCAATGCCAGCGTGGTCAGCAACTCGGCGGCGCAGCTCCTGCCCGCGCTGTACCTGCTGAGCAGCCTGCTCGTCTGGGCGGTGGTCCTGCGGCCCCTGCCCGCCGTGCAGCCGGCCAGCATCGGCTCGCGCGGGTGGTTCGGGCTGCTCGCCGCCCTGCCCATGATGTCGGTCGCGGCCGTGTGGCTCTACTCGCCGCGCGTGCTGTATACGCCCTACGTCAATGCCCTGTGCCTGTGGAACCTGACCCCGCTGGAAAACCAGCAGCTCTCGGGCTGGATCATGATGGTGGCGGGCATTCCGGCGATGGCGCTGGCCTTCGTGCAGCTCATGGCGTGGCTGATCCGGCTGGCCGACGGCGACTCGCTGCCCAAACCGCCCGCGCGCTGAGCCGGATTCGGGCGACTGCGGCGGGGTTCATGCTCTACCCTGGGGCGCATGAAACTCGCCGAAGCCCTCATCGAACGCGCCGACCTGCAAAAGCGCGCCGCGCAGCTTCAGGCCCGGCTCCAGAACAACCTCAAGGTGCAGGAGGGCGAGGCCCCCGCCGAGGACCCCCGCCAGTTGCTCCAGGAATTCATGGAGGTGGCGGCGGCCCTCGAAGCCCTGCTGCCGCGCATCCACCGCGCCAACCTGGCGGCCACGTTGCCGAACGGCCAGACCCTGACCGACGCGCTGGTGAGCCGCGACCTGCTGGACCTGCGCCTGACCACCCTGCGCCAGCTGGTTGCCGGGGTCAGCACGCCCCAGGAGCGCTACAGCCGCAGCGAACTGAAGCTCGTGGCGACCCTGCCCGCCCGCGAGCTTCAGGCCCAGGCCGACGCGCTCGCCAAGGCCCGGCGCGAGCTGGAGGTCCAGATCCAGCAGGCCAACTGGCAGACCGAGCTGCCCTGATCCGGTTCCTGGGGTGGGGCTCCTGGGGCGCTTGACCCCTGGCGTGCCGGGGCGCACAGTGGGGACGGGCCGGCAGCTGCCTTTCGCGGGCGGGGGCCAAACCCTATTCCTCCGGCGGGGTTCGTCGAGTCGGAGGCTGAGACGCGCGGGGCCGCGTCACCCCCTTTACCCGGCAGCCCAGCACTGTTCACCGCTGACCTGTCACCCTGCACCCTTCACGACCACGGCTCCGACGCGGGAGCCAGCGCCGCGCCCATTTTCCGCACCACCCGGTCCGTCTTCCTCTTCCCGGAGGAGGCGGGCTTTTTTCAGGGCAGGTGTCAGGGCAGCTCGCGGGTGAGGATCAGGCGGCGGTTGCCCTCGTCCCCGTCCAGCACGCCGGCAGCCACGAAGCCCGCTTTCTCGTACGCCCGGCGTGCCCGTACGTTGCGCTCGTCGGGGTCGATGACCAGCCGCCGCAGCCCGGGCCGCCGCCCCTGCCAGTGGTCGGCGAACGCTCAGCTTTCGGCCACCGGGGCCGACCTCCACGGTCTGGAGGAAGCCCACCGGCCGCCCGTCCACCCGCATGAGCACATTTCGCTGTCCGGGAGGCCGTAGCTCGCGGCCACGGCGGCCTCGTCGCGCTCGCCGTCGTCCCAGAAGGCGCGCACGTGCGGGGCCTGTAGCCAGCGCGTGAGCCGCTGCACGTCGGCGGCCGTAAAGGGGGTGAAGGTGAGGAGCGCCGGGGTCATACGGTGTCCGGAAGAGTCGCCGGGCCTTGCCGGGTTTGAGGGCTCCGGCAGAGTTACGGCGCCCCTGGTGCGGTGTCCTCTGATTCCTCCGGCTCCGGGGCCTCGCCGTGCGCCTCCTGCAATTTGCGCCAGCGCCCCTCTACCCGCGCCTCCCAGCCCTCGCCGGTCGGGGCGTAGAGGTCCAGCCGCGCGCCCCCCGGCAGGTAGTCCTGCGCGAAGGAGCCCTCGGGGTCGTCGAAGTAGTAGGCGTACCCCTGGCCGTAGCCCTGAACGCGCATCAGGGCGGTGGGGGCGTTGCGCAGGTGCAGGGGGATGGGCAGGGTTTCGCCCTCACGCACGGCGTCCAGCGCGCGTTTCCAGGCCACGTACACGCTGTTGCTCTTGGGCGCCAGGGCGAGGTATACGACCGCCTGCGCCAGCGCGAGGTCGCCCTCAGGGCTGCCCAGGAATTCGACCGTGTCGCGCGCGGCGATGGCCAGCCGCAGCGCCTGAGGGTCGGCCAGCCCGATGTCCTCGGCGGCCATGCGCACCACGCGCCGGGCGACGTACAGGGGGTCGGCCCCGCCCTCGACCATGCGGGCCAGCCAGTACAGCGCGCCGTCCACGTGCGACCCGCGCACGCTCTTGTGCAGCGCGGAGATCAGGTTGTAGAAGTCCTCGCCGTTCTTGTCCATCTGGGGCAGGTGCCGCCCGAAAGCCTCGGTGACGGCGTCCTCGGTCACGGGGTCGCTCAGGGTCGCGGCGACCTCCAGGGTGCTCAGCGCCCGGCGTGCGTCGCCGTCGGCCAGCCGGGCCAGCAGGTCCAGCGCGCCCGCCTCGGCGCCCACGCCCGGCAGCCCGCGCGGGTCGGTCAGGGCGCGCTCCAGCAGGCCGCGAATCTCCTCGGGTGTCAGGGCCTCCAGGACCAGCGTGCGGGCACGCGAGCGCAGCGCCGGATTCACCTCGAAGCTGGGGTTCTCGGTCGTCGCGCCGATCAATGTCAGCAGGCCCGACTCGACGTGGGGAAGCAGGGCGTCCTGCTGCGCCTTGTTGAAGCGGTGGATCTCGTCGAGAAACAGGACCGTCTTCTGCCCGCGCCCGCGCACCCGCTCGGCCTCGGCCACCGCCTCGCGCACGTCCTTGACGCCCGCCGAGACGGCCGAGAGCGCGACGAAGTGCGCCCCGACCTCCCCGGCGATCAGGCGCGCGAGCGTGGTCTTGCCCACCCCCGGCGGCCCCCACAGGATCAGGCTGCCCAGACGGCCCGAGGCCAGCACACGGGTCAGCGGGCGGCCCGGCCCCAGCAGCTTGCTCTGGCCGACCACCTCGGCCACGTTGCGCGGGCGCAGCCGCTCGGCCAGGGGGGCCGGGGGGTCGAACAGGGTCATGCGCGCGAGCATAGCGGGCTTCGCCGGGGGACGCAGGCGCGGCGGGCACACTCGGCGGAGGCGGCGGGGCAGCCGGGTCCGGTCTGGGCCGCAATTGCGCTGGCCCACAGGCCGTAAGGTGTAGGGATGCTTACTCTGGAAGGTCAGTACCACGTCGCCCCGAACAAGCGGCTCACGATTTCCGCCGACACCACCGGGCTGCCCAAGGGCGGGTCACTCACCGATCTGGAAGCCCTGAGCCGCGCCTGCCTGCTGAACAACGGGCGCTGCGAGGTGCAGGTCACCACCCAGAACGGCGTGATGCAGGGCACGCTGACCGAGCGGCCGAGCCGGCAGTTCCACCGCCGACTCTTCGAGGGCTACCTCGCCTTTCCGTCGCGCTCCTGAGGGGCGGGCCCACGTCGGGTTGCGCACCGGCCACTTGACCGTTTCTGATGCCTGCGCCCCCATCCTGGCTGCGCGGCGCACAATGAACCGATGACCCCGACCTCCGGCCAGCCCGATCCCGACTTCGCGCATCAGGTGGAGCTGGCCGGCTTTCCGGCGGGCGTGGCCGTGACCGAGCGGCCCGTGCGCGGCGGGCGGCTGCTGCGCGCCGAGGCGGGGGGGCGGGGGCTGGAACTGCTGCTCACCGACGAGGCCGCGCAGATGTACGGCGAGGGGCCGAGCGTGGCCCTGGCCCTGAAAAAGCTGCGCGACGGGGCCGAGACGGGCCTGGGAGACCCCGGCGAGGCGGGTCAGTTTCCCCGGATGGTGTTCGTGGGCGACTGAAACCCGCCGCGCGCCTGTCCCGCTCCCGGGGACTCCTGCGCGCCGCCGCGCCCTATGCTCCGGCGCATGGACATTGCCGAACGGTACATCAGGCTCGCCCACGCCATCGACGCGCACTCGGAGGGCTTCATCGACGGGTACGGCGGCCCCGCCGAATGGGCCGACCGCACCCCACGCGACCCGGCGGCCCTGAAGGCCGAGGCCGAGGCCCTGATCGACGAGGTGGGCGGCGTCGAGGATGAGACGCGCCGCGCCTTCCTGCTCGTGCAGGCGCGCGCCATGCACACCCTGACCCGCCGCCTGACCGGCGCGCCCCTGCCCTACGCCGAGGAGGCGCGCGGCCTGTACGACATCGAGGTGCCGGTCGCGGACCGCGCGGCGCTGGACGTGGCCCTGCGTGACCTTGACGCCGCGCTGCCCGGCGCCGGCTCCCTGTCCGGGCGCGACGCGGCGCTGCGGGGCCGGCTGGCCGTGCGCGAGGCCGACCTGCTGCGGGTCGCCGCGCCCATCCTCGACGAGTTGCGCGGGCGCACCCGCGAGCGCTTCGGGCTGCCGGAGGGCGAGAACTTCACCATCGGGCTGGTCCGGGACAAGCCCTGGGGCGGCTACAACTGGCCGCTGGGCAACCTCCAGAGCCTTATCGAGATCAACACCGACCTGCCGGTACTGCTGCCTGCGCTGCCCGACCTGCTGGCCCACGAGGGCTATCCCGGCCACCACACCGAGCACGCGACCAAGGAGGCCCGGCTGGTGCGGGAGAAGGGCTGGCGCGAGCACAGCGTCCAGCTCATCAACGCGCCCGAGTGCGTGGTGAGTGAGGGCATCGCTGTGAACGCCCTGCGCGCCGTGATGGACGAGGCCGAGGCGGAGGCCTGGCTGACCGGCGACCTCGCCGCGCTCGCGGGCCTGGACCCCGAGGACCTGCGCGCCTTCCTGGCCGCCGAGCGCGCCCGCCGGAGCCTGGGCGGCGTGAGCGGCGAGGCCGCCCGGATGCTGCACGGCGAGGGGGCCGGCGAGGCCGAGGTGCTCGACTTCATCCGTACCTACGCCGTCGCCAGCGAGGAGCGCGCCCGCCAGACGCTGCGCTTCATCTCGGTGCCGAACATGCGCTCGTACATCTTCACCTACAGCGTCGGCGGCGACCTCGTGCGGCGCTATGTGGCGAAGGAGGGCCACGCCGGTTTCGCGCGCCTGCTCACCGAGCCGGTCACGCCCGGCGAACTGCGCGCGGCGGTGAGCTGAGCTCAGAATCCAGAGGGACCGAGCACCTGAGAAGGGCCGGGCTTGGAAGTGGCGTCGGGGGGCGGCCCGTCCGCCCCTCAATGCCACTGAACACCGCTGTGGGCGGCATCGAACTGAACAGTCGGCGGCGGCAGGGCGGGCCAGGGGAGACCCTGTCCCTCCTCGCCCGCCCTGCGCCTGCGTTCAGCCCGCGAGCGCCGCTTCGGGGGTCACGCTGGGCAGTTCCAGCGCGTCGGCCACGCCCGCGTAGGTGAGCTGGCCGCGCAGGGTGTTCAGGCCGCGCAGCAGGGCCGGATTACGGTGCAGGGCATTCAGGCCGTGGTCGGCCAGCAGCAGGGCATAGGGCAGGGTCTGATTGGTCAGGGCGAAGGTGCTCGTGCGCGGCACGGCCCCGGGCATGTTCGCCACGCCGTAGTGGATCACGCCGTCCACGAGATAGGTGGGGTCGTCGTGGGTGGTCGGGTGGATGGTCTCGACGCAGCCGCCCTGGTCCACCGCCACGTCCACGATGACGCTGCCTTCCTGCATCAGCGGCAGCATGTCGCGCGTCACGAGGTGCGGGGCCTTGGCGCCGGGAATGAGGACCGCGCCGATGAGCAGGTCGGTTTCGGGGAGCAGGGCGCGGATGTTGGCCTCGCTGCTCATCATGGTGGTCAGCTTGCCGAAGAACACGTCGTCGAGGTAGGTCAGGCGGCGGTGCGACACGTCGAGTACCGTCACCTTGGCGCCCAGGCCCATCGCCATCTTGGCCGCGTTGGTGCCCACGACGCCGCCGCCCACGATCACCACGTGTCCGGCCTGCACGCCCGGCACGCCGCCCAGCAGCACGCCGCGTCCGCCCACCGGCTTTTGCAGGTGGTACGCGCCCGCCTGCACGCTCAGGCGACCCGCGACTTCCGACATGGGCATGAGCAGGGGCAGGCTGCCGTCGGGGAGCTGCACGGTCTCGTAGGCGACGGCGGCCGTGCCGCTCTGCATCAGGGCGTCGGTCAGCGGCCGGTCGGCGGCGAGGTGCAGGTACGTGAACAGCAGCAGGTCGGGGCGCAGGTAGCCGTACTCGCTGGCGACCGGCTCCTTGACCTTGACCACCATCTCGGCGGCCCAGGCGTCGGCGGCCGAACCCAGCGTCGCGCCGGCCTGTTCGTACTCGTGGTCGGCGATGCCGCTGCCCAGCCCCGCGCCGCGCTCGACCGTGACCTGATGGCCGCGCCGGACCAGGGTGCCGACCCCGCCGGGGGTGAGGGCGACGCGGTTTTCCTTGACTTTGATTTCCTTGGGCAGTCCAATTCGCATAGGCGTACTCCTCCGCGCCGCGCAGGGGGCCTGCGGGCGAGATGTCTGTCGGTGTGGCGCAATGGTAGCAGGGGAACGGACGATCGGGATTGCGCCCAGGGGCGTTATATGGATGAGCAGGGCAACAGGATTGCGCCGATTTGCTAGAATACGCTTCCATGATGCAGCGCCACTCCGCCCCCGATCTGGACGCCACCGACCGCCGCATTCTGTCCATCCTCCAGCGCGACGCACGCATCCCCAACACCGAACTCGCCGACGAGATCGGCCTGACGCCCGCGCCCACGCTGCGCCGGGTGCGGCGGCTGGAGGAAGAAGGCGTGATCCACCGTTACGTCGCGCTGCTCGACCCCAAACTGGTCAACCGCGATCTGATGGTCATGGTGCGCGTGACCCTGGACAAGCAGACCAAGCAGGGCTTCGAGGACTTCGCCGACAAGATGCGTGCCCGCCCCGAGGTGCTGGAGTGTTACCTGTGCCTGGGCGACACCGACTACCTGCTCAAGGTGTGCGTGGCCGACCTCGACGCCTACCAGAATTTTCTGGTCGAGGTGCTCGCGGCCATTCCGGGCGTGCGCAACACCGACAGCACCATCATCGTCAAGCAGGAGAAATACACGACCAGCCTGCCGCTGGAGTGAAGGCCCGCTGAGGGCCGGAGCATGGACGTTCTCACAATTTTTCTCCCATGCCCCACATCTGCCGCCGGGTAGGCTGTGGGGCATGTTGAAGAGTCTGCCGCTGGTCCTGATCGGTCTGAGCCTCGCCGCCTGCGCGCCCACGATGCCCGCCGTGACGCGCACCTATACCCTCCAGCCCAACGGCACCCTGGCGCTGACGGCCGACAGCGGCGCGGCGGGAACGGCGGCGACGGCGGCGGGCACGGGCGCGGCGACGTCCCAGACGGGCACGGCGGCTCCGGCTTCCAGCACGGCCACGGACGCGGCGGCCACCGGTACGGCCCCGGCCCCGGTCACGACCCCCGATGCGACGACCCCGGCCGCGACCACCCCCGCCGCCACGGGCACGGCGGCCATGACGGGCTTCACGGCCGTGCCCTACCTCAGCGCCGCGCGCGTGACCCGCTTCACGGGAAGTCAGAACGTCATCGACCCGGCCAAGACCTACCGCGCCGTCATGAAGACGGCCAAGGGCGACGTGGTGCTGGAGCTGAACGCCAAGGCCGCCCCGGTCGCCGTGAACAACTTCGTGTTCCTGGCGCTGAACCATTTCTACGACGGCACCCGCTTCCACCGCGTGATCGAGGGCTTCGTGGCGCAGGGCGGCGACCCCCAGAGCAGCGATCCCGCACTGCAGGCCCAGTGGGGCACGGGCGGCCCCGGTTACAACTTCGCCGCCGAGGTGAACAACGGCCTGCGCTTCGACAAGGCCGGGGTGCTGGGCATGGCCCGCGCCGCCAGCCTCGACTCGCAGGGCAGCCAGTTCTACATCACCTTGGCCCCCGCCGATTTCCTGAGCGGGCAGTACACTGTGTTCGGGCAGGTGCTCTCGGGGCAGGACGTGGTCAATGGCCTGACCCGCACCGAGGGGGCCGGGGCCGGGCAGCCCGACCTGCTGAACACCGTTCAGATCTACGTTTCTCAGTAAATCCTTCAGGGGAGGCGGCGGGGAGCGGTGCCCTACACTGGGGGCATGCGTGTTCCCCGCCGCCTTCTGCTTCTGGGTTCTGTCGCCGCCGCTGCGGCGCTCTATGTGCGCGGGGTCTACCGTTACCGTGACCCGGTGCGCCTGCCCACGCCTGCGGCAGGCGCAGTTCTCAGCCCCGCCGACGGCCGCGTGCTGCTCGTGCGCCGCGTGACGGACGGCCAGGTCGAGGGCCAGGGGGCGGCGGCAGCGCTGCTCGGCTGGCCCGAAGCTCCGGCAACGGGCTGGGTGCTGGGGGTGTACGTGGGGCCGCTGGACGTGCAGTACCTCTATCAGCCGGTGGGCGGCGAGGTCGTGCGCGCCGAATTCTCCGACGCCCTGGCGGCGCAGGGCGGCGCGGCCGGCCTGGGCCTGGGCGCCCGCGCGCGCCTGCTGCTGGGCCAGCCCGCCGAGGTGCCCGCGCTGGGTCGGCCGCGCCTGACCTTCACCCTGCGCGCCCCGGAGGGCGGCGAGGTGACGGTCGCCCTGCCCGACCAGGGCAGCCACGCCGAAACCCTGAATTTCCTGCGCCCCGGCGACCCGGCCCGCGCGGGCAACAAGGCCGCCTATGCCGAGGGCGGCGGGATGGTGCTCGTCGCGCTGCCCGAGGGGGCGACGCCGCAGGTCGGCGTGGGCGACCACGTGACCGGCGCAGAAACGGTGCTGTCCCACCTGGGCTGAGCGGGAGACGGTCAGTCCAGCGCCGGCCCGGCCTGCCCTGCCGGCCGCGTGAAGACCACCACCGCCTCGTCCGTGACCGTCAGGGGAGAGGTGTCGGGCAGGCTGGCGCGCAGGGAGCCGCCGCCGAGTTCGGCCGCCATGTTCAGCAGCGGCGCGTCGGCGGCGGGGTCCAGCGTGCCCCACAGGTGCGCCGCGCCCCCCTGCGCCGTGGCCCGCCACAGCAGCGCCCCGATGGCTTCGCCCCCCGCGTAGGCCATGAGCAGCGCAGAGTCACGCCTCCCCTCCAGGCGCGCGCCGAAGTGGCTGGCCAGTGCGCCGGCCCACGCGGGTGTGCCGTGCGCCTCGGCCAGCACGCCGGCCCACGCGGCGATCCCCAGGCGCGAGACCTGCTCGACCGCGATCACTCCCGGCTCGGATTGGGGCAGGTACGTGCCGACCCGCACGCCGCCCACGTCCTCGCCGGGCAGCGCCGTGACCGAGGCGACGAGCGGCGGCGTGCCATGTTCGCGCTGCCACGCGCCGAGCAGGGGAATCAGCGCCTCGCCGTCAGCGGGCAGGTACGCCGCGTTCAGGGCCAGCACGTTCACCCCCGGCGTGAGCAGCGTCGCCGCTCCGCGCAGGTCCCGCCGCAGCAGCGAAAACGGCTCAAAATACTCCAGCAGCTCGGTCAGTTCGGGAGGCACGGCCTCAGGGTAGGGGGAAAGGTGCCCGGCGTGTGGCGTATGGCTCGCAGAACAAAGAGGCGAATACGGGTTTCGCCTCTTTCTCTTGCCGGGTGTGGGTTGTGCGCCTTATGGGTACAGGCCGCGCAGCGCCCGCGCTTCGAGCACCCGCGTGCAGGCCACGATGTACACGGCCGTGCGCAGGGTGACGCCGTGGCGCTCCTTAACGTCCCACAGGCTGCGGAAGGCGTCGCGCATGATGCGGTCGAGGCGCTCGTTGATCTGGTCCTCGGTCCAGAAGTACGAGCTGAAGTCCTGCACCCACTCGAAGTAGCTCACTGTCACGCCGCCCGCGTTGGCGAGCACGTCGGGGACGACGGTCACGCCCTTCTCGGACAGCAGGTCGTCGGCCGCCGGGATGGTCGGGCCGTTGGCCCCCTCCACGATCAGTCGGGCCTGGATGCGCCCGGCGTTCGCCAGGGTGATCTGTTTTTCCAGCGCCGCCGGAATGAGCACGTCGCAGGGCACGCCCCAGAAGTCCTCGCGCGTCAGTTCCTCGGTGCCGCCCAGGCCCAGGATGCTGCCGGTGGCGCGCAGGTGCGACAGCGCCACCGCCGGGTTGATGCCGGCCTCGCTGTAGATGGTGCCGGTCACGTCCTGGATCGCCACGACCTTCGCGCCGTGCTCATGGAAGATGCGCGCGGCGGCCTCGCCCACGTTGCCGAAGCCCTGCACGGCGATGCGCGCGCCTTCGAGCGGCATCCCGAGCTTCTGCATCGCCTCGGCGCCCGCCACGAACACGCCGCGCCCGGTGGCGTCGCCGCGCCCCAGCGAACCGCCCAGCGAGACCGGCTTGCCCGTGACCACGCCGGTCGCGGTGCGGCCCACGTTCATCGAGTAGGTGTCCATCATCCAGGCCATCGTCTGCGGGCCGGTGTTCACGTCCGGCGCGGGGATGTCCTTTTCCGGCCCGATGATCAGCCCGATCTCGGAGGTGTAGCGCCGCGTCACGCGCTCCAGCTCACCCTGGCTGTACTTGCGCGGGTCGAGGCGGATGCCGCCCTTGCCGCCGCCGTAGGGCAGGTTCACGGCGGCGTTTTTCACCGTCATCCAGGCCGAGAGCGCCATGACTTCCGAGAGGGTTACGTCCTGGTGGTAGCGCACGCCGCCCTTGGCGGGGCCGCGCGAGGTGTTGTGCTGCACGCGGTAGCCCTCGAAGTGGGCCACGCTGCCGTCGTCGAGATGCACCGGCACGTCCACGACCAGAATCCGCTTGGGCCGCTTGAGGGTCTCGACCCAGTAGGCCAGCTTGCCGAGGTACGGCGTGACGCGCTCGACCTGTTCGAGGTAGATCTCGTAGGGGCCGATGTTGTTGGGGTCGAGGTAGCTGGGGATGTCGTGGGCGCCGTATTTCTTCTGATCCGGCGTCAGGTTGGCCGGTTCGGGGGTGGTGGTCATGGTGGGGCAACTCCTTGTCGGGAGACGAAAGGGAAACGGGGGGGCCGGTCAGGGCGGCGGACGCTTACGGATACACCCCGCGCATCACCGTGGCGCTGTGCAGGCGGTTCAGGGCGATGGCGTAGGCGGCCGTGCGCATGCCGACTTGCCGCGTCCGCATGAATTCGGTCACGGTGTCCACGGCGGCGTTCACGCGCTGGTCGATGGCGGCTTCGATCTCTTCTTCGGTCCAGAAGAAGTTGCTGGCGTCCTGCACCCATTCGAGGTAGTTGACGACCAGCCCGCCGATAGAGGCCACGAGGTCGGGCAGCACGGTCACGCCCTGCTCGGCCAGGAAGCGCTCGGCTTCGGGCAGTACGGCGCGGTTCGTCGCCTCGACGACGTAGCGGGCGCGCACCGCGTGGGCGTTGCCGGCGTTGATGGTGCCGTAGTCGTAGGCGAGCATGAGCACGTCCACGTCCAGGCCCAGCAGCTCGTCGGGCGTGATCGCCGTACCGAAGCCCTCGACACTGCCGCTCTGCTCGCGCCACGCCGACAGGGCGTCCAGGTCCAGACCGCCGCTGGCGTAGGCCGCGCCGTGCTGGTCACTGACCGCGACCACCAGGGCGCCCTGGTCGGCGAGGGTCTGGGCGGCCTTGCGGCCCACGTCCCCGAAGCCGTACACGGCGGCGCGCGCCCGGTGCAGCGGCACCCCATTGTGTTCCAGCACGCGCGCGGCGACCAGCGCGGCGCTGCGGCCCCGGGCGTCCTTGCTGCCGTAGCTGCCGCCCAGGCTCATCGGCTTGCCGACCACCACGCCGCCCTGGGTCTCGCCGGTGTTCTCGGCGTAGGCGTCGAGTACCCAGGCCATGACCTGCTGGTCGGTGCCCACGTCGGGGGCCAGCACGTCCTCGCCGGGGCCGATCAGCTCCACGAGTTCGGAGGTATAGCGCCGCGTCAGGCCCTGAAGCTCGTGCGGGCTCAGCGCCTCGGGGTCCACGTCCACGCCGCCCTTGGCCCCGCCCAGCGGCAGGTCGGCCACCGCCGCCTTGAGGGTCATGATGGCCCCCAGCACCTCGCACTCGTGGGCGCTGACCCCGGCCTTGAAGCGCACCCCGCCCATGCTGGGGCCGCGCGCCGTGCTGTGCACCGTGCGGTAGCCCCGGAACACCTGCACGCGGCCGTCGTCCATGCGCACCGGCAGGTTCACGCTCACCGTGCGTTTGGGATACTTGAAATACGCGAGCGACGCCTCGGTCACCTCGGCGTAGGGCAGGGCACCCTGGAGCTGCTCCATGAGTCCCTGCCAGTTGAGTCCTGCTGCCCTCATCCGTTCTTCTCCTTGAGACGTGCGTAGCTGTTGACGCGCCGAGCATACACGCATAGACAAGTGGGGGCCGTGGTGGGCGTCCCGATGTCTACGCGGCCGGGACACCCTGGCCCCCGGTCAGTAGGCCATGACCTTGCGGACGGCGCGGGCCACGCGCACGGCGCTGGGGCGGTACACGTCCTCGATGGCCGTGAAGGGCGGGTACGGCGCGTCGTAGCCGGTCACGCGCACGATGGGCGCGCGCAGGAACTCGATGGCCTCCTCGGCGATGGTCGCGCTGATCTCGCTGTGGAAGCCCCCGGTGCGCGGCGCCTCGGTCACCACGACCACGCGCCCGGTCTTCTGGACACTCTCCAGTACGGTGTCGGTGTCCATCGGGACGAGGGTGCGCAGGTCGATGACCTCCACGCCGATCCCGGCCTGCCGGGCGGCCTCGGCGGCGCGGGTGGCGACCTCGACCATGCCGCCGTAGCACACCACCGTCACGTCGTCGCCGCGCGTGACGTGGCGGGCCTGCCCGAGCGGCACCGTGACGTAGTCGGTCGGCACTTCTTCTTTCACCGAGCGGTAGAGCTTGATCGCCTCGAAGAAGAACACCGGGTCGGGGTCCGCGATGGCCGCGAGCAGCAGCCCGCGCGCGTCGGCCGGGGTGCTCGGAATGACCACCTTGACGCCCGGCGTGTGCGCCAGGATCGCCTCGGGGCTGTCGGCGTGCTGCTCGGGCGTGTGGACCCCGCCGCCGTAGGGCGCGCGGATGACCATCGGCAGGTGGTAGCGGCTGCGCGTGCGGTGGCGGAATCGCCCCAGATGCGAGAGGATCTGGTCGAGCGCCGGGTACAGGAAGCCCGCGAACTGAATCTCCGCGACCGGCTTCAGGCCCGCCAGCCCCATACCGATGCCCATGCCCACGATGCCGGCCTCGGCCAGCGGGGTGTCGAAGACACGCTCGGCGCCGTACTTGGCCTGGAGGCCGTCGGTCGCACGGAACACGCCGCCCATCACGCCGACGTCCTCCCCGAAGATATGGACGTCGGGGTCGCGGGCCAGCGCCACGTCCAGCGCGTCGTTGATGGCCGCGACCATCGTCAGGGTGCGGGTCGCCGACTCGGGAGTCACGGGGGCACTCACGCCTCCACCTCCGCGAGCAGTTCCTCGCGCTGGCGCCGGAGCTGCGGCGTCGGTTCGGCGAACACGTGGTCCAGAATCTCGGCGGGGGCCGGGTCGGGGTAGGTGTCGGCCTCGCGCAGCGCCTCCTCGAACTCGGCGGCGACCTCGGCCAGTAGCGCGGCCTCGCCCTCCTCGTTCAGCACGCCGGTGCGCAGCAGGTGGGCGCGCAGGCGCGTCACGGGGTCCTTCTCCCGCCAGGGTGCCCCCTCCTCCTCGGTGCGGTAGCGGCTGGGGTCGTCGGCGACGGTGTGCGGCTTGACGCGGTAGGTCACCGTCTCGATCAGGGTCGGTCCCTCGCCGTTCCGGGCGCGCTCGACCGCCTGCGCGGTCACGTGCCAGGTCGCCAGTACGTCGTTGCCGTCCACCCGCACGCCGGGCAGGCCGTAGCCCTCGGCGCGGCGCGAGAGGTCGGTGGCGCGCGTCTGGCTGCGCGTCGGCACGCTGATGGCCCAGCCGTTGTTCTGGAGGATGAACACGCACGGGGCGTTCAGCGCGCCCGCGAAGTTCAGCGCCTCGTGGAAGTCGCCCTCGCTGCTGCCGCCGTCCCCGATGTAGGCCATCGCCACGTTGCGCGTGCCCTTGCGTTTCTCGGCCAGCGCGGCCCCGACCGCCTGCGGGTACTGGGTGGCGATGGGAATGTAGAAGGGCAGCACCTTGAGGTTCTCGGGCATGGCCCAGCCGTGCGGGCTGGTGCGCCAGTAGGCCAGGGTGCGCGCGATGGGCAGGCCCAGGGTCAGGGCCGCGCCGGTGTCGCGGTAGGTCGGAAAGAGCCAGTCGTCGGCGCTCAGGGCGGCGGCGGTGCCGACCTGGCTGGCCTCCATCCCCCCGAAGGGCGGAAAGACGCCCAGGCGGCCCTGGCGGTAGAGCACCCAGCCGCGCTCGTCGAAGTGCCGGGCGCGGCGCATCTGGCGGTACAGCCGCAGCTGCGTGCCCGTATCGGGCATGAGGTCGGGGCGCACGACCTCGCCGTCGGGCGCGAGAATCTGGAACAGGCCGGCGGCCTGCCCGGCGTCGTAGGCCGCTTCGGAGGCGGCGGCGCCCTCGGGCGAGAGGCCCGCCTGGGGCAGCGAATCGGAAGATATGGTCATGAACCCTCCTGGGCGCACGGAAGTGGGGGCGTAGGCGGCAAGAACCCGGCGGGACGCCCCACTCAGGGTGCGCGGCGCTGGTTCAGGAGCCGGGCCGCGCCCTCCGGTCTGGGCAGGGGGCGGGCACGGCGAAACAGGGCAGGGGCAGGCATGGGCACGGCGCTCCGGGAACGGTCGGCCGCTGCGGGCGGCCACCGGGATGACTAGATAAGCTCAGCCTAGCAGATGCCGCGCAGATGCCCGTCCGTCGCCGGCGGGGCCGCGTACACTGACGGGCATGACCCGTCTCCGGCCCGCCCGGTTCCTGGCCCCGCTGCTCCTGACGCTGGGGGTGACGGGCCTGGCCGCCGCCCAGGACGCGCCGGGCGACAACCTGCGCGGGCTGGTCAGCGCCGACCTCTGCCCGCCCCAGGCCTACGTGTATATCGACGAAAAGGAGGACGATGACCTCGCCGCCGATCTCGACGCCCAGCTCGACAAGTACGCCGCCCTGTACGGCCTGAGCTACGGCGACCCCCGCACCTGCACCGTGTACCAGACCTTCACGGTGGATACCTTCAAGGTTTCGGGGGGGCGCTACGTCTTCTCGGCGGCCTTCGAGCTTGAGGTGCGCGGCGAGGCCACGGTCGTCCTGAGCACCCCGCCTGTCGCTGCGGCCGCCATTCCGGCCCGGCCCCAGGCCGAGAAGCCTGCGGCCCGCACCCTGACGGTCGAGCGGGTGCGCCTGTGGAACGACCAGGGCTACGGTCTGCTCAGCCGCTCCGGTGTCGAGGACGCGGCGGCCCGGCAGGCGCGCGAATACTACGAGGCCTTCGCCCTGGCCTGGAAGTCCACGCACAAGGCGAAGTGAGGGCGGGGAGGCCCGCGCTCAGTCGCCCGGCGCGGCCACGCCGGCGGCCGTCCCGTGGCCCGCGCCCGTATCCAGCACCAGCCGGGGCCGGAAGCGCAGCCCGTCGGCGGCCACCAGATACGCCGGGATGCCCCCGACATGGCTCATGGCCCGCTCGGGCGGCACGCCGTGCAGGTGGCCGTACAGCACCATGTCGGGCCGCGCCTGCGCGATCACCTCGGTGATGGGGTTGGCCGGGTAGGGCGGCGAGGCGGGCGGGTAGTGCAGCATCAGGATGAGGTGGTCGCCGGGCCGCCGCAGCTTGCGCGCCGCCTCCACGCTCAGCGCGAGCCGCTCGCCTTCGCGGGCCAGCAGCCGCGTGTCCTCGGCGCCCAGCGGTTCGTGGCCGGGGGTCATCCAGCCGCGCGAGCCGCACACCACGACGTTGCCGACCCGCACGGCGTCGTTCACGACCGCGAACTGGTCTGGGGGCAGGGCGGCGCGCAGGCGGCTGGCGGTGGGCCACCAGTAGTCGTGGTTGCCGCGCAGCAGCACCTTGGTGCCGGGCAGGTCGCTCAGCAGCCGCAGGTCCACCAGGGCGTCGGGCAGCCGCATGGCCCACGACAGGTCACCGGGCAGCAGCACGAGGTCGCCCGGGGCGACCACCTCGCGCCACTGCGCCCAGACGGCTTCCGGGTGCCCGGCCCAGCCGGGGCCGAAGACCGTCATGGGCTTGGGCGTCACGCTGGACAGGTGCAGGTCGGCGATGGCAAAGACGCGCATGGAGGCTCCTGAAGGGCGGGGACGGGGAATCGGCGCGGGGCAGGGTCCGGGCGGGGAGGGCAAAAAAAAGGACCTCCCACAGAGGGGAGGCCGCTTGAAGCGTGGTCGGGGCGAGAGGATTCGAACCTCCGACCCCGTCGTCCCGAACGACGTGCGCTACCAGGCTGCGCTACGCCCCGCCGAACCACGACCCCGCCGAAGTGGGGCAGGCGGTAGTTTATGGGGCGCAGTCCTGCGGTGTCAAGCAACGCCGGTGTCCGGGGAGCAGCCGCCTTCAAGCCCTATTGCGCAGGAGTGAGCTGATCGGTGAAAGACTTCATCTGAGTCACGCAAAAACTCCCCATTTTCTACCCTGTTCAAAACAGATGGAATTTGACGTTCTAGAAGCCGATTTCTCTGGCACTGCCCTTACTGCGCAATCGGTCTTCACTCCTCGTCCTCCTGATCTTCCGCCTCCTCACCCGGCTGGAAGTCCTGCGCCTCCTGCACTTCCCGGATCGCGGCCCAGATGGCGGCGCTGCCGAAGCCCCGGCGGGCCAGCAGGGCGTAGGCGCTGGCGCGCGGGTCGCGCTTGCGGGCCAGCGCCGGCCAGCGCCGGGCCAGGAAATCGGCGGCCTCGCGCTCGTCGTCCTCCGGGTCGCGGGCCTGGACCGTCTCCTCAATCAGGCCGCTGTCCAGGCCGCGCCGCCGCAGTGTCTGGCGCACCCGGAAGGTCCCCACCCCCCGGCGCCTGCTCTCGGTCTGGGCGACCTGGGCGTCGTTCTGGTAGCCCAGCTCCTGAACGCGGCGCAGCACGTCCTCGATCAGTTCGGGCTGTTCGCTGCGTTTTTCCAGCCGGGCGCGCAGCTCGGCGGCGCTCAGTGCCCGCGCTCCCAGCGCCCGGAAGGCGTAGGCCAACAGCGCCTCGCGTTCCTCCTCGGGGGTGCGCTCGCGGCGCGGCCCGCGCGGCGCGGTGCCGCTCCCCGCCGCCGCGCCGGGCTCCTCGCCAGTGTCTGCGCGCGCGCCTGGGCCGGTTCGGGAACGGCGTGCTCGGGTCATGGCAGGCAGTATGCCACCCTGCCCCGCCGTCCATACCTTGACCCGCTGACCCCGGCGCGGGCATACTGTACAGGTTGCCCACTTCAGGTGGACCGACCCTGCCCCGCGTGAGCCGCGGCAGCAGGTGCGCCTCGCCGGACAGGCGAAGGACGCGTCGCGTTTCGCAGGACCTCCGGCAGCGGAAGTCCCGAGACCGCCCCGCACGCGCGGGAGAACAAAGGAGTCACGAACATGGCCTTACGTCACAAGTCCGCCCAGAAGCGCCACCGCCAGAGCCTCAAGCGCCGCCTGATCAACCGCAGCCGCAAGAGCACCATCAAGACCTTCTCCAAGAAGGCCCTGATCGCCGCCACCAGCGGGGCCGAGGACGTCGTCGCCGCCCAGAGCAAGGCCGAGAGCCTGATCGACAAGGCCGCCAAGGGCAGCACCCTGCACAAGAACACCGCCGCCCGCAAGAAGAGCCGTCTCGCCAAGGCCATCAACAAGGCCAAGGCCGCGCAGCAGGCTTAAGGCGTCGTTGCCGCCGGGCCGCCCTTCGGGGCGGCTTTTTTTGGGCTGTACCCACATGTGGCCGAATGCGACTACCCTGGGGCGCATGAACGTGGTCATCAGCGTGGACATGGAAGGGGTGTGCGGGGTGGCGTCGTGGGTGCAGGTCAGCCCACCCGAGTTCGGGGGCCTGGTCAACGCCGCCGAGTACCAGGCCGCCCGCGAGCGCATGACCCTGGAGGCCGCCGCCGCCGCCGAGGGCGCGCTGGCCGCCGGGGCGAGCGGCGTGCTGGTCAACGACAGCCACGACACGATGCGCAATCTCCTCCCCGAGCTGCTGCCCGAGGCCGCGCGCTTTACGAGCGGCAACGACAAGCCGCTGAGCATGGTGCAGGGCGTGCAGGAAGGGGGCGTGGGGGCGCTGCTGTTCGTGGGCTACCACGCCCGCGCCGGCAGCCCACGCGGCCCGCTGGCGCACACCTGGAACGGCTTCGTGCGCAACGTGCGGATCAACGGCCGGGACACGGGCGAGTACGGCCTCAACGCCCTGCTGGCCGGTCATTACGGCGTGCCGGTGGTGTTCGCCAGTGGCGACGACGTGGCGATGGCCGAGATCCGGGCCGAGCTGGGTGAGGAGGTGGTCTGCGTGGCCGTCAAGGAGGGCCTGAGCAGTTTCGCGGCCATCCATCTGCACCCGCGCGAGGCGCAGCGCCGCATCCGGGCCGGGGCCGAGGCCGCCGTGCGCGCCGCTGCCCAGGCCCGGCCCTACACGACCCGCTGGCCCGCCAACTGCCAGCTCTCGCTGAACCACCAGGCCCGGGCCGACGCCTGCGAGCGCGTGCCGGGGATCACCCGTCTCGACCCGCTGACGGTCGGCTGGGAGAGCCCCGACGCCTATCACCTGTTCCAGACCTTCCGGATGCTCGCCAAGGTGGCCGAGGTCCGGCTGGACGGCTAGGCGCGGGAGCGGGCCCGCCTCCCTCCCGGGCTCAGCGTTCGGGCAGGAAACGCTGGCCGTTCCAGCTCAGGGCCCCGATGGTCAGGGCGAGGTCGGTGGCGCGGGTGCTGAGGATCAGGGGGCCCGCCCCGCCCTGACCGCTGATCTGCACCCAGCGGCCCAGCGGCAGCAGGCCCAGGCAGGGGTCGAGGCCAGGGGCCACCGGCGCGCTCAGGGGTGCGGGGGCATAGACCTTCTGCGGCTCCTGGCCCAGGCCCAGCCCCAGGGCGTAGGGGCCGCTGGCCTCGCCGGGCAGCAGGTGGGTGTACAGGTCCAGGCGCAGGGTCACGCTCCAGGGTCCGGCGCTCACGTGGCCGAATTTCAGCCGCAACCGGGGGGTCGGACCGGGCCGGCCCCGGCGCAGCACCTCCAGGCGGCCGTGTTCCAGGGCCACGCGGTAGCCTCCGGGCGTGCGGACCTCGCGCCGGGGCGCGGCGGTCCCCAGGGGCATGGCGGCGGGCTGGGCGGCCGGGAGCCGGGGCGGCGCGACCTCGGGCGTGCCCAGCGCGGCGCTGGCCTGGGCCGCGAGGTCGTGCAGGCCCGCGCGCTCGGCGTAGTGGGCGGCCAGGGCGGGCGACTCCGGCCAGGCCAGGACCGCCAGGCGGCGGCGCAGGTCGTGGCGTTCGGCCGGGGTCAGGCGTCCGGCCAGCGCCGCGCGCGTGATCTCGGAGGCGAAGGCCAGATGCGGCTCGGCGTCGCTTACCCAGGTCAGCAGGCCCGGCAGCTCGACTTCCTCCTCCAGCTGCGCGGGCACCAGAACGCCCCGCTGCGCGCCCACGTGCAGCACCTCCTCGGCCAGCGGCCCGAGCAGCTCGCGCACCAGCGGCAGGTCGAAGCGGTCGTGGACCTGCGCCAGCACGCTCAGGCCCCGGCGAACCGGCGCACTGAGGTACTGCAGCTCGGCCAGCCGGGCACTCGCCATCTCGGAGGTCTGGGCGGCGCTGGGGGCAGGGTCCTCGCCGGGCACGCTGCCCAGCAGGCTGCGCAGGTACAGCGGCCAGCCCTCGGTGCGCACGCTGAGGCGCGCGGCGCGGCCGTAGAGGTCGTCGGGATGGACGGCCGCGCCAGTCGGGGCCGGCGTGGCCTCGCCCTGGGCCTGTTCCGTCAGGACCGGCAGCAACCCGGCCGCGCCCACGGGGGGCAGGGTCAGGCGCAGCATCCGCTCCAGGTTCACGGGGCCGAGCTGCTGGCGCACGTCCTCCAGCACGTCGGCCGAACCGGAGATCAGGACCAGGGTCATGGGGCAGCGGCCGTTCAGGGCGAAGTGCAGGCCCCCGGTGAACCACGCCTCGGCCTGGTGGATGTTCATCGAGAGCAGCAGCGGCGTGTCCGACTGCATGAGGACCTGCGCGAGCTGGATCAGGTCCAGGCTCTGGTGACTTTCGAGCCGTGCCAGCGAGGCCAGCAGCGGTCCCGAGAGTTCGGGCAGGGCCTGGGCGAGCTGCTGCACCAGGGTCGCCTGGAACAGCCGGGGCTGCGCCGTCACCTGCAGGTGCAGCACCTTCCAGTCCGTGCCGCGCGCCGCCGCGTCGATCAGGGCGCGCTTGGCCCCGCTGGGACCGCTGAGGTACACGACGTGCGGGCTGCGGTCGCTGCGGTTCAGCACCCGGCGCAGCTCGGCCTCCTGCGCGGGAAAGGCGAAGGGCCGGTCGCGGACGGCAGGAGCGGGTCCGGACGAGACGGGCGGCAGATGCAGGTCGAGCTGCGCGGCGCGCTCGCGGATCTGCTCGACCGCCTGCATCTGGCCGCGCTGCGCGAAGCGGAGTTGGACCTCCGAGAGCAGGTTTTCCAGCACCTCGCACAGCCGCAGGCGCTGGCGCGTGACCCACTCCTGAAAAGCGGGCGAACCGAGGTCGTCGAGGTCGCCCAGCGGCAGACCGCGCAGCTGCGCGAGCCAGCCGGGCAGCTGCCGCTCGCCCAGGAGGGGCGCGGCGGCCGTGAGCCGCGACAGGTCCGTGTCGCAGTGCAGCGAGAGCATGGGCTGGCGTTCGGGAAACAGGGCGAGCTGCTGCTGGCGCAGCCGGGTCAGTTCGACCCGGAGGTTACGCAGCGCGCCGCTGTGGTTCCACAGCAGTTCGGCGAGATGTTCACGGTGGTGCGGGCGGCCTTCCAGCGCGAGATACGCGAGGAGGGCCGCCGCCTTGTGCGACAGGCTGAGGGCATGGTCGTCCTGGGTCATATAGACCCGGCCCAGCAGATGCAGCGTTGGCATGGTTCCCCCCCCGAGGCTCCAAGAAACGTCTGACCAGCAGATCGTGTGTCCGGTGTAATGAGTGGTGTGGATCGGAACGGCGGCGGTCGGCACGGACAAGGAGACAGGCTCCCGGTCAGAAGGCAGAGCGGGCCCCGGCCCATTCAGGCGGCCCTCCGGGCACGGTCAGCTTCTGGGACACACTGTACTGAACCGGGCGTTACATGAGCGTTATGTGCCCCAGCGTTGTGAAAGCGTTGAGCCTCGGGACACGAGAAGCCGCGCCGGTTCGCGGTCCAGGCTGACCTGGCAAGCACGAACCGGCGCGGCCGGGAAAGGGCGAGAACAGAAAGGGGCTCAGGCCTCGGCGGCGGGCGGGCTGTCGGGGAACTTCACGTCCACGTTGACCACCGTACCGGGCACCGTGTCCGGCTCGACGTTGATCCAGTGGCTCGCCAGTACGGGCGGGTCGGGCTGGGCGTCGATGGCGCGCACCAGCACGCGGCCCTGTGCGGGCACGAACACGCACCAGCCGGGGCCACCCTCGCGCGCCGCGCGGAAGGCGCGCACGGGCAGGAGGCTCTGGAGGGTCAGGTCCTGGCCGTCGGCCCAGTACTCGACGAGGATCATCGCCTGCTCGCGGTTCGCGTCGGCCTCGTTGAGGTCGATCTGGAGTTCGACAGCGTCGGGTTTGCCGGGCACCAGATTGGTCCAGCCGGGCACCACGAAACGGCCACTGTTCAGGCTCTTGAACTGTTCACCGGGATTGGTCATGGCGCCCACCTTATCCCGCAGAGCGGCCGGCCGGGTAGAGGACGGCCCGGTTCAGCGCAGGACGCTGCCCAGCACGGCCTTCATGGTGAAAAAGCCCACGGCGAAAAACAGCAGGGGAGTCAGGTTGACGCTCAGCTCGGCGTCCTTCTCGGGTTCGAGCGCGTTCTGCTTGCGGTACTTGATCATGTGCCCAGCCTAAATGTGGGGGGTGGGGGCGCGACAGCCCCCGGAACTTAATGGACGCTTCGCCGCCTGCCTCCGGCGCTGACCCACTGGGCGGGACACTCCGGGCGCGAGTGCGAAGGGCCTCATTGCGCGGGCCATGTCCGGCGACGTAGAACGGCTGCACATGTCTAGCGCCGTTTCTCCTTCCGCCGTCACCCCAGATGTTCCGACCATGCGCGCCCTGAGCAAGCGCGAGGCCCGCGAGGGCCTGTGGATGACCGACGTGCCGGTGCCCACCCCCGGGCCCAACGACCTGCTCATCCGCATCCGCAAGAGCAGCATCTGCGGCACCGACGTCCATATCTACAAGTGGGACGACTGGGCCAGCAAGACCATTCCCGTGCCGATGGTCGTGGGCCACGAATACGTGGGCGTGGTCGCGGCGGTGGGCAGCGAGGTGCGCGGCTTCGAGATCGGGGACCGCGTGAGCGGCGAGGGCCACGTCACCTGCGGGCACTGCCGCAACTGCCGCGCGGGCCGGCGTCACCTGTGCCGCAATACGCAGGGGGTGGGGGTCAACCGCCCCGGTTCCTTCGCGGAGTACCTCGTGCTGCCGGCCTTCAACGCCTTCAAGCTCCCCGACGACATCCCCGACGACGTGGCGGCGATCTTCGATCCTTTCGGAAACGCGGTCCATACCGCCCTGACCTACGACCTCGTGGGCGAGGACGTGCTCATCACCGGGGCCGGGCCCATCGGCGTGATGGCGGCGGCGGTGGCCCGGCACGTGGGCGCGCGCAACGTGGTGATCACCGACGTGAACGACTACCGCCTGGACCTCGCGCGCCGCATGGGCGTGACCCGCGCCGTGAACGTGGCCCGTGAGGACCTGTGGACGGTGGCCCGCGACGAACTGGGCATGACCGAGGGCTTCGACGTGGGCCTGGAGATGAGCGGTTCGGGCCCCGCCTTCGCGCAGATGGTGGACACCATGAACAACGGGGGCAAAATCGCGCTGCTGGGCATTCCCTCGGGCCGGGTGGACATCGACTGGAACGGCGTGATCTTCAAGATGCTGACCATCAAGGGCATCTACGGCCGGGAGATGTTCGAAACCTGGTACAAGATGGCCGCCCTGATCCAGTCGGGGCTGGACCTGCGACCCGTCATCACGCACCATTTCGGGATCGGGGATTTCCAGCAGGGCTTCGACGCCATGCTGGGCGGCCAGAGCGGCAAGGTGATCCTGGACTGGGCCGCCCCCGATCCGGAAGCGCTCAAGGAAGGCGCAGGGGCATAGGCCAGGGCCGGCCGTCGTATCCTGACCGGTATGACGGGGCCTAAACGCGGCGCAGCCGCAAGAGGATCACGGGGCCATGGCCCCAAGAAGAACATGGCGCAGGGCCGGGGAGGCACCACGCGGGACACCACCCGGCCGGTGCGTGCCGGGGGCGAGGGCGGCCAGAAGGAAACGCGCGGCGAGGGCCGCCCGGCCGCCCAGCGCTCCGGCGCGCGGCCCACGGGCAGCGGCCCGGGCGCACGCAGCGGCGCAGGCGGCCGGGGACCGGGCGAGCGCGGCGGGGCTGGGAGCGGTGGGGCCGGGAGCAGTGGGGGCGGCCCGCGCCGCTTCGGCTCGGCGTCGGGCGGCGCGGCGGGCAGCCGGAGCGGCGGTGAGCGGCAGGCGGCCCCGCGCGGCGTCAAGAAAAAGCCGATGCCGGAACTCAAGCGCGTGCAGCTCGACGCGCCCGCCCCCACGGCCGTCTTCGTGGACCGCGACGGCGAGAAGCTGACCTTCGCGGACAGCAATCTCAAGCGTGTGGCTGCCGACATCCTCCAGACGCGGCGCAAGGCCTGGCGCTACCGGCCCTTCAGCTTCCCGCTGTTCACCGACAAGGGCAACGAGCAGAGCTTCAATTTCGATTTCTATATCTACGACGCCGAGGACAGCGTCATCCGCCTGATTCTGGTCGTGCCGCACGAGTCGCGCGAGGTGTGGGACCGGGTGGGGCGCTTCAAGCGTCAGTACCCCATGTACGCCTACGAACTCTGGACGCCCGAGCGCCTCGCGCAACTTCAGCGCCCGCGCACCCAGCTCGGGTTCTGAACGGAGCGGGCCGCCGCCCTCAGCTGGAGGGGTCGTGGCCCGTCAGTCCGTCACTCCGCCTGGTAGCGGATGAACTCGCGCATGCCCGCCGTACAGGGGCTGTCGGTGCCAGCCGCGCTGCTGCCGCTCACCGTGCGCAGCTTGCCGCCGTCGCTAAGGTAGAGCTGCGAGACGCGGTAACGCGCGCCGCCTTCCTCGTACACGTATCCGGCCAGCACGGCCCAGGTGGTGTCGCGGTCCACCGGCTGGGTCGTGACCTCGCCCAGGCCGGCCTTGCCCAGCGAGACGCGCAGGCGGTTGGCCATGCCTGTGGCGGCCTGCTGCGTGGCCAGTGGCGGGAAGGCCTGGGTGTGCCGCGTCTCGCGGATCAGGCACTCGCCGCCGCCCCCCTGCCAGCGCGAAGCGTCGCCTGCGATGGGGGTCCAGCCCCGCAGGGGCACGACCAGGGCGGGGGCGTGGCCGCCCAGCAGGGCCAGCAGCAAGGCGAGGCGTTTCATGGGGGCAGGCTAACAGGCGCGCGGATGGCAAAACTGAGCGCCCGCCCCGACTTCCGGCGCGCGCGTCAGGCGGGGTTCAGCCGGGCCAGCAGCCGCGCGCGCACGTCCGGCCACTCGGCACGCAGCACGCTGAACATCACGCTGTCGCGGGCGTAGCCGTCGGGGCGCACCTGATAGCCGCGCAGGGTCCCCTCGCGCACGGCCCCGATCTTCTCGACCGCGCGCAGGCTGCGGGCGTTGCGGGCATCCACCTTGAAATGGACCCGGCCCGCGCCCAGCTCCTCAAAGGCGCGGGTCATCAGGAGCCACTTGGCCTCGGGATTCACGCCGGCCCCCTGCGCGGCGGGCAGCAGCATGGTCCCGATTTCGGCCCAGCGGTCGGCGGGGCGCACCTCGCTGAAACTGATGCGGCCCACCGCCACCCCGCCGCGCAGCACCGCCCAGTTCACGCGGTTGGGGGTGGCGTTGAGGGCCTCGACGTAGGTGGCCCAGGCCTCCGGGGTGTTGTGGGCCGGCCCGCCGCGCGACAGGAACTGCACGGTGGCCTCGTCGGCTCCGGCATGCAGGTCGGGCGCGTGGGCAACCGTCAGAGGCGCCAGCGTCAGCGCGGGGCCGGACAGGATGGGCGCGCGCAGCCACTCGCTCGCCGGGGCGGGGGAGACGGAATCGGTCATGCCGCCAGTAGAGCATCGGGGACGGAGGTGGACGGCGTAGTGGTCTGGGCTGCGCTACAGAGGATCGCCCCCGTTCCGGAGACGGGGGCGACCGAGGAGCGAGGGCCTCATGGTGGTGTTCAGCTGCTTGGAAGAGTGTGCTGTTGGCCCATTCACTTCGCGGGTCCTGCTCAAGGGCCCGCTCCGCACAGCTCAGAGGGATCGAAGGCACCCCCTGGTCCCCCTGTCTACCCTCAGCCCTTGCCGGCCACCGGGCCACCGACCCGCTGGCGGCCGGTCAGGGCGCGGCCCAGCGTGACCTCGTCGGCGTATTCCAGCGCGCCGCCCACCGGCAGGCCGTAGGCGATGCGGCTCACGGCCGCGCCCAGCGGCTCGAGCAGCCGTTGCAGGTACAGGGCAGTGGCGTCGCCCTCGACCGTGGTGCCGGTCGCCAGGATGACCTCCATGCCCTCACGCACGCGTGGCAGCAGGGGCCGGATGTGCAGCTTCTCGGGACCGACCCCGTTCATCGGGCTCAGGACGCCGTGCAGCACGTGGTACAGCCCCCGGTACTCGCCGCTGCGCTCGATGGCGATCACGTCGCCGGGTTCCTCGACCACCGCGATCAGGTTCTGGTCGCGCGAGGGGTCGCTGCACACGTCGCAGGTCTCGGCGTCGGTGATGTTGAAACAGATAGGGCAGGTGTGCAGGTCGCGCTTGGCCGACAGCAGCGCCGAGGCGAGGCGCTCGATGTCCTCGCGCGGCTGCTCGAACAGGTGGAAGGCCAGGCGCTGCGCGCTCTTGGGGCCGATGCCCGGCAGGCGCGAGAGTTCACGGATCAGCGCGACCAGCGAGGGGGGGTATTTCATGGGGCCTCCTGGTGCGGGGGGAGACTCAAAATCCGGGGATGCCCAGGCCGCGCGTGGCGTCGCGCTGAAGGTCGTCGGCCTTGCCCGAGGCGTCGTTGATGGCCGCGAGGATCAGGTCTTCGAGGGCCTCGACATCGTCGCCGTCCACCGCTTCGGGCTTGATCTTGAGGGTCTGCACCTTGCCGTGCCCGTTCATCGTGACCGTGACCAGACCGCTGGCGGTACCTTCGACGGTCTGCGCGGCGAGGTCGTCCTGAATCTTGCTGGCCGCGGCCTGCGCCTGCTGCATCTGCTTCATGAGCTTCTTCATGTCCATATGTGGCTTCACTCCTCTTCTGGACGCCGCGCGGCCGGTTTCCCTGGGGAGTGGGCGCGCGGCGGGGATTGCGTCAGTCTACCTTGGACCGGTGCAGCAGACTCCGGGCGAACTCACAGCCCCCAGGGCCGGACCGGGCGACCCTACCCCCGCGCGGGGGTGCTCGGGTCTTCATGTCCTCTCAGCGAACCATCAGCAAGAAGGGCGGTTTTTTCACGGAAAATCGGCTGAGACGGCGCTTTACTGAAGATTCGATTCTTGGGAAAAAACCGTTCGATGTCAGGCAAGTAAACCGTGAGAGGACTGGCGGTACTATGCCGGGCATGTTGATGGTGCCTACACTTCAGGCCGTGACGGACTCGGCGGGAAGCAGTCTGAACGGGAATACCCAGCTCGAGCTGAATTTCGCCGATCCTGCCCTCAAGACGGTCCTTCATTTCCAGGAGGGAAAGATCACCCGTGTCAGCAGCGACCTGCTGCCTTCCTGGAGCGCCGCGCTGGGGACGGCCGGCGTGCATCCGGCGACCATCGCCGAAGCCCAGCAGCGTGGCGGCAACCTCGACGGCGCCCTGAACTATCTGGTGCAGGGCGGTTTCCTCACCGTCGCCACCCTCGCCCGGCTGGCCCACGAGCGGCTGGTGGCGGCGCTGCTGCCGCTCGTGTGGCACAACGCCCTGGTGAGCAGCACCGTGCGCGCGCCGGCGGTGGCCCCCGCACTGCCGACCGCCGTCGGGGCCGCGCAGACCGTGCGTGAGGTCGAGCAGCTGGCCCAGCAGCTCGGGAGCGCCGAGCGTCAGCTGCGGCCCTCGGACCTGCTGCTGGCCTCGCCCCTGAATCCGCCGCACGGCGAAACCGAGGGGCTGATCTACGGCGCGGCGCTGCGGGGCCTGACCCTGGGTGAGATGGCCCGGCGTCTGCCCATGCGCTGGGACGTGCTGGCCCGCACGGCCACGGCCCTGCTGCGAAGCGGTGTGCTGCGGGCCGCCGACGACCGCCTGCCCCGCGTGGTCTCCGAACGCCTCGTGGCCGGTCAGGAGGCCCCCGACTTCTGCCTGCCCGACCTCGCGGGCGGCGAGCAGCGGCTCAGCGATCTGCGCGGCCGGCCGGTGTGGCTGCTGTTCAACCGCCAGAGCACCTGCGCGCTGTGCAACCCCCACAACGCCCAGGTCATCACGCTGCACGAGCGGCTGCGCCAGAAGGGCGTGCAGATCGTCACCGTGTGGGGCAGCAGCATCGACAGCCTCGGGGAGGGGATCGGCAAGATGCGCCCGCCCTATCCGGTGCTGGCCGACCCCCAAGACGAGACCTACGACCGCTACGGCCTGAGCTTCAGCCTGATGGGCACGCTGGACGGCCGCAATATGCCGACCCTGGTCCAGGGCTTCAAGATGATGGGCACCAGCGCCCTGAAGAGCGAGGGTGAACTGCTGCGGATGCCGGCCGAGTTCCTGATCGGCCGCGACGGTGTCATCGAGCGCGCCCACTACAACAGCTTCGGGGCCGACTGGCTGCCCTCGGAGGACGTGCTGGCCTGGGCCGACCGCCAGGCGACCACGATGAGCGCCTTCTGGGACTAGGCCGGGCGAGCTACAGCGCGGCCGAGCGCACGTTCTTGGCCCGCCGGTAGAGCTGGGCGGGCCGCCCGACCCCGCTGCGCCGCTCCCCGCTGGGGACCAGACTGCCCTGGGCCAGCAGCCGCTTACGGAAATTGCGCTTGTCGAGCTTGCGGTTCAGGATCGCCTCGTGCACCGTCTGGAGTTCGGGAAGCGTGAAGGTGTCGGGCAAAAAGTCCAGCGCCAGGTTGGCGTATTCCAGCCGCAGTTGCAGCCGCCCCAGCGCCCGGTCGAGGATCGCGCGGTGGTCGAAGGCCAGCCGGGGCGGGTGGTGGGCCCGCTGCCACGCCGCGCCTACCGTATGTCCCCCGGCGGTGACCTGCACCGTGCCATGCGGGAGCACCGCGAGATGGGCCACGCTGACCACCCGCCCGCGTGGGTCGCGCCCCAGGGCCCCGAAGGTGTAGAACTGCTCCAGGTGCCGGGGTTCGAGGTCCACCGAGGTTTCGGTGCGCAGTTCGCGCAGGGCGGCCTCGTGCAGTTCCTCGCCGGGCTGCACGAAGCCGCCGGGCAACGCCCAGTCGCGGGCGTGCGGCAGCTCGCCGCGCTCGACGAGCAGCACCTGCAACTCGCCGCCGTGCATGGCGAAGGCCACCACGTCCACCGCCAGGCCGACCTGGGTGGCCTGGGCCGGCAGCGAGGGTGCGGCGCGGTTCATCCCCCGATGCTAGGGTTTGTGTCTCTGGTACGTCAAGTATGGGGCCGTTCGGGCCGGGCACGCGCGCCCGGGAAGCCGCAGTGTCCCGTGTTGTCCCAACGCTTGCTCAACAGCTCCCGAACCTGCGGGAAGTGTCCGGGCGTGGTAGACTGTGGGCTGCCCGACTTCAAGCACAGAATGAGGGTCAACGCCAGACGGCGAGACCGGAGCGGTCCCGGCCGGGTGTTGAAGCCGCCCACGACGCCAGCGCGCGCGGGGCGCGGCGGAGGTGATGAACATAGCGAAAGAACACAAGGTCAACGAGCAGATTCGTGTCCGGCAGATTCGTCTGATCGGGGCGGAAGGCGAGCAGATCGGTATCATCGACACCCGTGACGCCATGAACATGGCGCGCGAGAAGGCCCTGGACCTCGTGATGGTCAGTCCACAGGCCGTTCCGCCGGTCTGCCGCCTGCTCGACTATGGCCGGTTCCGCTACGAACAGCAGCAGAACGAAAAGGAAAACCGCAAGCGTGCCCGCTCGCAGGAAGTCAAGGCGATCAAGTTCCGCGTCAAGATCGACGACCACGACTTCAACACCAAGACGGGCCACGTGCGGCGTTTCCTCGAGGAAGGCCACAAGGTCAAGGTCACCATCATGTTCCGCGGCCGTGAGCGCACGCACCCTGAACTGGGTGAGCGCATTCTGGTGCGCGTCGCCGACACCCTGTCGGACATCGGTGCGCCCGAAGGCACGCCCAGCATGATGGGCATGGACATGAACATGATCATGACCCCCAAGGCGGCCCCCGCGCCCAAGAAGGAGCGCGCCGACCAGCCCGCCGACGCGGCCCCGGCGGCCGAACCGAGCGCGGCCGCGAGCGCCTGAGCCCTTCTCGGCCCTGACGGCCCCTGCCCCCGCGGCAGTGGGCCGTTTTCCGTGCCTTTGTGAAGCGGTTCCTGTTGTCCAGGGCTGCTTTACTTTATAAACTAGAGACAACGGGCCAGCGGCCCGACGGAGGTTTCGCCATGATCAAGATGTATACGACGAGCTGGTGCCCCGACTGCCACGCCACGAAGCGTGCCCTGAGCAGCAAGGGCCTGGCCTACGAGGAGATCAACATCGAGCAGGACGAGCAGGCGGCCGAGTACGTGATGAGCGTCAACGGGGGCCGCCGCAGCGTGCCCACGCTGGTGAGCGGCGACGTGGCCCACAGCCTCAGCGGATTCCGTCCCCAGAAGCTCGACGCGTTCCTGGCCGAAGCCGGGCTGTGATTCTCCGGAGCGTCTCGGGGCGGTGAAGGTCCTGAGGCGCACCTGCCGGGATTTCCCTTCGGCGGCACAGCAACAGGCGGGCGGCCCTGTGGAAGGGCCGCCCGCCTGTTGTTGCCTCTACTCGCGCTGGTAGGCGACCTGGCCGTCCACCACGGTCAGCAGGGGCCAGCCGCGCAGGGTCTCGCCGGCCCAGGGGGTGAACTTGGCCTTGCTGCGGAATTCGGCCGGATTCACGGTGCGCGCGGTCTCCAGGTCCAGCACCACGAGGTCGGCGGGGGCGCCCACGTCCAGCGAGGGCTCGGGCCAGCCCATGACGCGCGCCGGGGCGGCCGTCATGAGGTGAAGCAGACGGTCGAGCCCCAGCGTCTCGCCGAAGCGGGTCCACATGAGCGGAAAGGCCAGTTCGATGTAGGCGATGCCGCTGGGCGCGTCGAGCAGGTCGCGTTCCTTCTCGGCGCGGGTGTGCGGGGCGTGGTCGGTGGCGAGGCAGTCCACGCTGCCGTCGAGCAGCCCTGCGAGCAGGTGGTCGGCGTCGGCCTGGGTGCGCAGCGGCGGCGCGACCTTGTAGATGGCGTCGAAGGACCGCAGCGCCTCGTCGGTGAGGGTGAGGTGGTGGGGGCAGACCTCGCAGGTCACGCTCAGGCCGCGCGCCTTGGCCGCGCGCACGAGGTCGAGGGCACGCGCCGTGCTGAGATGCTGGATATGCAGCCGCGCCGGTCGCCCCTGGGCGTGCAGGCCGGCCAGAATTTCGAGGTCGCGGGCCACGCGCGCCGCCTCGGCCGCCGCCGGATTGCCGGGCAGGCCCAGCGCCTCGGACACCGGTCCCTCGTTCATCACGCCGTCGGCGCGCAAAGAGGCGTCCTCGGCATGCACGCTGACGACCATGCCCAGGCTGCCTGCGTACTCCAGGCCCAGCCGCAGCACGCGGGCGTCCTCATTGGTGCGCCCGTCGTCGGTGAACATGGCGGCGCCCGCGCCTTTCAGGGCGGCCAGTTCGGCCAGCGCTTCCCCGCGCTGCCCGCGCGTGAGGGCGGCGGCCGGACGCAGGCGCGCCGTGCCCAGCGTCAGGGCTTTCTCGGTCAGGGCGCGCACGGTGGCCGGTTCGTCCACGACCGGCGAGGTGTTGGGCATCGAGACGACGGTGCCGTAGCCGCCCGCCGCCGCCGCCGCGAGCCCCGAGTGGAGGTCTTCCTTCTCGGTCTGGCCGGGTTCGCGCAGGTGGGCGTGCAGTTCGATCAGGGCGGGGGCGACCGTACCGCCCTGGCCGTCGAGGACGCGGCCTTCGGGGGGCAGGTTCCAGCCCTTGATGCGGCCGTGTTCGACCGTCACGCTTTCGGTCTGCCCGCTGCCGGGGCGCTTGATGTTGGTGATGGTCAGGGTCATGGAACTCCTTGGGATCAGGGAAGGGTCCGCGCGGCGTCGACCTGCCGCACGCCGTTCTGGTCGGCGATGAAGGCCAGCCCGTTCTTGAAGCGGACCTGCACCTCGTACTCGTGTTCGCCCGAAACGCTGGCGGTGCAGAACTCGATCTGGTTGAGGCGCAGCGTCACCGGAATGACGAGCCGGGGGTCGTTACAGCCCGCGCCCTCGATGCGCTCGCCCTCGTTGTTCACCATCGCTACGGGCAGGCTCAGAGCGGCGGTGTAGGCGTAGGCGCGGGCTTCGGCCAGCACGGCGGCGGGGTGGGGGGCCGATGCGGCCTGGGCCGGCAGAGCCGTGATCAGGGCGAACAGCAGGGAGAAGGCAGGAACTCTGAACATGGCGGCTCTATTTTCCGCTTTTCGGCGCGGAGGGGGCCGGGTCCAGCGGGCGGACGCCGTTCTGATCGATCTCGAAGGCCAGACCGCCCGAGAAACGCACCTCGGCGTGGTAGTCGTCCTCGCTGCGGATGGAGGCCGAGCAGGATTCGACCCGGTTGAACCGGAGCGTGGCGAATATTTCCAGCCGCTCGTCGTCGCAGCGGGTCAGGCTCAGGGGGCGCTGTCCGCCGTCCTGAAAGGCCACCAGCAGGGCGATCCGGACCCACAGGGCGTAGTTGTAGGCCTCAGTGGCAGAGGCGCGGCCGTAGGCCTGTTGAAGCCGCGTGAGGGCGGCGCTGGCTCCCGCATTGCCCCCACCGGCCAGCAGCAGCGTCCCGGCCAGCAGGACCGGGAATGTGCGGCGCACCATCAGTCGCGCCCCAC
This sequence comes from Deinococcus gobiensis I-0, assembly GCF_000252445.1. Classification (GTDB taxonomy): domain Bacteria; phylum Deinococcota; class Deinococci; order Deinococcales; family Deinococcaceae; genus Deinococcus; species Deinococcus gobiensis. Next base: position 2,203,874 of record NC_017790.1, on the reverse strand, counting down.
CAGCAGGTGGTACAGCACGCTCATGCGGACGGCCTGCCCGTTCTCGACCTGCTTGAGGATGCGGCTGCGCGGGCCGTCGGCCGCCTCGCTGCTGATTTCCAGGTCGCGGTTCATGGGGCCGGGGTGCAGCACGATGGCCCCGCTCTCGGCCTCCTGCATCAGGCGCTCGTTGACTTGGTAGTGGTCGGCGTACTCCTGGAGGCTCGCGAGGTAGCCGCCCGACATGCGCTCCTGCTGGAGCCGCAGCGCCATGACCGCGTGGGCGCCGCGCACGGCGTCTTTCGCGTCGGTGGTGAGGCGCACGCCCGGCATGCCCGCCAGGCCTTCCGGCAGCAGCGTGGCGGGGCCGCACAGCACGACCTCGGCGCCCAGCTTGGGCAGCAGTTCGGCGTTGCTGCGCGCGACCCGCGAATGCCGCACGTCCCCGATGATGGCAATTTTCTTGCCCTCCAGCGAGCCGTATTCCTGGCGCACCGTGTAGGCGTCAAGCAGCGCCTGGGTGGGGTGGGCGCGGCGGCCGTCGCCCGCGTTGATGACCGGCTTGCCGCTGTAGCGCGCGACCAGATGCGCGGCCCCGGCGGCGTGGTGGCGCACGACGTAGGCGTCCACCTTGTAGGCGGTCAGGACCTCCACGGTGTCGCGCAGCGACTCGCCCTTGCTCACGCTGCTGCTGCCCGCCGCGAAGGTCAGCACGTCGGCGCTCATGCGCCGGGCGGCCAGCTCGAAGCTCGTGCGGGTGCGGGTGCTGTTCTCGAAAAAGGCGTTGCAGACCGTCAGGCCCTGCAGCGCCGGCACCTTCTTGACGGGCCGGTCGAGCACCTGAAGCATGGTATCGGCGTTGTTCAGCACGCTCTCCAGGCGCTCGGGTGTCCAGTCCTGGAAATCCAGCAGGTGCCGGGGCCGGCCGGAGGACGAGGGGCCGGCAGGGAGACGGGGGGCAGCGGCGCTCACGCTTCTTCCTCGCGGTCCCACAGCTCGACGACGTCTTCGCCGTCACTCTCACGCAGCTTCACCTTGACCTGCTCGCTGCGGGCGGTCGGGAGGTTCTTGCCCACGTAGTCGGCGCGGATGGGCAGTTCGCGGTGGCCCCGGTCCACCAGCACGGCGAGCTGGATGCTCTCGGGCCGGCCGAGGTCGATCAGGGCGTCGAGCGCGGCGCGCACCGTGCGGCCGGTGTACAGCACGTCGTCCACCAGCACCACGCGGCGGTTACGCAGGTCAAAGGGCACCTGGGTGTCGCGGATGATCGGCTGCTGCGCGATCTCGGTCAGGTCGTCGCGGTAGAGCGTGATGTCGAGGCGGCCAGTAGGCACCTCGACGCCTTCGAGTTCGCTGAGCTTGGCGGCCAGGCGCGCCGCGAGCGGAATGCCGCGCGTGTGGATGCCGATGAGGGCGAGCTGCTCGGCACCCCGGTTGCGCTCGACGATCTCGTGCGCGATGCGGGTCAGCGCCCGGCGGACCTCGTCGCCGCTGAGGATGGTGGCCTTGGGGGTCATGGGCGCCCTCCGGCACACATGAAAAAAACGCCGCCCAGCGCGCGCTGAGGGCCATTGACGGTTCTGAACATGACGACTCCTTCTCCTGCCTCACGGGGCGGGCGCAGCCTCACGGGACTGCCGAGAGAGGGTGATGGCGTCCCGGAAATGTGCCGGGGCCTCAGCCGTCCGGGAGTGTAACAGACTTCCCGACTTCCGCCCGCATCTTCCAGTCGCTGTGCGCCTCGCCGTTCCAAAGACGCACTAAACTTGACACGATAGGACTTAGGTTTTATATTGGATTCATCGGAGCGAAGGGGGCTGCCCCGCCGCTCCTCCCCAGATCACCCCTCAGGAGGTTCCCGCATGATGCGATTTGATCCTTTCCGTGAAATCGAAGAATTGACCCAGCGCATGGACCGCGCCTTCGGCGGCCCCGCCGCCCACGCCGCCCGCCTCGCGCCCCCGGTGGACGTGCATGAGAGCGCCGGCGGCCTGGAACTGACCCTGGACCTGCCGGGCGTGAAGCCGGAAGACATCCAGATCGAGGCCGAGAATCAGACCCTGAGCGTGCAGGCCGAGCGCAAGTACGCCCGCGAGGAGGGCCGGACCGCCCACCGCGTCGAGCGTGCCTACGGCACCCTGAGCCGCACCTTCAGCGTGCCCGCCAAGTACGACCTGACGAAGGTGGAGGCCGACTTCGACCACGGGACCCTCACCCTGCGCGTGCCCCGCAGCGAGGCGGCCCAGAAGCGCAGTGTCAGCGTGCGCAGCGGCGGGCAGCTCACCGCCGGCAAGACGGTCGAGGCGGGCGCCGCGCCCGAGCAGACCGATGGGCACGCCCCCGCCCAGCAGGCCTGAGCCTCCGCACAATTTCCGCAAGACAAGCGCCCCAGCCGGAGCCGGGGCGCTTGTCTGTCTGTCGGATTGGTATGGGCGTGGCCCTTCGGGAGCGCGGCGCTGGGCCGTTTACAGCGGGGCCAGGTGGTCGGCCTGTGCCAGCCGCGACCCATGAATCTGCCGGTCCGCGCCGACCTCCAGCACCGAGTAGCCGGTGTTGCGGTGGTTGTAGGTGCCGCCGCGCCAGTGGGTCTGGTAGTCGAGTTCCAGCAGGCGCGAGAGCAGCGACCAGATGGCGATGCCGTGCGAGACGACCACCAGCGTCTCGCCCTCGCCGGGCCAGTGGGCGTGGACATGTGCGAGCATCCGTGCGCCGACGGCCGCCGGGGTCTCGCCGCCGGGCGCGCAGCACTCGGGATCGCCGTCCCAGAAGCGTGCGCTCAGGGCCGCCTCGTTCAGCGACACGTCGTCGATGGGCTGGCCCTCCCAGCTGCCCAGCAGGATCTCGCGCAGCGCCGGAAAGCTCTCGTGGACGCCGCCGATCTCCGCGCGCAGCGCCTCGGCGGTGGCGTAGGCCCGGCTCAGGTCGCTGCTGTGGATGCGGGTGGCCCGGACGCCCTGCGCCCCCAGGTGCCGGGCGAGTTGCGCGGCCTGGCCCCGCCCGGTCTCGTCGAGCGGAATGTCGATGTGGCCCTGGATACGGCGCTCGCGGTTGTGCGCCGTCTGGCCGTGGCGTACCAGGATGATGCGGGCGGTGGGGGAGGGGTCGGGCAGGGTCATGGGGTCATTCTCGCAGGGCTTCACTCTTCGGGCAGGTCCTCGTGCAGCGCGGCCAGAATGCGCGGCAGGCCGTCGTACCCGGCGGCGGCCACGAGGACGAACAGGCCCCAGGCGACCTCCGTACTCGCGCCCGCGAAGGGATTGAGCGCCGGAAACCGGGTAATCAGGCCGCCGCCGAGCAGGGTCGCCAGGAAGATGACCCACAGCAGTCGCCCGGAAAGGGTGAAGGCGCGGGCCACGAAAGCGTCGCGGGTGTGGCGTTCGTACTCGTCGAGCTGCGCCTCCCGGCGAAACAGCCGGGTCCAGACCCAGGCCTGCGAGGTCAGGCCGTGCAGACAGACCGCCGCGACCGGCATCAGCAGCAGTGGCCACAGGCCGCCCCAGTGTTCCGCGTCCAGGCTGGGCAAGAAAAGTTGCAGGCCCAGTACGCTCAGGCCCAGGCCCGCTGCCAGCGTGCGGCGGCGCGTCATCGGAAGGGTACGGGTGTAGGCCGGCGGCAGCGTGGGGGTCAGGGACATCGGTTACTCCTTGGGGGCATACACCTGCGCGCTCAGGGACGGCAGGGGCGAGAGCGAGAAGATGGCCTCGACCGGCAGGCCGAACACCTGCGCCGCCTTCAGGGCCAGTTCCAGGCTGGGGCCATAGTCGCCGCGCTCGATGAACCCGACCGACTGCGGATGGATGCCGATGGCGGCGGCCAGTTCCGCCCGGCTCATCCCCCGCTCGGCGCGCAGGGCCGCCAGACGGTTGTAGAGTTTGCCCTCGGGGGGGCGTTTGGCAACCATAACGGTATGTTATGTATACATAACGCACCTGTCAACGATCGGACTGGGTGGTCCAGTCCCGCCCTTTTCAGCCCCCGTAGACCTGCCGTTGGCGCTCGCGGAAGGCGGCCTTCTGTGCGGCAGTGGTCCGTCCGGCGCAGTGCTCGCAGCTCACGCCTTCCTCGTACTCGGGGTGCGCCTGCTCCTGCGGGGTCAGCGGCCAGCCGCACGAATGGCACATGATGGCCTCGCCCTCGCGCAGGCCGTGGCCCACCGCCACCCGCCCGTCGAAGACGAAGCACTCGCCCTCCCAGCGACTATGCTCCTCGGGCACCTGTTCCAGATATTTCAGGATGCCGCCGCGCAGGTGCAGCACGTCGGTAAAACCGCGTTCCAGCAGCAGGCTGGTGCTCTTCTCGCAGCGGATGCCTCCGGTGCAGAACATGGCGACCCGTTTGCCCGCCAGCTCGCCCGCGTGCGCGTCGAGCCATGCCGGAAACTCACGGAAACTGTCCAGCTCCGGATCGAGCGCGCCCTGGAAGGTGCCCGCCTTGACCTCGTAGCGGTTGCGCGTGTCCACGACCACCACGTCCGGGTCGGCCAGCAGGGCGTTCCAGTCCTCGGCCTCGACATAGGTGCCGACCCGCTCGCGCGGCGTGACCGGCACGCCCAGTGTCACGATCTCGGCCTTGAGGCGCACCTTGAAGCGTTTGAAGGGCCGCTCGGCCGCCTCCGACTCCTTGTATTCCAGCCGCGCGAATCCGGCGGCCCGCAGCGCGGCGCGCAACTCGTCGATGGCCGCCCGCGACCCGGCCACCGTGCCGTTGATGCCCTCGGGGGCGACGATCAGGGTGCCGCACAGGCCCAGGCGCGCGCCCAGGGCCGCCAGATCGCCGCGCAGCGCCGCCGGGTCTTCCGGCGCGCGGAATTCGTACAGGGCCGCGACCACCCAGGGCGCGGCGGACAGGGCAGGGACGGACGGGGAGGGGAGGGGCGGCACCGGCATCGCGGCCCAGTCTAGCCCCGTGTCCCCACGCGGCGGCTCACTTCATGCTGCTGATATAGGCGGCCAGGGCCTTCAGGTCGTCGTCGGTCAGGGGCTTCAGGGCGATGCGCATGGCGTCGGGGTGCGGCACGCCGAAGCGTGGGGTGTCGCGGAATTCGTGCAGGATCTCCAGGCCGTATTCGGGCGCGAGGTTGGTCACGCTGGCGATGCCCTGGCGGTCGGCGCCGCGCCCGTCCTCGCCGTGGCATACCGCGCAGGCGATCACGTTGCGGTCGTTGTCGCCCCCCTGGAACAGCGCCGCGCCGCGCGCCCGCAGCGCCGGGTCGGCCGCCCAGGCTGGTCCCGGCTCCCCGGCCGCGAAGTAGGCCGCGAGGTCCGCGATGTCCTGGTCCGAGAGCCGCGACGCCACCCCCTGCATGACGGCGCTGGGCCGCAGCTTGGCCCGGAACACCGAGAGCTGGAACCGGGTATAGCTCGGTACCTGTCCGGCGAGGCCGGGAACGCTGGCCTGGGCACTCACGCCGCCGGGGCCGTGGCAGCCCGCGCAACTGCGGCTCAGGGTCTGGCCACGCGCCGCGTCGGGCGCGGCGAATTTCAGCACCAGGCCGGGCGGCGGTCCCCCGGCGGGTGCGCCCTGACCGGCTGGAGCCGCGCCGCCCGGCGGCGTGCCCTGGGCCCCGGCCCACAACACGGGAATGCACATGAGGAGCGGAATTGCCAGCCATCCGAAACGACGAGCCTGTCCCATGACGCCCTCCTGAAGGTGAGGGTTCAAGTGTACCACGTATCACATTGTGCCCGGTTCAGCAAGGCCTTCTGGGAGACGGCTGGCACGCGTGTTTCCGGCACCGGGAAGGGCCGGCGACCGGAGACCCAAGACCCCTTCACCGTCCCCTGCGGGTCGGACCGGTCAGGTGTGCGATGGTCGGTTCACCCGCCTCCGCGCGGCCAAGCCCTTCCCCTTTTTCTGCGCCTCAGGAGGCCCACCATGACCGATCCCGACAAGCAAGGCGAACGCGGCCAGCTCTCCGATACGGCGCGCCCCGAACAGGAGACCCAGGGCGTACCTGCCCACGAACAGCCCGCCTCGCAGGCTCCCGGCGAGAACGGCGGTGCGGGTGAGCACGGCCGTCCCTCCGACGATTCGGACCCCGGGCACAGCTGAAACGACGGAACGGGCCGGCGCGCTGCAAGAGCGCCGGCCCGGTTCTTTAAGGGGCTGTTCCGGAGATCGTCCGTTCGGCCGACGGCCCGGAGCGGGGCCGGGCTGCCCAGACCCCGGTGTCGGCGACCCGGTCCGGGACACGGCTCACATCGCCGCCGGCACCTCGATCCCGATGAGGTCCAGCGTCTCCTCGAAGGCGCGGCGCAGGCGGGCGACCAGGGCCAGCCGGGCCTCGCGCAGCCCTTCTTCGGATTGCAGGACGTTGGTGGCGGGCTTGCCCTGTTTGGTCTTTGCGTTGTACCAGGCGTTGAAGCTCGTGGCGAGGTCCAGGGCGTACTGAGCGACCACGTGCGGCGAGTGCACGCGCACGCTCTGGGCCACGACCTCGGGCAGGCGGGCGACCTGCTTGGCGAGGGTCAGGTCGATGTCGGGCATGGCGTCCCAGTCGGCTCCGGTGCCGTCTATGGCGTACCCGGCCTCCTCGGCGCGGCGCAGGATGTTGGCCGCGCGCACCGCCGCGTACTGGATGTACGGCGCGGTGTCGCCGTTCAGGGCCAGCGCCTGCTCCCAGCGGAAGTCGATCTTGCGGGTCGGCTCGGCCTTGAGCATCGCGAAGCGGATGGCCCCGATGCCGATGCGCCGGGCGATCTCGTCGGCGTCGCTGCGCCCCGCCAGGTCGGGGTTGAGCTTGGCGAGCTCGGCCAGGGCGCGCTTCTGGGCCTCGTCCATCGCGGCGTCGGCGCTCACGGCGATGCCCTTGCGCCCGCTGATGGTCTGGCCTTCGAGCGTCACGAAGGCGTACGAGAGGTGGATGCTGCGCGCCTCCTTCTCGGTCTCGCCGGCCACGCCGAGCGCCGAGCGCACCACGGTCTGCGGGTGGTCCTGGCGCGAGTCGATCACGTTGATGACCTCGTCGGCGTGCCCGAAGCGCCGCTCCAGGTCGGGCTGGCCGTCGGGCGCGCTCGTCCAGACGGTGTGGCCGCCGGGATCGGTGGCGAAGGGCTTGAACTTCATGCCCTCGAACAGCCCGAACTTCCAGAACTGGTAGCCGATGTCCTTGGCGGCGTACATGGCCGTGCCGCCGGAACGGATCAGCACCACGTTGGGTTCTTCGAGGCCCGGCATGAATTCGGACACGTCCATGACGAAGGCCCCGGCGTATTTGCCCTCGGTCGGGTGCGAGGTGTAGCGGCTGCCCTCCAGGATGTTCATGGCCTGACTCAGGAAGCCGCTGCCGACCACGTCGGATTCCCAGTTCAGCAGGTCGTAGCGCGCGCCCAGCCGGAAACAGGTGTCCAGGTGCGCGTGCACGATCTTCTCGACCTCGGCGCGCAGTTCGCCCTCTTCCAGGCGGTGCATCACGGCGCTGATGCCGGGTTCGAGGTCGGCCTTGGCGGGGTCGGCGTTCAGACGCACGTAGCCCTCGCCCATCCAGTGGTCGTATTTCTGGGTGCCGTCCCACACGCGGCCGTAGTGCGACACGGCGAACAGCGACTCGGCCGCCTGGCGCCCGGTGTCGTCGATATAGTTCTGGACCTCGACCGTGTGGCCCGCCGCGCGGAAGATGCGCGCCATGCTGTCGCCCAGCACCACGTTGCGTACGTGCCCGACGTGCAGTTCCTTGTTGGGATTCACCGACGTGTGCTCGATGACCACCTTGCCGTGCTCGGCCGCGCTGCCGCCCGTGGGGGCCGCGAAGGGCGTCTCGACCACGCCGCGCACGAAAGCGCCCGAGTCGAGAAAGAAGTTCAGGAACGGCCCGGCGGCCTCGACCTTGCGGATGCCCTGGGGCAGCGCGACCGCCGCGGCGAGCTGAGCGGCGATCTGGGCGGGGTTGCCCCCGGCGCTCTTGGCCATCTGGAAGGCGGCGGGCGTGCCGTAGTCGCCGGGCTTGCTGGCGGGGGTTTCCTGAATCGCGGCGTCCACCGGCATCCCCAAGTCTTGCGCGGCGGCCTCGACGGCGGTCTTGAGTTGGGCCTTCAAATCCATTCGGAGAGTCTAGAGCATCCGGCAAAAGAAGGCGCCCGCACTGTTCCGGCCAGCGCGGGCGAATTTAGGCGCTCAGGACGGGGAATTGGAGGTCCGGATCAGTTCCCCTCGCTGCCGGTCAGCCGCCGCACCTCGCGCAGCACCTCGGGCCAGGTGGGGGCGTGCAGGCCCGCGTACTCCTCGCTCAGGGTCCACAGGCGCTCGGCCGCGCCGTCGTCCTGGGCCCGTGGGCCCATCGGGGCCGGGCGGCTCTTGTCGTAGTAGGCCCCCGGGAGGACGGCGTCCGGCGTACTCGCCAGGTAGATGCTCGTCTGCGCGCCCTCCTCCGGCGAGATGGCGAAACGGTCCACGAGATGGTACAGGCGGCTCATGCGCCCGTCGCGCGACGTGTGCCCGAAGCCGCTGGCGACCATGCCGGGGTGCAGCGACGTGCTGGAGAGCCAGGGCTCGCGCCGGGCCAGCTCACGGGCGAAGAGGACGTTGGCGAGCTTGCTCTGGCCGTAGGCCCCCCACGCGCTGTATCCCCGGCGGAACTCGGGGTCGTCGAAGCGGATCCGCCCGAACAGGTGCGCCGCCGAGGCGACCGTGACCACCCGGGCCTGCGGCGACTCGCGCAGCAGCCCCAGCAGTTCATGGGTGAGCACGAAGGGCGCGAGGTGGTTGAGCGCCCAGGTCATCTCCAGGCCTTCACGCGTCTCGCGGCGCTTCTCGAAGATGGCCCCGGCGTTGTTCACCAGCACGTCCAGGCGGCCGAAGCGCTCCCGGTACTCGGCGGCGGCGCGGCGCACCTGCGCGAGTTCGCTCAGGTCGGCGACGACGCTGCCCGCCGCGCCCGTCTCGGCCACCACCCGCTCGGTCTTGTGCGGGTCGCGCCCCATGACCACCACCTGCGCTCCCCGTCGCGCCAGCTCGCGGGCCGTGACCAGCCCGATGCCGCCCGTCGCGCCGCTCACCAGCACGGCCCTGCCCGACATATCCCCGTTCATGGCCCCAGCATACGGGGCCCGCCCGCCCGGGGCCGCCGCCCCACAACGGAAAAGAAAGGCCGGCCCCCCGCAGACCGGGAGAGGCCAGCCTCTCGGCACCGGCGGGCTTCACCCGGCCCGCCTCGTGATGCAGTGCTTGAATGCCCGGAGTGTACGCCGCGCCCGCTCACAGGCTTGTCACAGGCGGTGGCCCTGGCCCGGTCCTCAGGTCAGGTCGCCGTCCACATAGACCCACGCGCCGCCCAGGCGCGTAAAACGGCTGCGTTCGCGGAAACTGCCCGGCCCCTGTCCCGGCGCGCGCAGCCGCACCGTGAACTCGACCTCGTCGTCCTGGGCGGCGTGGACCTTCAGGCCCAGGTAGCGCGTGCCGTCGTCCAGGTTCAGGTCGGGGGGGCAGTGGTCGGGGTGCCAGGTGCGCCGCACGAAGGCTTCGTCCCCCAGCGCGAAGGCCGAGTAGCGCGCCCGCATCAACGTTTCCGGGGTCGCCGCCGGAGCCGTGCCGTCGTGGGCGGGGCGGCAGCACGCCGCGTAGCTGCGCCCCGAGCCGCAGGGGCAGGACTTGAAGGGTGGGTGCGGCCGGGGAGGCATGGCCCAGGCTAGCACCCGGCCTGCGGCGGCCCGCGCCGCCCGGGGAGACCTTCTACAATCGGCGGGTGAACCGCTCGCCCGAGGCCATCACTTCGCTGCAAAACCCCCAGGTCAAGCGCCTGGTCCGCCTGCGGGGCCGCCGCGAGCGCGAAGGAGAGGGCGTGATGCTCGTCGAGGGCGCACGTGAGCTGTCGCGCGCCGTCGCCGCCGGGGTGCGCCCGCACGAGCTGTACCTGTGCCCCGAGCTGTTCAGCCCCGAGGCGCAGGAACTGGTACCGGGTCTGGAGACCGCGCTGGGGGGCGGGCGGGCCACACTGCTGTCACGCCTGGCCTTCGAGAAGGTCAGTGGGCGCGAGAACCCCGACGGCGTGCTGGGGGTCGCGCCGCTGCCCGTTCCCGCGCTGCCCGACCTGGGCCGGCGGGCACTGGTGGTCGTGCTGCACGGCCTGGAGAAACCCGGCAACGTCGGGGCCATCCTGCGTACCGCCGACGCGGCCGGGGCCGACGCCGCCGTGGTGCTGGGGCGCGGGGCCGATCCCTACGGCCCCAACGTGATCCGGGCCAGCCAGGGCAGCGTCTTCGCGGTGCCCACCCTGGCCCTGGGCGAGGAGGAGGCGCTGGCCTGGCTGGCCGAGCAGGGGTTCCGGACGGTGGCCTGTACCCCCGACGCCCGGCAGGACTACTGGGACGCCCCGCTGACCGGTCGCGTGGCGCTGCTGCTGGGGACCGAGCACGCCGGGCTCCCCCCGGAGTGGCGGCGCGCGCACGAGGCGGTGCGGGTGCCGATGCACGGGCAGGCCGACTCGCTGAACGTGGCGACGGCGGCGGCCCTGGTGCTGTACGAGTGCGTGCGGCAGTCGCGGGCGTAGCGGAAGCGCAGACGGTGGGCCGGGCCTTGTCGGCCAGACCCCTGTAAGACTGCGCCTGCAAGAGTCATGCTCAACCTATGAGTGCGCCTTCCTCGGCCTTCACGTCCAAAGACCCCTACCGCCTGTGGCTGCTGTCGCGCCTGGGCGAAGAGTTCGGCGTCAAGGGGGCCGAGCGGATCATCCAGGAGGCGGTCCTGCGCCGGGGCTGGACGCCGGGCCGCCCCCTGGGGCCGCGCGACGTGGTGGCGGCCCTTCAGGACGTGTACCGCCAGATGACCGAAAGCGGCGACGAGGCCCGCGCCGACCGCTGGCTCCAGGACGCCTCGCGCGACCTCGCCAAGCTGGCCGAGTCGGTGCCTGAACCCGCCGCGCCGCAGGAACCGGCGGCCGGGCAGGGAGAGGAGGGGGCCGCGCCCGTGCCGACCGTGCCCGTACCGACCGTCCCGGTGCCGCAGCCGGCGGCCTGGGGACGGCGCGCCCACGACCTGCCGCTCATGCTGGCGCGGGTCCACGCCCAGATCGCGGCGCGCAGCCTGAACACCATCCGCGCCGAGGGGACGCTGCTGCGGCTGGAGCGGGCGGCCGAGTGGGACATGCAGGCCGCCCAGGCCGAGGTGCGCCGCTGGGAGACCGAGGCGCTGCTCTCGCAGCTGCGCGCCGCGCACGCCCGCGCCGAGCTGGCCGACCAGGTGGCGACCGCCCGCGCGCAGGCCGAGGTCCTGCGCCTGAACATCCGCGAGCTTGAGGAGCTGTCCCGGCCCAGCCAGAGCTCGGCCGCGCAGCTCGCCCACGCCCGACTGACCCTGAGCCAGACCCAGGCCTTTCTCGACGCCTTCGCGCCGCTGGTGGGCACCCAGGACGCCGACGCCCCCCTGAGCATGTTGCAGCTGGACCTACGCAGCCCGCGCTTCTCGCTGGGGGTGGCGCTGCATCCCGACGTGCTGCGCGCCCGCTACGGCCTGAACGTGGCGCTGTGGCAGGCCGGCGAGGCGGGCGAGCAGGCCCCCAGCGTGCAGGAGGCCCGGCGCGCACTGACCCAGGCCGAAGCCCTGGCCGCCGCCCAGCTGGACAACACCCTGAACGCCGCGCGCGGCCATCAGGACGCCCTCCAGGAGCTCGCGCGCCGGGCGCTGGAGATTGAGGGCCGGGCCGACAAGCTGGCCCGCGTGGGCGGCGACCCCCTGAGCCGCGCCCGCCTGACCCTGGAGTGGCGTCAGGTCCGGGCGGCGGCGCGCGTGCAGTCCGGGCGTCTCGAGGAAGCGGTGGCGCTGCTGGAGGCCCTGGTGGGGGAGGGGGGCGGCGACCAGCCCCAGAGCGCGACCTGAGCCGGGACCGGGGGCGTTCTATGCTGGGCCCATGAACCTTCTGCAAGCCTCCCTGGCCGGCGGCGCGGCGTTCCGGGACGTGACCGAGCTGCTCGCCGGCCTGGACTTCGGGGCGGCGACCCACCTTCTGCCCGGCGCGCCGCATACGGTGGCCGAGCTGCTCGCCCACCTGCGCCTGACCCTGCGCCTGAGCCTCGACATCGCGGCCGGGCGCGCCGAGGGCTGGCCCGAAGACCTCGACCTGTGGCCCGGCGCGCCGCAGGACGGGGCAGCCTTCGCGAGGCTGCTGCTCGACCTGCGTCTGCTGCTGGCCGAGGCGGGGGCGCTGGCCGCCGACCCTTCCGGGCAGGCGCGCGAGGTCCTGACCGATCTGGCGGTCCACAACGCCTACCACTGGGGACAGGTGGCGCTGCTGCGGCGCATGGACGGGGCCGCGTTCGGCAGCTGAACCTTTGGTGAATGCCGCGTGGCCCGGCCGGTGGGGGCCGCCTTTCTACACTGGGGCATGACCGGAGACCTTCAGGTGCGCAACGATGCGGCCCAGAGCCGTTACGAACTCACGCAGGGCGGCGAGGTGCTGGGCTACGCCGAGTACGAGGCCCAGGGCGACACGCTGGACTTCACCCACACCCAGGTCAGCGAAGAGCATCAGGGCGAGGGTCTGGGCGAGCGGCTCGTGCGCGGAGCCCTGGACGACGTGCGCGCGCAGGGCCAGAAGGTCATCGCCAGTTGCCCTTTCGTGGGCAGCTTCATCCGCAAGCACGCCGAATATGGGGACCTGCTGGCTTGAAACCTGACCTCTCCGTTTGGCTGGGGCGACGTGTGCGGGTGGTCGTAGACCGGCCCTTGGGCTGTGCCCACCCCCGGCATCCTGACCCGATCTATCCAGTCAATGCGGGCGAGCTGCCTGGGACGGTATCGGGGGATGGTCTGCCGATAGACGTCTACCTACTGGGCTGGGAGATTCCCCTAACCGAAGCGATTGGCCAAGTCGTCGCGGTGCTGGTGCGCGCCGACGATGACGAGGACCAGCTGGCCGTGGTCCGGGAGGGTACGCGGTGGGACGACGGAGAGATCCTGGCTGCCACCGCCTTTCGGGAACAGTGTTTCCAGCCCCCCTTCACCGCTTTCCCTAAGCATTCGCCGTAGGCCCGCGCCGCAGGGGCCGCGCTAGCCTGCCGGTCATGACCGACGCTTCCCCTCCTTCCAGACCCGTCACGCTGATCACCGGGGCCTCCGGGGGCATCGGCGCGGCGCTGGCGCGGCGGCTCGCCCCCACGCACGACCTCGTGCTGGGCGGGCGCGGCGGCGCGGCCCTGGACGCCCTGTGTGCCGAACTGGGGGCCACGCCGCTGCGGCTGGACCTGACGCGGCCGGAGACCTTCGCGGCGGCGCTGGGGTCGCTCGGGCGCGTGACCCACGTCGTCCACAACGCCGGGGTCGTGGAACTCGGGGCGGTGGAGGCCCAGACCCACGAGGTCTGGACGCACACCCTGACCGTGAACACGGTCGCGCCCGCCGAACTGACGCGCCTGCTGCTGCCCTCGGTGCGCCGGGAGCGCGGCACGGTGGTGTTCGTGAACAGCGGGGCGGGCCTGACGGCCAACCCCGGCTGGGCCAGCTACGCCGCGAGCAAGCATGCCCTGAAGGCCCTGGCCGACGCCCTGCGCGGCGAGGAGGCCGGGCACGGCGTGCGCGTGAGCAGCGTGTACCCCGGCCGCACCGCCACCGAGATGCAGCGCAAGGTGCGCGCCCAGGAGGGGGCCGCCTACGACCCCGCCGCCTTCATCGACCCGGAGACGGTCGCGGCCACCATCGCCTTCGTGCTGGACGCGCCGCGTGACGCCGTCCTGACCGACGTGACCGTGCGTCCGGGACCGGGCCAGTGACCGACCGCATGACCGGGCAGGACTTCGGCGAGGACCTCTACGACGCGGTGATTCTGGGCGCGGGGCCGGCGGGCCTGAACGCGGCGGTGGTCCTGGGCGGCGCGCGGCGGCGGGTGCTTCTGCTCGACGGTGGGCCGCCGCGCAACGCCCGCGCGACGGCGGCACACGGGGTCTTTACCCGTGACTGCACGCCGCCCGGCGACCTCAAGCGCCTGGGCCTGGAAGACCTGGAACCCTACGACGTGACCGTGCGCGCGACCCCCGCCCGCGAGATCCGCTGCGAGGGCGACCTGTTCGCGGTGCGCTGCGACCAGGCCTGGGTGCGCGCCCGGCGGCTGCTGTTCGCCACGGGCGTCCGCGACGTGCTGCCGCGTATTCCCGGCCTGCGCGAGCGCTGGGGCCGCCTCGTGCATCACTGCCCCTACTGCGACGGCTGGCCCAACCGCGAGGCGCGGCTCGCGGTCCTCGGGTCGCATCAGGAGGGCCACCACCTCGCCCTGAGCGTGCGCGCGTGGTCCGACCACGTCACGCTGCTCACCGACGGCCCCGACGAACTCACCGACAAGCAGCGCCGCGACCTCGACCGGGTCGGGATTCCGGTCGTCACCACGTCCATCCGCCGCATGAGCGGCCAGGACACGCTGCGGGTGCATCTCCAGGACGGCCGGACGCTGGAGCACGACGCCCTGTTCCTGAACCCGACCCAGGTGCAGGGCAGCCGCCTGCCCGCGCTGATCGGCTGCGAACTGAACGAGAAGAGCCGCGTGCTGGTCAACGAGAACGGCATGACCAGCGTGCGCGGCGTGTGGGCGGCGGGCGACATGACCGGCGCGCAGCAGTACGTCGTGAACGCCGCCGCGACCGGTATGCTCGCCGCCGTGAGCCTGAACACCACCCTGATCCACGAGAACGTGCGCCGCGCCGGGGCCGCCTTCCACAAGTCGCCCGACGAGGCCGGGGGCGTGGGCGAGGCCTGAGCCGGGCGGGGGGGCCGGGGTCAGTGCCGGGCGCTGCCCGCCGCGTTCAGGACCGCCACCCCCACGACGATCAATGCGATGCCGCCCAGCGCCGCCGGGTGAAAGGTGTCGCGGAAGTGCAGCCACCCGACTGCCGCCGTCAGGGCTGTGCCCACCCCCGACCAGACGGCATAGGTCAGGCCCAGCGGCAGGGTCCGCAGCACCTGCGCCATGAGATAGAAGGCCAGCCCGTAGCCCACCACGACCACCGCGCTCGGCAGCGGCCGCGTAAAACCGTCCGAGGCCCGCAGGGCACTGGTGGCGATGACTTCCGAGAGGATGGCGATGCCCAGCAGCAAGGAGGCGTTCATGCGGTCTACCTTAGGCGCCGCATCCCCATCGGACGGTCATGGCAGACTGCGCCCATGCCCCGCGCCGTCCTGTTCGACCTCGACGGCACGCTGCACGACCGCGCCGCCACCCTGCGCGCCTGGCTCGCCGGGCATGTCCGGCGCTTCGGGCTGCCGGAGGAGTACGCCGGGCGTTTCATCGTGCTGGACGACTTCGGTTATCGCCCCAAGGCCGAGGTGTTTTCCGAACTGGTCGCCGAATTTGGTCTGGGCCACGGTGCGCAGGAGTTGCTGGACGATTACCGGGCCACGCTGCTGAATGTTCCCTGCCTCATGCCCCATGCGGCGGAGGTGCTTACCGCGCTGCGCTCACGCGGCGTCCGCACAGCGGTCGTCACCAACGGTCTGACCGGCTGGGTGGAGGCGCAGAGGCGCTGCATAGAGCGGCTGGGCCTCGCACCACTCCTTAACAGCGTGCTGGACGGTGTGGAGGTCGGCCTGAGCAAGCCCGACCCTGCCCTCTACCGCCTCGCCCTGAAGCGGCTGGGGGTGGGCGCCGCCGACGCCTGGTTCGTGGGCGACTCGCCCCGCAACGACGTGTGGGGACCGCAGCAGGTCGGGCTGCGGGCGGCGTACCTGCCCACCGGCCACCCGCTGGGCGGCGAGAAACCCGACGCGACGTTGCGCGACCTACGCGGCGTATTGGAGTTGCTGTGATCGCCCGGCTGCGCGCCCTGGCCCGGCGTCTCAAGGCCGAGCTGCTGGCCCTGAGCGTGGCCGCCCGCGACCCGCGCACGCCCTGGTACGCCCGCGCGCTGGCGCTGCTGGTGCTCGCCTATGCCCTGAGCCCCATCGACCTGATTCCCGATTTCATTCCGGTGCTGGGCTACCTCGACGACCTGCTGCTCGTGCCGGCGGGGCTGTGGCTGGCGCTGCGGTTGCTGCCGCCCGAGGTGCTGGCCGACGCCCGCCGGGCGGCGGAGGCCCACCCCCGCCGCCTGGCCCGCAGCGGCTGGGGCCTGGCCCTGATGCTCCTGATCTACGCGGCGGCCCTGCTGCTCGGCTGGTGGTGGTGGGCTGCCGGGCATGCGCCGCCCACACATGCTGCGCGCCACTTCCCGTAGCATCCTGCCCGTGAGCGTTTTTCCTGGCCTCCCCATCGCCGAGGTCATCCCCGAGGTTCGCCGCGCGCTGGCCGCGCACCCGCTGGTCGTGTTGCAGGCCCCGCCCGGCGCGGGCAAGAGCACGGCCCTGCCGCTGGAGCTGCTGCACGAGCCGTGGCTCGCGGGTCAGGGCGTCATCATGCTCCAGCCCCGGCGGGTGGCGGCGCGGGCGGTCGCGGCCCGGCTGGCCGAGGGGCTGGGCGAGGAGGTCGGCGGTACGGTCGGCTCGCGGGTGCGCTTCGAGTCGCGCGTGTCGGCCCGCACGCGGCTGGAGGTCGTGACCGAGGGCATCCTGACCCGGCGCCTGCAACGCGACCCGGAACTCGCGGGTGTGGGGCTGGTCATCCTCGACGAGTTCCACGAGCGCTCGCTGAACGCCGACCTCGCCCTGGCGCTGCTGCGCGAGGTGCAGGGCGCCCTGCGCGACGACCTGCGCGTGCTGGTCATGTCGGCCACCCTCGACCCCGAGCTGCCCGCCCGTCTGGGCGCGCCCCTGGTCGAGAGTGCCGGCCGCGCCTACCCGGTCGAGGTGCGCTATCTGGAGGCCGACCCGGTGGGCCGCGTCGAGGACACGGTCGCGCGGGCGGTGCGCGCGGCGCTGGAGCGCGAGGAGGGCGACGTGCTGGCCTTCCTGCCCGGCGTGCGCGAGATTCGCGCGGCGCAGGCCCGCCTGTCGGACGCGGCGGCGACCGTGCTGCCCCTCTACGGCGACTTGCCACTGGCCGAACAGGCGCGGGCGCTGCGCCCCGGCTCCAGTGGTCCGGGTGGCCGCAAGGTGGTGCTGGCGACCAGCATCGCCGAGACCTCGCTGACCATCGACGGCGTGCGGGTCGTGGTGGACGGCGGCCTGAGCCGCACCCAGACCTTCGACCCCGGCACCGGCCTGTCGCGGATGGTCACGGGGCGCGTCACCCGCGACAGCGCCGACCAGCGCGCCGGCCGCGCGGGCCGCACCGCCCCCGGCGTGGCGTACCGGCTGTGGCCCGCGCGCACGCAGCCGCTGCTGCCTGCCGCCCGCCCCCCCGAGATCCTGGAGGCCGACCTCGCGCCCCTGACCCTGGAACTCGCCGGCTGGGGCACGCCCGACCCCGCCGGGCTGCCCTGGCTGGACGCGCCGCCGCCTGCCCGCATCGACACGGCCCGCACGCTGTTGCGCGACCTGGACGCGCTCGATGCCGAAGGCCGCATCACCCCGGCGGGGAGTCGCCTGCTCGACTTCCCGACGCATCCCCGGCTGGCGCACCTGCTCACGGCGGGAGACGACCCCGCCCTGGCCGCCGACGTAGCCGCCCTGCTCGAAGAACGCGACCCCCTGCCCCCCGGCAGCGGCGCCGACCTGAGCGAGCGGGTCGCGGCGCTGCGGGCGTGGCGGGCGCGCCGACCCCACGCGGGCGACGTGGGCGTGCTGGAGCGGGTCGAGCGCCTCTCGAAGCAGTGGCGCGGGCTGCTGAAGGTTCAGCCCGACCACACGCCCCCCGACCCCTACGATGTCGGGGCGCTGCTGACCCTGGCCTACCCCGAGCGGGCCGCCCTGGCGCGGGCCGGGGGCACGGGGCTGGCGCGCGGGCGCTTCCTGCTCGCGGGCGGGCAGGGCGCGGCGCTGCCCGAGGGGGACGCGCTCGCCGGAGCGTCGGCCCTGGCGGTCGCGCACCTCGACGCCGGGCAGGCCGAGGGCCGCATCTACCTGGCGGCGCCACTGGATGTGGGTGCGCTGGAGGCCCGCGCGGCGTGGCAGGACGTGGTGCGCTGGGACGGCCGCACCGGCACCCTGGTCGCCCAGCAGGAGCGTCGGGTGGGCGCGCTGGTGCTCGCCACGCGGCCCCTCTCGGGCGTGCCCGCCGAGCTGCGCGCCGCCGCCCTGGCCGGGGCCGTGCGCGAGGAGGGCCTGCACCTCCTGACCTTTTCCCCGGAGGCCGAACAGTTCCGGGCGCGTGTGGAGTCGCTGCGGGCGTGGCGGCCCGGTGAGGCCTGGCCCGACCTCTCGGATACGGCGCTGCTGGCGACGCTGGAAACGTGGCTCGGCCCGGCGCTGGGCAGCGCGCGCACCCGCGACGACCTCGCCCGCGTGAACGTGCTGCCCGCCCTCCAGGCCCTGCTGCCCTGGCCGCTGCCCCAGACCCTGAACGAGCTGGCCCCCACCCACCTGGAGGTGCCGACCGGCAGCCGTATCCGCCTGGAGTACCGCGTGGGCGAGCCGCCCATCCTGGCCGTGAAGTTGCAGGAACTGTTCGGCCTCGCCGAGACGCCGACGGTGGATGGTGGGCGCCGGCCCGTGCTGCTGCACCTGCTGTCGCCGGCCGGCCGCCCGGTGCAGGTGACGCAGGACCTGCGTTCCTTCTGGAATTCGAGTTATTTCGAGGTGCGCAAGGACCTGCGTGGCCGTTACCCCAAGCACCCCTGGCCCGACGATCCCTGGAGCCACGCGCCGATGAAGGGCACGAAGAAGCGCGGGGTGTAGGCAAAAAAAACCGCCCGGGTGCGGGCGGATGGGGGAAGGACGGCTCTAGCTGTCGTTGCCCTTGCCCGAGTGGTCGTCGTTGCTGCTGCTGCCGGTGCTCGGCGGGGTCGGCTCGTCCTCGCGGTAGTTCTTGCCGCCGCTGGGCTGCTGCTGATCGCCGATCTGCTGGTGGCCCTCGCCCTGGCCCCGGTCCTCGTGGCGGTCGGTGCCGTTGTGGTGGTCTTTGGTCATGCCCGAGCCTACCCGGCCCCACCCCGCCTTTCATTTGCGCCGCACGAAGCGGGCTTGATCAATCCGTGGGCCGGCCCGCCACGAACAGCACCCGCGTGAAGGCGTAGTACACCCGCTCGCCCGGAAAGGCCGCCCGCAGCCGTTCCAGGTAGGCCGCCAGAAAGCGCTCGCCATCCTCTGCCGAGAGCCGCGACAGGTAGGGCACGAGGGCCGTGCCCCGCGTCCACTCGACGAGGCCCGCCGCGCCCGGCAGCACGACCGGGTAGACCTTGCTCAGGGCGGTGACGTCCTGTGCCCCCAGGCCGTCCAGAAGTTCGGCGTAGGCGGCGGGCGTGAGCACCGGCGAGGCCCCGTGCGCCGTGCCGAAGCGGGTGAAGCCGCCCAGCTCGGCCGCGAAGTCCTGCGCCGTCTCGGTGAGCAGGCGGTGGCTGGGATGGTCGTGGTTGGCGGGCACCTGCACGGCCAGCATGCCGCCGGGCCGCAGGCGCGCCCACAGCCGCGCGAGGAGGGCCGGGTGGTCCGGCAGCCACTGCAACGAGGCGTTGGCGTAGATGAGGTCGTACTCGCCCGTCAGCCCGGCGATGTCGCCCCCCTCGAAGCGGAGGTTGGGGGCTGCCTGTTTCTCCGTCGCCTGGGCCAGCATCTCGGCGCTGCTGTCCAGGCCCAGCACCTGCGCCGCCGGAAAGCGCCCGGCGAGCTGCCGCGCCTGCTCGCCCGTGCCGCAGCCCAGATCCACCACGCTGCGGTAGTCGCGCGCCGGAATAAGGGCCTGGAGGTCCTGGGCCGGGGCGCTGCGGGCCGCCCGGAAGCGGTGGTACTGCTCGGGATTCCACGTCATGCGGCAAGCGTAAAACGCTCTCTTGGGGTGCTGTGCGTACTGCCGGGGTGACACTGGTCGGACACGAAAAAACCCGCCTCAGGCAGCGGGCGGGTTGGGCCAGTGGAAGGCTCAGAACATGCGGGCCAGCGCACCGCTCAGGAGGGTCAGGACCAGCAGCCCGAGCATCAGCGTGGCGATCTGGCGGCCACCCGGCGAGGCGTTCACGCGGCCCGTCCGGGCTGGCCGGGGTGCAGGCTGCCGAGCGCGGCCTTGAGGTGCTTGTAGACCTCGCGCTGCAGGTCCAGGTCCTCGGGCAGCTCGTAGCGCAGCTGCTCCATCGCCTGCACGAGGTGGGCGCCGCCGGGGCTGCGCTCGTGGTCGGGGCGCGCCCACTCGGGCAGTTCGGGGGCCTGCACGGGGCCGCGCTGCGTGTCGTCCCAGTCGGCCCACTGGCGGGGCAGGTCGTAGAGGTAGCGCCCGATGCCGAACTGCACCGCGCAGCGCTTCATGGCGTCGCTGGTGGCGGCCTTCAGGGTGCCCAGGTCGCCCTCCGGGGCCTCGCCGATATCCTCGCGCGACACGCCCAGGATGGTCAGGCGGCCCTTGACGGTGGGCAGGCGCGTACCGGCCACGACCTCCACGCTGAATTCCCAGGCGTCGGGGCACACGGCGTCGAGCCGGTCCTGCACCGCGCGGGCGTCGATGTGCGCCAGCATCAGCGCGCGGGTGCGTTCCTTGTTGAACGCGGCGGGCTTCCACGCCACCATATGAGCGGGAAACGGGGCCTGAAGTCGTTTCTGGACATCGCTCAGTTTCATGTATTTAGTCTATAACGTAACGGAGTTACGGTCAAGACAGAATGAGAGGGAGCGGCTCTTCGGCCGGCAGGGTCACAGCCGCGCCCTGTGTCCGCCGCCTTAGCATGGGTCCATGTCCCGCACGGCCACCCTGAAGCGCACCACCAGCGAGACGGACATCACCGTCCGGCTGGACCTCGACTCGCCCGCCTACGACGCCCCCGCCACCGGGCATGGCTTTTTCGACCACATGCTCGACGCGCTGGCCCGCCACTCGCGCCTGAGCCTGAGCGTGCAGGCGACCGGCGACCTGCATATCGAGCCGCACCATCTCATCGAGGACACGGGCATCACGCTGGGGCAGGCACTTTCGCAGGCGCTGGGCGACCGCAAGGGCATCGAGCGCTACGGCTCGGCCTTCGTGCCGATGGACGAGACGCTCGCGCATGTGGTCCTGGACCTCTCGGGCCGCGCGCACCTCGCCTTCGAGCCCGAGACGCTGGACGTGTGGGGCACGGCGGGCGGCATGACCCACTACCACCTGCGCGAGTTCCTGCGTGGGTTTTGCAACCACGGCGGCGTGACGCTGCACGTGCGCCTGCTCGCGGGCCGCGAGGCGCACCACGTCATCGAGGCGGTCGTGAAGGCCCTGGCCCGCGCCCTGCGCGACGCGGTGGCGCTGACCTCGGACGCCATGCCGAGCACGAAGGGAAGCCTGTAGGCGTGCGGGCCCGCGCCCTGCTCGGCGCGCTGCTGGGGCTGGGCCTCGGGGCGGCGTGCGCGCAGTTCTCCGGCCCCAGCGAGTCGCGCACGCCCCGCGCCGCCGAGGTGGACGCCGTGATCCGGGCGGTGTGCACGTCCAGGGTGCCCCTGGGACACCTGGACGGGTGCCGTCAGGTCAGCTCTGGCGGTCGCCCCGGCCCGGAACTGCGCGGCCCGCAGGCGCGTCTGCTGTTCTCCAGCCTGCTGCCGGGCACCTTCACGGCGTCGGGACGCCGCGAACTGCTCGCCACCTTCTGCACCGAAACGGAGGGCTGTGCGGGCGAGACGGTCCTGCTGCGCTGGGTGCAGGGACGGTGGGTGGCGGCCGAACCCGTTCGCGGCGCGCTGCTCGCCGGCCCCTGCCTGACCTATCCCCGGCCCGGCGGGACCCAGGCCGCCGTCTGCCTGGACGAGAGCCGCGCCGGCGAGCCGCTGGGCCGCGCGCTGAGGACCGTGTCGTGGCCTGCGGGCAAGCTGCGGGTGCAGACGGCCGCGCTCTTTCCGCGGCTCGGCTTCCGCGATTTTTTTGGGCAGGGATCGGAGCAGTGTGCCGGACGCTGGGAGGTCACGCCCCTGTCCTGGGACGACCGCGACCGTGACGCCGACGGGCGGCCCGACCTGACCCTGAGGGCGACCCTCACGACCTACAGCCGCCGCCCGGACCTGTGCACGCTGGGTATGGGGCTCTCCGGCGAGGCCCCGGCCGAGCGTTCCGTGCGCCGGGACATGGCCTTCGTCTGGACAGGCGACACCCTCCGGGCCACCGGAACGACAGCCGACATCCTCAAGAAGTACGCTGGGGGACGATGAGCGCCACTCCCGAAGTCCTTCTTCTCGATTACGGCGCGGGCAACGTTCGCAGCGCCGCCAAGGCCCTGGAGCGCGCCGGTATGACCGTGCGCGTCTCGGACGACCCCGCCGACGTGCCGCACGCCCCGGCAGTGGTCGTGCCGGGGCAGGGCCACTTCCGGCAGGTCATGGAGGCCTTCGGGCACAGCGGCTTCCACGGCCCGGTGATGGCCAGCGCCGCTGCCGGCACGCCCTTGCTGGGCATCTGCGTGGGCATGCAGATGCTCCTTGAGGGGTCGGAAGAGGCCCCCGGCGTGCCCGGCCTGGGCCTGATCGCGGGCACGGTGCGCAAATTCGAGGCCGACCCGGCGCGCAAGGTGCCCCAGATGGGCTGGAACAGCCTGCGGATGGTCGGGGACTCGCCGCTGCTGCGCGGGCTGGACGAATCGGCCTTCGCCTACTTCGTGCACTCGTACTATGTGCCTGCCGACGTGCAGGTGGACAACGGCGCCCTCACCGAGTACGGCGTGCCCTTCTGGGCGGCGCTGAGCCAGGGCAACCTCCACGCCACGCAGTTCCACCCCGAAAAGAGCGGCGCGGTGGGGCTGGCGATCCTGGAACGCTTCCGCGAGAACGTGCTGGGCGGCTAGGCGGGTGAGGGAGGCAGCGACCTCTCCCTCTCATCTACGGGATCTGCACGACCACCTTGCCCACCGTGCGGCCCGACTCCAGCGCCTCGTGGGCGGCGGCGATCTCGTCCAGGGGGTAGCGGGCGGCCACGACGGTCTTCAGCCAGCCTTCCCGCAGGCCGGTCAGGGTGTCGCGGACGGCGTCCTCGTGCGCCTGCCGGGTCATGCGGTACACGAGGACGAAGCGCACGGTCACGTCCAGCCCCAGCAGCGGCCAGAAGGGCAGCCTGGGCTCGGGTACCTCGTCCGAGGCGTAGCTGGCGACCACGCCGTTGGGCCGGATGACCTTCAGGGTGGTGTCCAGATTGGCCCCGAAGGCCACGTCCACCACGCGGTCCACGCCGCGCCCGTCCCCGGCCCCCGTGATCTCCCCGATGCGGGCGGCCACGTCCTCGTCCTTGCGGAAGACGATCTCGTCGGCGCCGGCCGCGCGGGCCACCTCGGCCTGTTCCTCACGGCTGACCGTCGCGATGACCCGCGCGCCGCCCCACTTGGCAAATTGAATGGCGTGAATGCCCACCGCCCCCGCCCCACCCGTCACCAGCACCGTCTGGCCGGTCACGGGGCCGTCGGCGAAGACGCAGCGGTGCGCCGTGAGCGCGGGCACGCCCAGGCACGCGCCCTCGTCGAAGGAGACGTGGTCGGGCAGCGGCACGGCATTCTCGGCCGGCACCGCCACGAACTGCGCCGCGCACCCGTTGGGCCGCCCGATGCGCGCCTCATAGATCCACACGCGCTCGCCCACACGGCCGGGGTCCACGCCCTCGCCCACCGCCTCGACGATCCCGGCCCCGTCCTGCTGCGGAATGACCCAGTCGGCCCCCAGCGGCGTGCGCGCGCGCGACTTGGTGTCGGACGGGTTGACTCCGCTCGCGTGAACCCGCACGAGGACCTCGCCGGGACCGGCGGTGGGGGCGGGGCGCTCGCCCACCTCCAGCACGTCGTGGGCGGCTCCGTTGCGGCTGTACCAGGCGGCTTGCATGGGCAGAGTCTGGGCGCGCGCGGGTGGGCTGTGGTGAGTGGAGGGTAGGGGAGAGGCGCTCCTTCGCCTCAGCCGGCGACCTGACCGCGGGCCTGGACGACGCCGGCCAGGTCGGCGGCGATCTGGTGGATCTCGGTCTCGTCCTGGCCCTCGACCATCACCCGGATGAGGTTCTCGGTGCCGCTCGGGCGCAGGTTCACCCGGCCCCGGCCCCGCAGCCGCGCCTCGGCCGCCTCGACCGCGCGCCCCACCTCGGGGTCGCGGGCGATCGCCTTCTTGTCCTGCACCCGCACGTTCACCAGCGTCTGCGGATACATCACGAGGTCGTCGTGGACCGCGTCCAGGGTGGTCCCCAGTTTGCGCAGGCTGCCCAGCGTCAGCAGCGCGGTCAGCACGCCGTCGCCGGTCGGGGCCACGTCCAGGAACAGCACGTGTCCGCTCTGCTCGCCGCCCAGGTTCAGGCCCTTCTCGTGCAGGCGCTCGTGCACGTAGCGGTCGCCCACGGCGGTGCGCTCCAGCGGAATGCCCGCCTCGCGCAGCTTCACCTCCAGGCCCATGTTCGCCATGGATGGTCGTCACCACCGCCCGCTCGCCGCGCGCCCGCGCGTTGAGCAGCAGCATGTGGTCACCCTGCACCTCGCGCCCACGCGAGTCCACGAACAGCGCCCGGTCGGCGTCGCCGTCGAAGGCCACGCCCAGGTCGTAGTCGCCTTCCATGACCAGCCGGCGCAGGTGGTCCATATGCGTGCTGCCGCAGCCCCGGTTGATGTTGCGGCCGTCGGGCGTGGTGTACACCGCGAACACGTCGGCCCCCGCCGCCTGGAACACCTTGGGGGCCACGCGGTAGGCCGCCCCGTTGGCGCAGTCCAGCGCGATGCGCATACCCGAGAGGTCGGGTGCGTGCGACAGCAGGAACGCCGTACAGCCGCTCGGCGTCGGTGTAGTTGGTCACGCCGCCCAGCGCCACGCCGGTCACGGGCGCAAAGCCGGGCACCTCGTCGATGGCCGCCTCGATCTCGTGCTCGGTGGCGTCGCGCAGCTTCTGGCCGTCGGCGCCGAAGAACTTGATGCCGTTGTCCTCGTAGGGGTTGTGCGACGCGCTGATGACCACGCCCGCGTCGGCGCCGAGGTGGCGGGTCAGGTAACTCACGCCGGGGGTGGGCAGCACGCCCAGGTGGATGACGTTCACGCCCCGGCTGGTGAGGCCGGCGGCGAGGGCGGCTTCGAGCATGTCGCCGCTCTGGCGGGTGTCCTTGCCGATGACCACGCTGGCGCGCGGGTTCTGACGTTTCAGCACTTCCCCGGCGGCGGCCCCGAGGTCCATGACCCAGGCGGCGGTCAGCGGAAACTGCCCCGCGACGGCGCGCACCCCGTCGGTTCCGAAATACTTGCGTTCACTCATGTCCCCGTCATGATACGGCCCGTGAGTGCCGTGTGTAAGGTGAGTGGGATGTGGGCAGCACCTG
The DNA here is from genome assembly GCF_000252445.1 of Deinococcus gobiensis I-0. GTDB lineage: Bacteria > Deinococcota > Deinococci > Deinococcales > Deinococcaceae > Deinococcus > Deinococcus gobiensis. Next base: position 2,178,735 of record NC_017790.1, on the reverse strand, counting down.
ATCGAAGTCGCCCGGCCCGGAGGCCCTTCGACATGAAGCGAACATGGCAGATCCGCGAAGGTCACCCCCGGAACTCCGCGCGGACCAACTCCGTACTCTGAAGCATGAGCAGCCACTCTGGGAGAGGATTTTTCGGTCACAGTCGCAGCAGCGGTCATCGCCGTGGGGGTTTCGTCAGTCGCGGGCATTCTCATTCCAGCGGGCACCGCCGGGGCGGCATGATGGGGGGCCTGATGGGGGGCAGCAGCAGCGGCCACCGGGGCCACTACGCCCAGGGCGGGCATTTCCGGCCGCAGCAGCGCCGGGGCCTGGGATGCCTGGGCGTGTTCGTGGTGGGCGCGGCGCTGCTGGGCGGCGGCGTGGCGGGTCTCGTGTCGCTCGTCGCCTGAGCCTGCGCCCTTTCTTGAATCTGTCTGCCCTCGGCCGGGCGCTCCTCTCCGGAGACGGCCCGGCCGTATCCTCACGCCGCTGGCCGCAGGAGCTGAGCGCCGCCTTTCCCGGCCCCCGGACGCGGGTCGAGGCGTGGCGCGGCGAGGGGGCGAGTTTCGCCCGCTACGCGACCCCGCACGGTCCCCTGTTCCTGAAATACGTGGGCCGGGGCCAGGGCCGCCGCCGCGTGCTGCGCCGCTTCACGCGTGAGGTCGCTTACCTGCGCGACCTGGCCCCGCTGGTGACCGTGCCTCACGCGCCACTGCTGCACGCCGCGCTGGATGAGTCGGGGGGCCGCGCCCACCTCCTGCTGCCCGATCTGGCCGGGGAGACGCACGGCTGGGGCCTGTTCGCCACGCCGGAGGCCCAGGCGGCGGCGCTGCTGGATGTGGCGCGGCTGCTCGCGCGTTTTCACGCGGCCTGGAACGGACACCCGGCACTGCGGGGCGAGTGGCGCTGGGACCCGGCGGCGCTGCTGGAGGACGCCGAGCGGATGGCCGCCACCTGGGCCGGCCCCCATGCGGCCGCTGTCCGGGAGGCCGCCGCGCAGCTGCCGGGGCTGCTGGCCCACACGCGCCCCCACACGCTCGCGCATGGGGACATCCACTCGGGGCAGGTGCTGTGGCGGCGGGACGGCCCCCCTGTCCTCATCGACTACGGGCAGGTACATCCTTCTTTTCCCGGTGAGGACCTCGCGCACCTACTGGCCGTGCGGCTGGACGCCGCCGAGCGGGCACGGTACGCGCCGGGCGTGCGGGCCGCCTACCGGCAGGACCTCGCGGCGCACGGCCTGTCCCTGACCCCCGCCGAACTCGCCGCCGAGGAGCGGGCGGGCACGGCCCTGAACCTGCTCTCGACCGCCGACCAGGCCGGGCGGGCGCGGCGGGGCAGCGGGGTGTGGGCCTCGCTGGACAACGTGGCGGGGGCGTGGGCCGAACTCCGGGCGTGACGGCGGGTTTCCGTTCCGTCGCGGGATCGGCAGTGCCCCCTCGATTTCACCCGCAATCGCGGGCATTCTCAGATGCTCGCTCCGCTTGATTCTCCGGATTCTGCCGTGAGGCCTAGAAAGGCCCGGTAACGCTCCAGTTCCGTCTCCAGCCCCCGCATCAGCGTGGCCGTCCGGCGCACGCCGGGCACGAATCCGAACTCGGCGTCCAGGCCGCCGCCCGCCGCCTTGAGGTTGGCCCAGCCCACTGCGCGTCCGGCGTGGAACACCGGCAGCGCGTAATAGCCGAACTGCCGCGCCGGGGCGGGCGTATAGGCCTCGAATTTGTAGGTTCAGCCGTGCAGGTGCGCGAAGCGGCGCCGGTCCCACGCCAGCGGATCGAAGGGGCCCACGATCCGCACGCCGCGCGGCGCGGGGGCGTCCTGCGGGGCCGACTCGGCGGGCCACACGTAGCGCATGCCCTCGACCACCGCACCTGCCAGCTCGCCGCGTACCGCCTGCCGGAAGGCCGCGCGCAGTTCGCCGCGCAGGTGCGGAAGGCCGAGGTGCGAGAGGCTGACCAGATACCCCAGGCTGGCCTCAGGCAGCGGGGCGTAGAGCGCGGCGAGCAGGTGTACGGCGCCGCGCAGCCGCTCCTCCTCGGGCAGCGGCGAGGCGCGCAGGGCGGCCAGATGCGGGGCCGGGCCGTACAGCCGCACGCCCGAGACGCGCCGGGTCACGCGCACCTCGCCCCGGCGGTGCAGGGTGTCCAGGGCGCGGGTGCTCGCGCTCGACTGGCCGCCCCAGGCGTTCACGACCCGGCCCCGGCCCAGCAGCGCGGCGACCTCGCGGGGGTGGACCTCCTCCCGGCCCGCGAGCAGGGCACGCACCTCGTCCAGCAGCTCGGGGTGCTCCTGCTCGGTGCGGGTCACGCCGACCTCGCGCGGGTGCAGCAGCGCCTGTACGCGCCGCGTCACGAAGCCGTAGTTGGGCAGCATGTCCTCCTCGGCGTCCAGGCCGGGGTACAGCCGCTCGAGGTCGCCCGCGCGGTAGCCGGGCACCCGCGCCATCAGCGTGAGGTCCTGCGCGCGGGCCGGAGAGCGGATGGGGTCGGCCTGCACGAAGCCCAGACGGTCCAGCGCGGCCTGCACGGTCCTGGCCTTCTCCAGCGTGCGCCACGCGGCGGCGCGCAGGGCGGCAGGTGTGGGGGCGCTCATGGCCGCCAGCCGGAAAAGGCGGCCGGAACGTCGCTGCCCCGGTGGGCATGGCCCGCTGTGTTCACGCGCCCGCCGGTCTGCCCGGCGACACCCAGGGGTTGCCCCTCACCAGGAAGCGCCAGGGCAGGTCGGTGCCCAGCCGCAGCCCGATGCGGGGCGTGGTCGTGACCTCGGCGTCGGGCACCGGCTCGCCCGGCACGAAGTACAGCTCCGGCCCGTCGGCCCGCTGCCCGTTCAGGTCGGGGGTGATGCTCAGGGCCGTCATGAGCTTGGCGGGGCCGTTCGTGAGGTCCAGCCGCCGCTTGACCGGCCGGAGTTCGCGCATGGTGTCCTCGCCCAGCAGCGGCTCGGCCGCGCGGATGAGGATGGCCGCCTGCACGCCCGATTCGCGGCACACCACGTTCAGCAGCGCGTGCTGGTACACCGCGTGGAAGTAGATCCGCCCCGGTGCCCCCCCGAGCGCCTGCGCCGCCCCCGGCAGCCGCGCGATGACGTGGCAGCTCGGGTCGCGCGGGCAGTCGTAGGCCTCGGTCTCCACGATGCGGGCGGCCAGGCGGGGGCCGCCGGGCAACTGGCGCACCAGGGCCATCCCCAGCAGTTCGCGCGCCACTTCGACCGGGTCGCGGTCGAAGAAGGACACGTCCAGCGCCCGCGCGGGGTCAAGGTCCGGAAGGGGTGCAGACATCCGGCCCAGCCTAGAGCATCCCCCACAGGGGGCCGTTTTTAGCGAATGTTGACCTCCGGCAGGTCGGTCCCTGGCCCGGCGAGGTCCAGGCCCGGCGCGCCCGGCGACACCCAGGGGCTCTCCGTGATCAGGAAGCGCCACGGCAGCGTGCGCCCCCCGCGCAGGCCGACGCGGGCCGTGACCGTCACCCCGGCGTCGGGCAGCGGCACCCCGGGGGCGAGCAGGTGCAGGGCGGGGCTGTCCACCGGGGTGTGCGCCACCTCGCCCGGCCGCAGGCCCAGGGCATAGACGAGCTTGGCCGGGCCGTTCGTCAGGTCGCGTGCGCGCACGACCGGGCGGTGCGTGAGCATCTGGTCTATCCCCGAAAGCGGCTCCAGCGCGCGGATCAGGACGCTGGCGGCCACGCCTGCCGCGCGGCACGACACCTGAAGCAGCGGGTGGCCGTGCGCCGCCCAGAACAGCCAGCGCCCCGGCGCGGTCGCCATGTCGGCGCTGCGGGCAGCGTGAAAGCGCCCGGCGGTGCAGGCCGGGTCGCGGGGGCAGTCGTAGGCCTCGGTCTCGACCACGCGGCCCGAGAGCACCTCGCCGCCCGGCAGGGTATGCACCAGGATCGTGCCCAGGAGTTCGCGGGCGACGAGCACCGGATCGCGGTCGAAAAAGGCGGCGGGGAGCGGCGGGGTCATCGGCGTGGGGCCGGGGCCTTGCGGGTGGTGAACCAGAGGACATAGCCCAGAAACCCCGCCATGAAGACGACGCCCCCACCGTAGACCAGGAGATCCGGCAGGTCCTGGGGCCGCCCGTACACGGCGTTCGAGACGATCTCGGCCAGTTCTTGCAGGGTCAGGGCCAGTGCGGGGAGCATCGGCAGGGCGACCGAACGCAGCTGGGCCGGCGTCCGTCGGGCCACCAGCAGCCACCAGCCCCACAGCAGGACGGGTACCTGAAGCAGCGTGACGGCGTATCCGGCCGCGCCCAGGGCGTCGGGATACGGGTCGTCCACGCCGGGCACCCGCTGGCCCGGCCCGCCCAGCAGCGAAAGGACCATGCCGTAGGTCGCGGCGGCCAGGGAGAGCCCGAACAGCAGCGTCCAGCCGATGCCCAGGCGGCCCGGGTCGGGATCCCGCATCATGCGCCCTGACGTAGTTTCTGTCGCCTGCGCTGCACCACGAACGCCAGGGCGCCGAGGGCCAGGAGGCCGACCACCGCCGAGTAGGGGTCCAGGGGCCGCCCCTGGGTCAGGTCCGACACGGCGCGGCTCAGCAGCCGCAGGCCCACGCCCAGGATCAGGGCGAAGGTCACGGCGAACTGCCGGGTCGCCTCGCTGGCCTCCCGGCTCACGACGATGGGCGCGGCCCACAGCAGCGCGGGCACCTGAAGCAGCAGCACCAGATACCCCGCCAGCCCCAGGGTGGTCGGCAGCGGCGGCTGGAGGCCCGGCACCGGTTGCCCCGGCCCTCCGGAGAGGTGGAGCAGCGCCGAGAGGGCGACCCAGCCCAGCACGAGCGGCCAGACCCAGCGGGGCGTCGTGCCGGGAAGGGGGCGACCTGGAGACGTCATGGCCCGGATACTAACGCGCGGCCTCACGGTGGGGCGGGCGGTGGGCCGTCCAGACCCGCCACAGGGCGAGGACCGGAAAGACCAGCACGGTGGCCGCAGGCAGACCCTGGACCCAGGAGTGCTCCGCCCAGTCTTCCCAGAAAGGCGAGCGGCTGTTTTCTGCGGTGAACAAGGGCCAGGACGGCCCACCAGCTGGCCCACCACATCACCGTCCGTCCTCCGTTCGCCAGGGTACCCGGGCGTGCCGGCAGAGCCACAGGCTCAGTGCGGCGCAGCCTGTGGCGGTGGCCGCCAGTCCCAGCGAGAGTCCGCGCGGCGAGGCGGGGTGCGGGTCCGGCCAGAAGAGGGCGAGCAGACTGCCCAGGAGCACCTAGCCTCCGAACCACAGCCCCCGGCGCGACGGGATCGGCTGCAACTCGGCCCACCGTGCCCGGGGAGGCACGCCCCAGCACCGGTTGGTCTCCCGGGCGTCCAGCTCGGGGGGCAGGGGGTCGGGCCGCAGGGACGGGGCTGAAGCGGCGGGCGGAGCTTCACCGGGGGACGGCACCCGCCTGGCCTACTGTCCGGCGCAGCAGCCCGCCCTCGTAGATGCGGCGCACGGTCGCCTCGATGTCGGGTTCGCGCACCGTCAGGTCGCGCACCGGGGCGTGGGCGGTGACGCGGGCGATGGGCAGCGCCGCCGCGCCCGAAAAGCCGTAGCGCACGCGCGGGCCGTCGGCCGAGAGCAAGGTCAGGCCCGGCACCTCGGGGCTGGGGGGCGCGTGTTCGTACTCGGCGTGCAGCTCGCGCTCGCCGCCGTAGCGGGTCTGCAATTCGCCCAGGGCGCCGTCGTACAGCAGCCGCCCGCCGTCGATGATCATCACCCGCCGGGCCAGCCGCTCCACGTCGCCCAGGTCGTGGGTGGTGAGCAGCACCGTGACCCCGCGCTCGGCGTTGATGGTCCGCACGAACTCGCGGATGCGCTCTTTGGCGACCACGTCCAGGCCCACCGTCGGCTCGTCGAGAAACAGCAGCTCGGGGCCATGCAGCAGCGCCGCCGCGAGGTCCGCGCGCATCCGCTGGCCCAGCGACAGGGCGCGGGCGGGCGTGTCCAGAAACGGCCCCAGGTCCAGCAGCGCCGTGAACTCGGCCAGATTTTCGCGGAAGCGCCCGGCGGGCACGCGGTACACGTGGCGCAGCAGGTCCAGCGACTCGCGCACCGGCAGGTCCCACCACAGCGTCGTGCGCTGCCCGAACACCGCGCCCAGCCGCGCGACATGCCGCCGCCGCTCGCGCCAGGGCACCACGCCGCCCACCGTGACCCGGCCCGAGGTGGGCACGAGCAGGCCCGTGAGCACCTTGACCGTCGTGGACTTGCCTGCGCCGTTGGGGCCCAGATACCCGACGACCTCGCCCGCCGCGACCGAGAACGACACGTCCTGCACGGCGACGGTGGCCCGGTGGCCGCGCCCGAAGGTCTGGTGGAGGTGCTGGACTTCGATCATGGGGACTCCTGGGGGAAGGTGGGGGGTGGGGCGTGGGAAGTGGAGAGGCCAGGCCAAGCAGAAGAGGCGTCTCCGGGGCGGTGAAGGCCCGGGCCGCCGGGCATCCCCCTCCCCACCGCCTTCAGAACACCTTGCCACCCAGCTTGGCCGCCGTCGCGGGCGTCAGGGGGGTGGCCTCGCCGCTCGCCAGGCCGGGAAACTGCACGCCCAGGATCAGGACCTCGGACTGCACGTCGCCCACCGTGCGCGGCGCGAAGTTCAGCACGCCGACGACCTGGGTACCGACGAGCTGCTCGGGGGTCTGTCCCGTGAAGCGCCCTACGCTGGTGCGGGTGCCGTACTTGCCGAAATCCACCGTCAGGCGGTAGGCGGCCTTCGGGGCGCTGGGTTCGGGCACGGCGGCCAGCACGCGCCCCAGGCGCAGGTCGAGGAGGGCCAGGGTGTCTTCGGGGTTCACGGTGGGCTTGAGATCGGTCGCCATGGCGGCCACTCTGGCGCGCGCCTCCGGGGCAGGGCCGGGGCCGCCTAGTCAGGCCGGGGCGGGCCGTCACGAGCCGGTCCCCTGGTAGTGGCGCACGCCCACGCGCCACAGCAGCGCGGCGGCCCCCAGCACCAGCGGCCCGGCGACCGGCGCGAGGTACGCCGCCCAGCCCGGCAGGCCGTCGGGCAGCGGGCGGCCCAGCAGATGCATCACCGGAAAGTACGACAGGAAGGCGGCGGGCAGCAGGTAGGTGAAGGCCCGGCGCAGCCACTCGCCGTAGATATCCATCGGGTACGAGATCAGGCTGCGTCCGCCGTAGGTCAGGACGTTCATGGCCTCGACGCTCTCGACCGTCCAGAAGGTCAGGGTCCCCCCGACGACGAACAGGCCCCCGAAAAAGGCGATCAGGCCCACGAGGCTGCCCGCCAGCAGCGCCATATCCCCTGCCGTCCAGGCCACGCCCGAGTGCGCCATACCGTAGGCGAGGATGCCGGCCGCGAGCAGGGCGCGCGGAAAGCGCCGCAGCGCGAAGTCCGACCCCAGCACCTGCACGGGCAGCGGCGCGGGCCGCAGCAGCAGCGTGCTGAAACTGCCGCTGCGGACCTGGGCCGAGAGGTTGGGCGCGTCGAAGCCCCCGAAGAGCAGGTCCATGAGCACGAAGCCCAGCTCGGCCAGCCCGTACAGCAGCGCGACCTCGCCCAGCGTCCACCCGCCCAGCCCCCCGAAGCGCGGCAGCACGAGCGCGAAGGCCGCGAACTCGGTCGCCGTGATGAGCGCCGTGGCGAGGGCGTCGAGCGCGAAGGACGCGCGGTAGACCCCCTGCGAGCGGGCCTGCGCGCGCAGCAGCAGGAAGTACAGCCGCAGGTGGTGTATGGCCGAGTCCAGGGCCACGCGCCCCCTACCCACCGGCCACCTCCAGCCGCCGCAGGCCGCGCGCCAGGGCCAGGGCGCACAGCGCGAACAGGACCAGCGTCCAGCCGAGTTGCCCCGCCAGCGCCGCCCATGCCGCCGCGCCGGTCTTCTGGCCCAGCCAGAGGGTGACCACCGTATTGAGCATCGCGGGAAAGGGCGTCCAGGCCAGCGCCGAGCCCACCCACGCCGGAAAGAAGGCCAGCGGCATCAGGAACCCGCAGCCCAGGCCCTGCACCGCCCAGGCAAAGCGCCCGATGCCTACGGCGTCCGGCGACCAGAAGGCCGCGCAGTTCACCAGAAACCGGAAGGCGAAGCCGCAGGCCCAGGCCAGCAGGACACTGAGGAGGGTCGGCAGCGGCTGGGCGGGCCACCGCGCCTCCCACACGAGCACGAACAGGGCCAGCATGGGCAGCCCGCGCAGCATGAACTGGCCGGCCGCGCGCCCCGCGTCCTGCGCGGCCCAGAAGGGCAGCAGGGAGGTGGGCCGCAGCAGGTCGGTCACGACTTCGCCCCGGTGGACGGCGCGCATGAAGTCGGTCCAGCCGAACAGCGAGAAGGCCCCGATGAAAATCTGCGTGAGGCCCACGTAGGTCACGGCGTCGGCCGCCGTCCAGCCCCCGACCTGCGGTCTCGCGCCGAACAGGGCGAGCAGCACCGCGATCCTCAGCACGCCGAAAAAGAAGTTGGTGATCAGGCCCCACGCCGCCGCCTGTGGGTAGGCGAACTGCCGCCGGAAGCCCAGGCGGGCGGTCGCCGCATACAGCGTCGCCGTCCCGGCCAGGCCGCCCCGGAAATCGGGGGGAGCCGCCGCACGAATCGTATTCAAATGGTCCTCCGCCCCTTGTTTTGCCGAACCGGGGAAGGGGCACAGGATAGGGGCGCGGCGCGGGGCGCGGCATGGGCCAAATGGCGCAGCTTCCGGGCGGGCCGGACGCGGGGGGCTGCGCCGGTCCCTCCAAGCCTGAACCCTCGCTCAAAGTGGGTGAGGGCAGGCCGTATCCGCTGCCGGAGGCCACCTTCTAGGCTGGGGGCATGATGGACCTTTTCAGTAGGCTCGGCGGGATGGGGCAGGCCCAGGGACAGATCAGCTCGCAGCTCGGCACCGACCCGCAGCAGACCTCCTCGGCCCTGGAGGCGGCCGTGCCCCTGCTGCTCGGCGCGCTGACGCGCAACGCCGCGCAGCCCGGCGGCATGGAGTCGCTGACGGGAGCCCTGAATCAGCACGACGGCCGCGCCCTGGACCTCTTTCAGCAGGGGCAGATGCCCGACATGCGGGACGGGCAGGCCATCGTCGGCAAGATCTTCGGCGGGCAGGGGCAGGCGGCGGCCAACGCCGTGAGCCAGCGCTCGGGCCTCAGCCCGCAGCTCGCCATGCAGGTCCTCTCGATGCTCGCGCCGCTCGTGCTGGCCTACCTCAGCCGGCAGCGCGGCGGTCAGGGCGGCGGGCTGGGCCAGGGCCAGAGCAGCCAGGGCGGCGGGCTGGGCGACCTCGGTGGGCTGCTCGGGGGCCTGCTCGGCGGGGGGGGCTCGGGCGGTCTGGGGGGCCTGCTTGGCGGTCTACTGGGCGGCGGCCACTCGCAGGGCCAGAGCGCGCCCCAGATGCAGACCCAGAGGGGCAGCGACCAGTGGGCCGGCGGACAGGGCGGCTCGCTGTTTCCCGGCTCGGCCCCGGCGGGCAGTGGGCAGGGCGGCGACGTGGGCCGCGCCCAGAATGACCTCGACGAGCTGAACGGGCGCACCCGGGACGACGCCCAGCAGACCCGGCAGCCTCAGCCGCAGGGTGGCGACCTCCTGAGCACCCTGAACCGCACGCTGGACCGCGACGGCGACGGGAACGCCCTGAACGACCTGATCGGCATGTTCGGCGGGCGTCGCTGAGGAAGGCCTGCTGAGACCGGCGGGGAAGCGAGGGTGCTGGACCACTCTCCGCCGCCCTCTCGGCTACTCGGAAATTGGAGCAGCTTCTTCTGTCCCCGTCCCCCGGATCGGGGACGTTCTGATGCGTTACGGTGCGGCCCGGCAGGCCCGGTCCACCCGCCGCAGCAATGTGGGCACCCGGTATTCGCCGGCCATGTCGCGCACCAGCGTGGCCGCCGCACGCGCCTCCAGCCCCGCCGCCGTGACATACAGCGCCCGCGTGCCGCCGCGCTCGACAGGCCCGGCATGGGGTGACCCCCGGAAGGCCGTCTTGGCGACGCCCACCACCGGGACGGCCCGGCCCAGCGCCTCGTACAGCGCCCAGCCCAGGCCGGGGCGTCCATTTCCGTCGAGGGTGACGTAGCCGTCGATGATCACCGCCTCCAGGTGGCCGACCAGTGGCGTCAGCAGCGGCAGCAGGCAGGGCAGCTCGCGCCGCGCGAAGGCCCCGGGTTCGTAGGGGGCGACCGCCTGCGCACGGTGGATGCGGCCCCCGACTTCCGAGGGGGCCCGCCAGCCCCCGAACAGCAGCAGCGCGGCGCGGGCCGTGCCGTCGGCGCGGTAGTCCACGTCGGTGCAGGCGAGCAGGGACACCGGCAGCCTAACGCGGGGGCAGCAGCAGCTTGCCTTCCAGCGGCGTGCTCAGGACGATGGAGGTGTCGCAGGTGAAGCCCATGCCGATCAGCTCGCTCAGCATGGCTTCCAGTTCGCCCACGTCGGGCACGGCGACCTTCAGGATGCAGCTGTTGTCGCCGGTCACGCTGTGGCATTCCAGCACGCCGTCGTGCCGGGTGGCCCAGCGCACCAGGGTCGGGTCGTTGCGCCCGCTGTCCTGCACGCCGATGAAGGCGGTGATGGTGCGGCCCAGGGGTTTCGGGGCCACGCGCACGCCGTAGCCCAGGATGACCCCGGCGTCTTCCAGGCGGCGCACGCGCTCGGTGACGGCCGGGGCCGAGAGGCCCACGCGGCGGCCCAGTTCGCGCATGGAGAGGCGCGAATCGGTCTGGAGTTCCTGAAGGATGCGGTGGTCGAGGGGGTCGAGCGACCCGCCGAACTGTCTCATGGTGGTCAGCCTAGCATTTGAAAGGTTGAGGGTGTCGTTTGCCCACCGGACATGGGGTGAAGGTCTCCCTGCACGCCCTGCGCCGCGCTTCCAAAAAGGCCGCCGCGCTGCGGAGAATGAAGGCCTCAATACCAAACGCTTTTTTGGAGGCCCGTATGTCCAGCATTCACCCCCAGGCGACCACCCGTGCCCAGCAGATGCTGCCGCGCGGTCACCGCGCCCCCAAATGGCAGCATGTTCCCGACGAGCAGTGGTACGACTGGAAATGGCAGCTCAAAAACCGCATCAACTCGGTCGCGGAACTCGAAGAGGTACTGCGCCTGACCGACTCCGAGCGCCGGGGGGCGAGTGCCGAGGGCATTTTCCGGCTCGACATCACGCCGTATTTCGCCTCGCTCATGGACCCCGAAGACCCGACCTGCCCGGTCCGGCGCCAGGTCATCCCGACGCACCACGAGCTCACGCCCTTCACGGCGATGATGGAAGACTCGCTGGCCGAGGACAAGCACAGCCCGGTCCCGGGGCTGGTGCACCGCTACCCCGACCGCGTGCTGATGCTGGTTACGACCCAGTGCGCGAGCTACTGCCGCTACTGCACCCGCTCGCGCATCGTGGGCGACCCGAGCGAGACCTTCAACCCGGCCGAGTACGAGGCGCAGCTGGAGTACCTGCGCCGCACCCCGCAGGTGCGCGACGTGCTGCTCTCGGGCGGCGATCCCCTCACGCTGGCGCCCAAGGTGCTGGGGCGGCTGCTCTCGGAGCTGCGCAAGATCGAGCACATCGAGATCGTGCGGATCGGCACGCGCGTGCCCGTGTTCATGCCCATGCGCGTGACGCAGGAACTGTGCGACGTCCTCTCCGAGAACCACCCGGTCTGGATGAACATCCACGTCAACCACCCCAAGGAGATCACCCCCGAGGTGGCCGAGGCCTGTGACCGCCTCACGCGCGCCGGGGTGCCGCTGGGCAACCAGAGCGTGCTGCTGCGCGGCGTGAACGACCACCCGGTCATCATGCAGAAGCTCCTGCGCGAACTCGTCAAGATCCGGGTGCGGCCCTACTACATCTACCAGTGCGACCTCGTACACGGCGCGGGCCACCTGCGCACCACCGTCAGCAAGGGCCTGGAGATCATGGAGTCGCTGCGCGGCCACACGAGCGGCTACAGCATTCCGACCTACGTCGTGGACGCGCCCGGCGGCGGCGGCAAGATTCCGGTCGCGCCGAACTACGTGCTCTCGCACAGCCCCGAAAAGCTGATCCTGCGTAACTTCGAGGGCTACATCGCCGCCTACAGCGAGCCGACCGACTATACCGGCCCCGACATGGCCGTGCCTGCCGACTGGCAGCGCCAGGAACCCGGCCAGAGCGGCATCTTTGGGCTGATGGAGGGCGAGCGCATCTCCATCGAACCCAAGGAATTCAGCGAGAGCCGCAACCGCCCCGGCGCGACGCAGCACCGCCTGAACAGCCGCGAGGACAAGTGGACCGCCTACGGCGTGGGCGCGGCGCCCGTGACCGACACGGCGCCCGACGGCCTGCCGCAGACGATCCCCGCGATCAGCGGCGACTGAAGCCCGATTGTGCAGTAAGGGCAGTGCCAGAGAAATTAGCTTCTAGGACGTCAAATTCTATCTGTTTTAAACAGCATATAAAATTACGAGTTTTTGCGCGACTCAGACGAAGTTTTTCGCCGATCAGCCCACTACCGCGCAACAGGTTTAGAAGCCCGCATCGCGGCGGCGCCGGCCGGGACACACCGAACCGACGTTCCGGACAGCGCAGCGATTGCCCCGCCTCTGCCCGGCAGCCTCCATTCGCCCGCTCTCTTTTTTCAGGAGAAGTCATGACCACCCTCGACCAGCCCAAGACCCAGGCCCGCCAGCCCGAGCTGCGCACCGCCCTGCCCGGCCCCAAGACGGCGGCGATCATGGGCCGCGACGCGCAGCACCTCTCGACCTCGTACATGCGGCCCTACCCCTTCGTGCCCGACCACGGCGAGGGCGTGTGGCTCACCGACGCCGACGGCAACACCATGCTGGACTTCTTCGCGGGCATCGCGGTCAGCACGACCGGGCACGCGCACCCGCATGTGGTGCGGGCCGTGCAGGAGCAGGTCGGCAAGTTCGCGCACGTGTGCCTCACCGACTACCCGCAGGAAATCACGACCAGTCTGGCCGAGCGGCTCGTCAAGCACATCGAGCGCCCGCTGCCGGACGGCGGGCACGAAAAGTGGCGCGTCTTTTTCGGCAACTCGGGTGCCGAGGCGGTCGAGGCGGCCGTCAAGCTCGCGCGCAACCACACCGGGCGGGCGCACATCATCTCGACGATGGGCAGCTTCCACGGGCGCACCTACGGCGCGATCACGCTGACCGGCAGCAAGACGAAGTACAAGCGCGGGTTCGGGCCGCTGCTGCCCGCCGTGTCGCACGTGCCATACCCCAACCCCTTCCGGCCGCTGCCGGGCAGCACGCCCGAGACCTGCGGCCAGGCGGTGCTCGACCAGATCGAGGCGCTGTTCGTGGGGGTCATCCCGGCCGACGAGGTCGCGGCCATCATCGTCGAGCCGATGCAGGGCGAGGGCGGCTACATCGTGCCGCCGGCCGACTTCCTGCCGGGGCTGCGCGCGCTGTGCGACCGCCACGGCATCATGCTCATCTTCGACGAGGTGCAGGCGGGCATGGGCCGCACCGGCAAGATGTTCAGCTTCCAGAATTTCGGGGACGTGCAGCCCGACATGGTCACGGTCGCCAAGGGCATCGCCTCGGGCCTGCCCATTTCGGCGCTGTTGGCCCGCGAGAGCGTGATGACGTGGCCGGTCGGTTCGCACGGCTCGACCTTCGGCGGCAATCCGGTGTCGGCGGCGGCGGCCCACGCCACCCTCGACCTGCTCGAAGGCGTGGTCGCCCACCCCGGCTGCGGCGCGTCCTTGATGGAGAATGCCGCCGACGTGGGCGCGTACCTGCTGACCGAACTGCGGGCCATGCAGGCCGAGTTTCCCTTCCTGGGCGACGTGCGCGGGCAGGGCCTGTTCATCGGGCTGGAATTCGTGAAACCCGACGGCTCGCCCGACGGCCGCCTGCGCGACGCGGCCAGCATGGCGATGTTCGAACGCGGGCTCCTGAACCTCGACTGCGGTGAAGCCGTGATCCGTGTCAGCCCGCCGCTGATCCTCACGCGCGAGGAGGCGCAGACCGGCCTGGAGCTCATGCGCGGCGCCCTGCGTTCGCTGGCCTGAGCCCGGTGAGCGGGGCGGCCGCCGGGTTCAATGAGGTTGCCGGACGCGGCAGGCCGCCCGGAGGTGCTTTTCCAGCATCTCCGAGGCGTCGCTGGGGCAGCCCGCCGCCTCGCCGTTCCCGAAATGCCGGTAGCCGAAGTGCAGGTACATCGCCCGGTTGCGGGGCAGGGCGCGCCGCACCGACAGCCGCACGCAGCCCAGACCCAGCTCGGCCGCCCGCCGCTCGACGACCGAAGTCAGGGCGCGTGCCAGCCCCCGGCCCCGCGCCCCGGGCAGCACGGACAGGCGGCTGAGGTACAGGTGGTCGCCCCGGTGCTCGTACAGCACGCCGCCGGCCACCTGTCCCCCGCATTCGGCCACGAAGGCGCCGCCGCTCCGCAGGAGGGCGCTGAGGCGAGCGGGCGATTCCTGCACGGCGGGGCTGGGAGGCGACAGGCGGTCCCGGTACTCCGCGAAGGCCGTGCGGATGATCCAGGCCAGCAGGTCCGCGTCGGCGGCGGTGGCCCGGCGCAGCAGGACCGGCGCGGGAGCCAGCGCCGCGCGCGCCAGTCCCCCGGCCTGCACCCCGAACCCCTCTGGACGTCGTTCCCGGACTATCGGCATGGCTGGACTATAGGCACGGCGCTTTCCGGCGCGTACTGGCCGGATGGAGAGCCGACTGGCTGACTGGCCGGCCCGCTCCTAGACTGCCTGCATGTCCGTGCAGCGGTACTTTGCCCGCCATGGCCTGGGCGTCTCGGGCCTGCGCCGCGCCGGAACAGGCTTCGCCAACGAGGTCTGGTTGACCGACGCAGCCGTGCTGCGCCTGGGCGGCCGGACCCGGCATGCCCACGAGGCGCGGGTGGCCTGCGGCGCACTCGCAGCGGGGGTGCGCACCGCGCGGCCACTGTACTGGGGCCGGGGCTACGGCCTGTGGGAACGGCTGGACGGCGAGGTGCCCGGGCAGGTGCAGCCCCAGGTCTGGGAAGCCGTCCTGGACGACCTCGGCCGGCTCCAGGCCATGCCGCCGCTGCCCCGGCCCCGGCGCATGGCCTCCTGGCAGGGCGACTCCGAGTGGATTGGGCGAACCCAGGCCCGGGCCGGCTGGACTCCCGGCGAGCGTGCGGAACTCGGGCGTCTGCTGGGCACCCCGTATCCGGTCGTCTCGCCCACCTTCATCCACGGCGACGTGTACCGTCTGAACCTGCTGGTCGGGGGGTCGGGAGACTATGCCGGCCTGCTCGACTGGGGGCAGGCCGGCTGGAATGCGCTGGAGGCCGAGGTCGCTGTCATGGACGACCCGGCCCCGGCCCTGGCCCGCTGGGGGCACCGCCTCGATCCGGACCTGCTGCGCCGGGCGCGGCTGAACCTGCGGCTCAAGGTGGCGGGGGCCGGGCGGCTGCCGTTCAGTGAGGTGCGGACATTGCTCGAACCCGGCTGAGGCCGGGCCAGGGCGCTGGTTTCAGCGCAGGTCCGAGAACTTGAACGGCTTCAGGCCGGCTGGCAGCTTGGACGCCGCGCGGTGGACGGCGGCGCTGGTAAGGGCGCTGCCGTCGAGGTACACCCATTCCTCAGTGGGGAAGGTCCCACTGGTGAGATTCAGGCTGGCTCCGCTGTCGTTGATGATTTCCGTGGCCGTGACCTTGTTCCAGCCCTGACCCAAAGTCATGTTGAGAGAAGAGGTCAAGGTGTAGGTCTCGCCGCTCTCTGTCAGGGTGCAGGTCTGCGTCCCGGTGATGCTGACCGGACGATCCGCGTACAGGAAGGCGCCGGACTCGATGCTCAGGCCGGTCGGTGCATTGACCGTTCCCGTGAACGAGATCCGGACAGGGTCGACCGGGCCCTGCTTGCCGGCGCTGACGTTGACATTCAGGACGGCGAAGCGGGCCGCCGGATCGCTGACGGTCGGCGTGCCGGCGCAGCCCAGCTCTTCCGATCCCGGCAGGGTGAACTCGTCGCTGCTCAGGCTCCGGGTCTTGACGTTGGTGGGCAGCGGGAGGGTGAAGGTGCCGTTGCTCGCCAGGCTGGCCGAGGTCGCGCCCTGGGTACCTGCGTCCGCGACAGTCGCCTGAATGGTCCCGGCCCCTCCTGTCCAAGCCGTGGTCGGGGCGACCATGTCGTTGGCGCCGGGCGTTCCCAGTTCCCGCACCGTTCCGGAGGTGCTGGTGTAGGTCGTCACGGTCGGGGTGTTCTGCCCATGGCAGGAGGCCAGCAGCAGGGTCGGCAGGAGGAGCAGGGGCGCGTATCTCATATGAGACCGAGTTTAGAAGAAGCTAAGCTGACCTGTTGCCTCATTTCAGCCGCAGTTCGAAGCGGACGACATGGTCGGCCCCGACCTGCACTTCATCTACAGGCACGAACCCGGCGCCGAGGTACAGCGCCCGCAGCTTGCTCCGGTCGGAGGCCGTGTCCAGACGCAGCCAGCTGCGCCCCGCCGCCCGGGCCTGCGCCGCCGCGTCCGCCAGCAGGAGACCGGCCAGCCCCTGCCCCTGCGCCGCCGGGTGAACAGCCAGTCTGTGCAGGTACAGCGCCTCGCCGGGCGGATCGTCGGGCCAGAACAGAGGGTCGCGCTCCAGCAGGACAGAGCACCCGACCGCTGTGCCCGCGTGCCAGGCCACGCGCCAGCCCGCCGGGGGATAGTGCCGGGCCAGCCGCTCGGGCGTCAGGCTCTCGGGCGGCCACAGCGCCTCGCCCCGGCCGGCCAGGGCCTGCGCCGAGGCGACCAGCACGCGCGAGGCGGCCTGCGGGTCGCCCGAGGTGAAGGTCAGGGCCACCGCCATCAGCCGCTGAACTCCGGCGCGGGTTCGATGCCGGTGGCGTACAGGTCGCCTTCGCGCGCCTCCAGCCGCACGCGGGGCAGGGGAGAGGCGGCCTTGCCGAAGACGGCCTCTCCCGCCCGCAGCGGGTCGAACACGCTGTAATGGCAGGGGCAGCCCAGCTGCGGGTGGCGCTCGCCCTGCGGCGGGCGGTAGTTGAAGGCGAAGGCCAGCACTTCCTGGTCGCGCACGAGGTTCACCGAGCAGCCCAGGTGCGTGCAGACCCGCGAAAAGGCCGCGTAATGCGCCCCGCCTACACTCAGGCCGCCCGCGACCGGCCCGGGCAGGCGCAGCAGCGTGCAGGGCCGGCCGCCATAGCTGAAGGTGCGCTCGTCCCAGGCCCCGGCCAGGTCGCTGCGGGCCGCGATGCGGGCGGCGGGACCGGCCACGAAGGCCTCCTGGCCCACGCCCGGCGGCCGCGCAGCACCCGCGTGGCGTAGTAGCCCATATACCCGAAGGTGCCCAGCGTGCCCGCCACCGGCAGCACCCACCAGCGTTCCAGCAGGGCGCGGCGGGTGAGGCGGCTCAAGCGTTCCCCCGGCTCACTGGCCTTCACCTTGCCACTTTTCCAGCAGGTCGGTCAGGGCCGTGAGCTTCGTGCCGGTGATGCTCGGGAAGGCGGGCATGGCCCCCTGCCCATTGCGGATGATCCCCTGGATCGCCGCGCGGCTCAGGGTGCTCGCGCGCAGGCTGGGGCCGACGCCGCCGCCCCCCGAGGCCCCGTGGCAGCTCGCGCAGCTGGCGGCGTACACGCTCAGCGCCGGATCGGTCTCGTTCTGGCGGGCGCGGATGGCGGTGATGGTGTCGTCGGCGTCGCGGCCCTGGGGATCCAGGGTGCGGTAGCGCTCCAGCGCCGTGAGGGCCTCGGCGTCCTGCCCATAGCGCACCAGGGCAAAGCCCAGGAACAGCTGCGACTCGGCGTCGTCGGGGGCCAGCTGCACCGCCGTGCGGATCAGGAGGGCGGCGCGGTCGGAGTCCTCGCGGCTCAGGGCCTGCCCGCCGCGCTCGGGGCGGGTGAGCAGCAGGATTCCCAGGCGGCGCAGCGCCTGCGGCTGCCGGGGATCGCGTTGCAGCGCGCCGCCGTAGGCGTTGATGGCCTGGTCGTAGCGCCCCGCCCCGAAGGCCGCGTCGCCCCAGGCGAGGTAGGCCGCCTCGTCGCCGCCGTTCTGGGCGCGGGCGCGCAGGCCTGGGAGCCCCAGCACCGCCTGGACCGTCTTGGCCTCGCCTGCGTTCAGGCCCGCGAGCTGCCAGCGCGGCACGAAGGTCAGCGCGCCCGCCACCGTGACCACGGCCGCCAGCGCGACCCCGCCCAGCGCCAGCGCGCGGCTGCGGCCCGCTCCGGCGCGCGGCGCGGGGGCCAGGGCGTCGAGCGCGCGCAGGGTCAGCGCCGCGCGCCGCTCGAGGTCGGGCCGCTCGCGGGCCTGTTCGTCGCCCGCGCGCAGCTCGGCGTACAGGCGGTCCCGCTCGGCTTCCAGGCGCCCACGCTCGGCGGCGTCGGGGTCGTCGGGGGTCGCCGCGCGCAGCGGCGAGAGCACCAGCCACAGCGAAGCCAGCACGACCAGCGCCAGCAGCAGGCCCGCCAGCAGGGCCGGGGCGGTCATGGCTGCCTCCGGTCGGGGTCGGGGCTGCCGGAAGTCCGGCCCGGCACGTCCTGGCGCACCTGGGCCAGATAGGTGTCGTAGCTCTCTTCGGGAACGGGCGCAGCGACCGGCGCGGCTCCGGCGGGCACGGCGCGGCCCCGGCCCCCCAGTACCCGCGCGAGCGCTGCGCCGCCCAGCAGCAGCGCGAGCACGGGCGCGCCCCACAGCAGCAGTCCGCGTCCCTCGCGCGGCGGGTCGAGCAGCACGAAGTTGCCGTAGCGCTCGGCGAAGAAGTCGTAGATGGCGCGGTCGCTGCGGCCCTGGGCCACCTGCTCGCGCACCGAGGCCCGCATCTGGATGCTGATGTCGGCGCGCGATTCGGAGATCGATTCGCCGTTGTCGCACAGCGGGCAGCGCAGGTTGCGCTCGATGGCGACGGCGCGGTTCTGCTGCTCGGAGTTCAGGCTGGGGGCCGGGGCCGCCGTCTGGGGGGCCGCCGCCAGTGCGCTGCCCAGCAGCGCCGCGCCCAGCAGCAGGCTGCGCGTCGCCGCCCTCACAGGCCCGGCACCCCGATCTTGGCGAGGCCCACGTTCAGGCGCGCGCGGTCCAGGCCCCCCCGGTCCATGTGCTGCACGACGCCGTTCTTGTCGATGAACACCGTCTCGGGGACGCCCGACACGCCGTAGTTGATGCCGGTCGAGATGCCGGGATCGCGCAGGTTGGGGTAGGCCAGCGCGTACTCGCGGATAAAGTCGCGGGCGTCCTGCTCGCGCGTCTCGTTGAACAGCACGCCGACGATGGCGAGCCCCTGGCCGCCCGCGTTGGCGGGGCGCGCGCCGAGTTCGCGGAACAGCGGGGCCTCCTGGCGGCAGGGCACGCACCATGACGCCCAGAAGTTCACGACGACCGGCCGCCCCTTCAGCGACGCGAGGCTCAGGGTGCCGCCGTCGAGGGTCTGGAGGTCGAATTCGGGCGCGGCCTTGCCGATCAGGGGGCCGCCGTCGGTGGCGGTGCGCGCCGGGCGCAGCAGGGTCACGCCCAGCACGGCCACCAGTCCGGCCGCCAGCAGCGGGGGCACGAAGCGCCGCCAGCTGGGCCGGGCAGCCGGAGCGGGGTTGGAAGGAGCGGTTTTTTCGGTCATGTCAGAAGTCCTTGCGGGATCGGGCGTGGCCCGGTCTCAGTCCGTGGCGGGGGCGAGGCCGGCGGGCACGCGTCGGGCGGCGGCGCGGGCCGGGGGCGTCAGGGTGAGGACCGAGCCCAGCATCACGATGAGGGTGCCCCACCAGATCCAGCTCACCAGGGGGCTTTCGATCAGGCGCACGCTGGCCCACTGCCCGCGCACGTCGATGCTCGTCACGACGAGGTAGGTGTCGCCCCACAGCCCGTAGCGCACCGCCGGAGCGGGGAAGGGCTGACCCGGGGCCTGCTTGTAGCTGTTCACGCGGCTCAGGAACGGCTGGCCGTCGATATCCACGTGCGCGGTCGCCGAGGCCCCGTGCGGGTAGTCCTCGCGGCTGATGCGGGTGAGGCGCAGGTCCTCGTTCAGCAGCCGCACCGGCGCGCCGCCCACGTTCAGGGTGACCTGCTGGTCCTGGCGATAGGTCGTGCTGAAGGCGATGCCCAGCGCGATGACCAGCAGGCCCACGTGGGCGAGGTACGCGCCGTAGCGGCGGGGTTGCTCGCGCAGCAGGGTCGGCAGGCCCGCGCGGCGCTGCCGGGCCGCCCGCACCGTGAGCAGCCCCAGCCCTGCGAGGTTGTAGGCGCTCAGGCCCACCGTGAGGAGCACGCCGGGGTTACGCACGCCGGTCACGAAGGCGACCAGCGCCGCCCCTAGGCCCGCCAGCAGCAGGGGCCGCAGCGCGCGCACCAGCGACTGCCCGTCGGCGCGGCGCCAGGGCAGCAGCGGCCCCACGCCCATCAGGAGCAGCAGGCCCAGGCCCAGCGGCACGGCGAAGGCGTTGAAGAAGGCCGGCCCCACCGAGGCGTCGCGCCGCCCCTGCACGAACTCCACGAAGGTCGGGAACAGCGTGCCCAGCAGCACCACGAAGGCGAAGACCAGGAACAGCCAGTTGCCTGCCAGGAAGGCCCCCTCGCGGCTGACCGGCGCGGCGGGGTCGGCCTCGTCGCGCAGCAGCGGAGAACGCCAGGCGGCCAGCGCCACCCCGAGCACGAGCAGCAGCGCCAGGAAGCCCAGGAACACCGCGCCGACCGGGCCGTCGGCGAAGGCGTGCACGCTCTGCACGATGCCCGAGCGGTTCAGGAAGGTGCCGAGCACCGTGCTGGAATACGCCAGCACGATCAGCCAGACGTTCCACGAGCGCATCAGGCCCCGGCGTTCCTGAATCTGGATGCTGTGCAGGAAGGCCGTGGTGAGCAGCCAGGGAATGAAGCTGGCGTTCTCGACCGGGTCCCAGGCCCAGTAGCCGCCCCAGCCCAGCGTCTCGTAGCTCCACCAGCCGCCGGCCACGATGGCGGCTGTCAGGAAGGCCCAGGCGACCATCGTCCAGCGCCGCGTCACCACGACCCAGTGGTCCGAGAGCCGCCCGGTCACGAGTGCCCCGACCGCGTAGGCGTAGGGCACGCTCAGGCCCACGAAGCCCAGGTACAGCAGGACGGGGTGGACGGCCATCATCCAGTGGTTCTGCAATGCGGGGTTCGGGCCCTGCCCGTCGGCCGGAATGCTCGCCAGCGGCGTGAAGGGCGAGGCGACGGTGGCGCACACCCCCACGAAGAACAGCAGACTGACGAACATGGTGCCCAGCGCCCAGGGCCGCAGCGCGTCGCGGCGCAGGGTCAGGCTCAGGATGAAGGCGTAGCCCGACAGCACCCAGGCCCACAGCAGGATGCTGCCCTCCAGCGCGGCCCACAGGGTCGTCACCTTGACCCACAGGGGCGAGGCCTGCATGGAATGTTCGGCCACGTAGCGCACGCTGAAGTCGTCGCGCAGCAGCGCCACTTCCAGCACGACCACGGCCAGCGTGAGCAGGGCGAAGACGGCCCAGTTCACGCGCCGGGCCGCCTCGGAGACGCGGGCGTCGCCGCGCAGGCCGCCGACCAGGGCCAGCAGCAGGCCCGCGAGCGAGAAGCCCAGCGCGCCCAGCAGCGCGAGTTGCCCCAGCGCGCCGAGTTCCGACGCCCCGAAGGAGATCAGGTTGAGCAAGGTGCCGCCTCCAGATGAGGATTCCGGTCAGGTCGCTGCCGGAGGAAGGGGGTGCGGAAAAGGGAGGCGGGAAGCGCGGCCCGGACCCGGGCCGGGGCAGGTCTACTCGGTGTCCCGCATCATGTTCTTGAGTTCGGCCTGGGTCTGGGGCACGCTGTACTGCTCGCTGTGCTTGACCACCAGTTCGCGGGCATAGAAGGTGTCGCCCTGGAACTCGCCGCGCACCACGACGCCCTGGTTGTTCTTGAACAGGTCGCTGACCGCGCCGTGGTACTTGACCGGGAAGCTCGCGCCGCCGTCGCTGACCACGAAGTTCAGGTTCAGGCTCTGCGGGTCGTAGCGGGCCTCGCGCACCAGCCCACCGATGCGGATGGACCGGCCTTCGAGCTCGGCGCGCTGCTGCTGGTACTCGGTGGGGGTCACGAAGTATTCCAGGCTCTTGCCCAGGTTCCCGAAGGCGATGAAGCCCACCAGACCCAGCAGGGCGGCCACGCCCAGCACGGTGGGCCAGGGGCTGCGGCGGCGCTTGCGGGCGCGCGGCAGCGGCGTGCCGGCCGGGGTGGTCAACGCAGGCTCCCGCGGCGTCCGGGCGTCTGGGGGGCCTGCTCCTGAAGGGGCGCTTCGTTCTTCACGGCGCGCAGGCGCAGCCACATCCAGGCCAGATACCCGAACAGCAGGCCCAGGGTCACCACGTACACCACGATCACGTACCCCGAATACTTATCCACGGAGAGCCTCCCCCCGGCCCAGCGGCGCGCCCAGGTCGCCCATCAGCTCGCGTTCCTCGCGCGCGGCCTCGCGGGCCGCCAGGATGCCGCGCACGCGCAGCAGGTACACGTACAGGAAGGTGAAGGCGGTCGTGGCGACCAGCAGCACCCAGCCGTAGATGGGCGCGCCCTCGAAGCTGATGCCGCCCAGCAGCCGCAGTGTCTGGGTCTGGTGCACGCCGCGCCACCACTCGACCGCCATGTAGTTCACCGGCACGTACAGCGTGCCCACCAGCCCGACCACGGCCGCCACCCGCGCGCGGCGGTCGGGGTCGTCGATCATGCTGCGGATGAGCAGGTAACCGCCGTAGATGACGATGCTCAGGGCGGTCGTGGTCAGGCGGGCGTCCCACACCCAGTACACGCCCCAGGTCGGCTTGGCCCACAGCATTCCGCCGACGATGGTGGCGACCGTGAACAGCAGCCCGATCTCGGCGCTGCTCATCGCCAGACGGTCCCAGCGGCGCTGACGGGTGATGAGGTATAGCAGTCCGAACAGGCCGGTGCCGCCGTAGGCGAGGTAGCTGAGCCAGGCGCTTGGCACATGCATGAAGAACAGCCGCACCAGCGAACCCTGGTTCTGGTCGAGGGGCGCGCTCAGGCCCAGGCCGGCCGCGATCAGCAGCAGCAGCAGCGTCAGGCCGCCCAGCACCCTCGTCGTGAGGTCTCTTGTCATCTCGTCTCCCATTGTGACCTGCCGTGCCCCTGGCCCGTGAGGACGCGCGTCACGGTGACGCCCGTGCGCAGTGGCCCGAAAGCCCGGACCCGGCCGGATCTGTGTGCCCAGGGTCGCGTCTGGGCGCGGGCACGGCAAGTGCGAGTGTCCCCCGGTGTGGACGGGGGTCAGCGCGCGGCGTTCTCGATCTCGCGCAGGTGGGCGAGGCGCTGCGCGGTGCCGGGGTGGGTGCGTAGCAGGTCGCCGGGCGAGGCGGAGTCCTGCGGTTCCGGGCCGCCCTCGCCGGCCCGGTCCTGGGCCTCCAGCCGGGCCAGGATGTCGCGCAGCGGGCGGGTGGTGCCGTAGGCGCGCAGGAGGTAGGCCCCGGCGCGCTCGTCGGCCTCGGTCTCGGCGCGCCGCGAGTAGCCGTTTTGCAGCAGGGTCGAGGGCACGGCGGCGGCGAAGGTGGCCGCTCCCACGAGGTCGCCGGTCACGGCGGTGCCCAGCAGCGCCAGCCCCAGCCCCTGGTACACGCTCGCCAGCCCGTGGCGCCGGGTCACGTGCCCGGTTTCGTGCGCCAGCACGCCCATGAGTTCGCGGTCGCTGCGCGCGAGCGCCACGAGCTGGTCGGTCATGACGACGGTGCCGCCCGGCAGCGCGAAGGCGTTGGCCCCCAGCGCGAAGGGCGCATGTGCCGGTTCGCCGTCGCGCAGCAGCAGGCGGTAGCGGTAGCCGCCCCCGGCCCAGGCGCTCACCCGCGCGAATTCCCGCCTCAACTGGGCCTGCCGGGCGGCGCTCAGGCGGCTGGGAGCCAGGAAATCGTCGGTGTCCAGCAGGCGGACGCTCTCGCGGTCGAAGGTCTCCAGCACGGCTACAGGGGTCACGGCGGCGGTGCTGCGGGCCAGGGCGGGCAGCCCGAAGGTCAGGAACCCCCACACGAACAGCCCGAGCGCGGCGGTGGCCCCCAGGGTCAGTGCCCAGCTGCCCTCCAGCCGGCGCACCCCGCCCAGCACGCGGTTCTGGCGGGTCCGGGCCTCCAGGGCGCGGACCCCGGCCTCGTCGCCGGTCTCGAATCGCCCGCCCCCGGGCAGCCGGATCACCCGCCGCAGGCCCGGCAGCGCCGGTTCGGCCCGCAGCGCCGCCGCCGGCCAGTGCAGGGGGGCTGCGGGCTCCGGGGATGGGCCGGGGCCGGCCAGGGTCAGGGTCGCCCGTCCTCCGGGTCCGGTCTCCAGGGTGGCGGGCCAGGGCTGGCTGCTGCGGCCATCGAAATACGTGCCGCTCAGGGTCAGGGGTGCGGCCGGGGCAGGTGGGGGGACGGGCATCTCAGAATCCCAGGTTGATGTCGAGCAGTTCGGTGGCGGCCTCGCCCAGCGCGCCGGCCGGCGCGGCCGGTCCGGCGACGAAGGTGCCCAGGTCCACCAGCGAGAGCACCTGCGTGTGCGCGGCGACGTAGCGGGCCCGGCGCACCGTCGCCCAGGGCGTGAGCAGCCCCAGCGACACGAGCTGCGCGGCGGCGTTGCTCACGCCGATCCACACGAGGCGCGCGGTGCTGAAAGTCGCGCGGGCCCGCACCACCCCGCCGAGTTCGAAGTGGTTCAGGACGTAGCGCAGCGTGGCCGCCCGGACGTACTGCCACCCCACCATGTACAGGACCAGAAACCCGAGGTAGGTGGCGACGATCCCCGCGAGGACGCCCGGCTGTTCGAGAATGTCCCCGAACTCGTCGCCGAAGGGCGCCGTCTGGCCGGAGCGGAGCAGGACGGCCCCCAAGGTACTCAGGACCCCGACGATCAGGCCGCCGCCCACCGTGAGGCCCAGCGCCGTCAGTCCGATGAGGTACAGCCCCCCCGGCCCGCCCCGGAAACGCCCCGTCGCCGCGCCGTAGCGCAGGCCGCGCACCTGATAGTCGCGCTGCGCGTACCACGCCAGCGGCAGCGCCAGCCCGAAGGAGACCCCGGCGGCCACGTTCGCCACGCCGTAGGCCATGTAGGCCCCGCCCAGGCTGCCCCCGAAGCCGAAACTCAGGCCCCGGTGGACGGTGCTGCGGGCCAGAAAGCGCAGCGACTGGCGCACCAGCCACGGATAGGCGAGCACGAAGATCAGCGCGACCGGTCCCGCGACCCACTCCCAGCCGCTGAACTGAAGCTGCGTGGCGGCGCTGTAGGCCCCGAAGAAGACCCCGACGAGCAGGTAGCCGCGCAGCAGCGCCCAGGGGTTGGCCGCATACTCGAAGTTGTGGCCGTCGACCCAGGTATGGCCGTACAGGTACTGCCGGTTGCGCACCCGTGCCCAGGGCAGGTACAGGCCCAGCGTCACCACGCTCAGGGCCAGGTTGACCAGCCACAGCCGGAAGTATTCGCCCGCCTGTCCGCTGAAGTGGGCCGGGAAGACCTGCACCTGCGCGGCGACCGGCCCATTCGCGGTGTTCGCGTCCGGCGCGGCGTCCGGCGGGTCCTTGCCCAGGGACACGGGGGCCGGGTCGGTCGGGAGGCTCATGGCCTTCATGGTAGCGGCCGGTCCCGGCGGGCGGCGCGCATACCTGCGCCGCCCCGGGGGCGGGCGGCGGGGGGACATGCTACGTTGGACCCTGTCAGCAGCCGGCGCGGCACGGGTGCCCGGGCCACCGCGCTGCTCTGGAGGCCCGCCATGCCGCTGTATTCCCTGGAGGGGCATGTCCCCGACGTTCATCCTGAAAGTTTCGTCGCGCCCAGTGCCGACCTCATCGGCCGCGTGCGGCTGGAGCGTGCCAGCAGCGTGTGGTTCGGCGCGGTGCTGCGCGGCGACACCGAGACCATCACGGTCGGTGCGGGCAGCAATGTCCAGGACGGCGCGGTCCTGCACGCCGATCCCGGCTTTCCCTGCGTGCTGGAGGCGGACGTGACGGTCGGCCACCGCGCCGTCGTCCACGGGGCGCGCTGCGCCGCCGGAAGCCTGGTGGGCATGGGGGCCGTCATGCTCAACGGGTCGGTGCTGGGCGAGGGCGCGGTGCTGGGGGCCGGAGCCGTCCTGAGCGCCGGAGCCGAGGTGCCTGCCGGGATGCTGGCCCTGGGTGTGCCCGCGAGGGTGCTGCGCCCGGCCACGCCCGGCGACAACGCCGCGAATTACCGGGAGCGCGCCCGGCAGTACCGCCAGGGCCTCGCGCCCGCCGGGGAGAAGGCGTGACCGGTTCGCCGGACGGCAAGCGCCGGTCGCAAAAGCCCCTGCGCGGCGCGCTGAAACGCGGAGCAGCGGAGGAGCAGGAAAGCGCGCCGGTCCCGGACGGGGCGGTGGCCGGCCACGCGGGGGCCGAGTCCACCATCGTCGCGTCGGTCACGTCGCCCGGCGAGGTGCGGCTCGCGCCTTCCCCCGAAGCGCCGTCCCCCACCCCGGACCCCGCGATCCAGACGGCGGGCGGCAGCGAGGGCGATTTCGCGGCCATTCCCGAACTGCGGCCCATGTACCCCGGCGTCTCGCCCTTTCTGGCGCGGTTCCTGCCGCACAGCGAGCCGACCTACCAGGGGCTGCACAGCGCGTTTTGCGACCTGCACGCCTTCCTGAAATACCTGCACGGCCTGGGCTGGCACGGCTACCTCGCGGTGTCGCTGGGCGACCAGGCCGCCTACGTGCTCGTCTACGAGGGCCGCACCGTCGCGGCGGCGGCCGTCAACGCCTCGGGCGAGCAGGCGCTGGGCGAGCTGCTGGGGCTGTACCAGGAAGGCGCGGCGCTCTCGGCCCACCCGCTGCCCGCCACCTACGCGCACATCCTGAGCGGGGTGGGCAGCCGGGCCTGGAAATTCAACCTCACGCCGGATTTCACGGGCCTGCATGCGCAGCCCGGCGGCGCGCTGCTGTATTCGCGCGGTGAGGTCGTGGCGACCCTGCCGGCCACCCTGCCCTACGAGGGCGCGTTCCCGGCTCCGCTGCGGCCCCAGACCCTCATCCTGCCGCGCAGTCTGGCGGGCTGGGCGCACCACACCTACGGGCTGACGCTGCGGGGGCGCGACGCCGTGAACCCCATCACGGACATCTTCCTGAATTTCCGGACCCAGTACGGCGCGCCGGGCATCGAACTCATGCGGGCCGCCGCCCAGGGCCTGACGCCCGCCGAGTACGCCATGCGCTCGGACGCCGCGCTGCACGACCTCGAACCGCTGCTCCAGGAGTTCCTGAAGGCGGGGTACCTGCGCGAGGTGTGAGGCGGCGCTTTAGAGAGGCTTGGGAAAGAGGGGCGGGCCCCGCCCAACCGTAGGCCGACAGACCTTGACGCGGCGGCGGCGGACCAGAATGGGCGCGATGTCCTCCATGGCTCCCACCGTGCGGTCGCTCGTGACCGGAACTCCCCCCTACAGCGCCGCGCAGACCGAGGTGAGGGCCGCCGCCGCCGAGCTGTTTCCCCGCCTGGGCGCACGCCGGGGGCTGCTCGACGTGTTCGCCAACGCGCAGATCGAAACCCGGCCCCTGTCCCGGCCGCTGGCGTGGTACCGCGCGCCCCACACCTTTCCGGAGAAGAACGCCGTATTCGTCGAGGAGGCGCGCGCCCTGTGCCTGCGGCTGGCCGAGGGGGCGCTGGCCCAGGCCGAGATAGCGCCGGGCGACGTGGACGCCGTGGTCGTGGTGAACACGAGCGGCATCAGCACGCCCAGCCTCGACGCCTACCTGATCGAGGCGCTGGGGCTGCGCCGGCACGCCGCGCGGCTGCCGCTGTGGGGGCTGGGCTGCGCGGGCGGCGCGTCGGGGCTGGCGCGCGCCGCCGACCTCGTGCGCGCGGGCTACCGGCGGGTGCTGTACGTGGCGGTCGAGCTGTGCAGCCTGACCCTGATCGCGGGCGACGAGTCCAAGAGCAACTTCGTGGGCACGGCGCTGTTCTCGGACGGCGGCGCGGCGCTGGTCGTCACCGCCCCCGACGTGCCGGGACCGCCCCCGCTGCTGACCCTGCACGGCGCGTATTCGACCCTCATCGAGGACAGCGAGGACATCATGGGCTGGGACGTGGTCGAGGACGGCCTCAAGGTGCGCTTCTCGCGCGACATCCCGGCGCTGGTGCGCGCCATGATGCAGGACAACGTGCGCGACGCCCTGGAGACGAACGGCTGGACGCGCGCCGACCTGGGCATCTACGTCGTGCATCCCGGGGGCGTGAAGGTGCTGGACGCCTACGAGGAGGCGCTGGAGCTGCCCGGCGGCACCCTCGACGCCAGCCGCGAGGTGCTGCGCCGCTGCGGCAACATGAGCAGCGCGACGGTGCTGTTCGTGCTGGAGGAGATCCTGCGCGGCCAGCCCCGGGGCCGGGGCCTGCTGAGCGCGATGGGACCGGGCTTCAGCGCCGAACACGTGCTGGTGGAATTTCCGGCGGCCTCTGCGGGGGCGTAGGGCAGGGTCGGGCGGTGAGACGCCTACGCCGGGTCAGTCGTCGTGGGGTGGGGGCGCGTCGGGGTCGCAGTAGTCGATCTGGGCGGCGCGGAACTGTCCCAGCACGACCTCGCGCTTGAACGGGTAGCCCAGGCGCACCCCCTCGGCGGCGCACTCGATGGTAAAGCGCTGGCCCCGGGGCACGGGCGTGTCCCCGATCACGACCGCCTGCGTCGCCTCGTAGATGGCCGCGTAGGGCGTGCAGAAGTAGTAGCCGATCAGGACGCCGCCGGGATGCCGGGCATAGGTGACCGCGCCGCGTGCCCGCGCGGCCTCGATGTCGCGCCACAGGCCCAGGCTGGCGCGCGGGTCGGGGTCGAGCGCCCACATCTCCGCGATGACCCGGGCGGCCTGGGGGTCGCGGCGCAGCGAGTCCGCCGTATGCGGGTCGGTCATGATCCAGGGGTCGAAACCGGGCTGGCCCGGCAGGGCGCCGGCCGGCC
Organism: Deinococcus gobiensis I-0; assembly: GCF_000252445.1. Taxonomy (GTDB): domain Bacteria; phylum Deinococcota; class Deinococci; order Deinococcales; family Deinococcaceae; genus Deinococcus; species Deinococcus gobiensis. The sequence goes on along the minus strand of NC_017790.1, from coordinate 2,150,039 downwards.
GGGCCGTGCCCGCGCGTCTGGGGGCCTCCGGCGCCCGGCCGAGCAGCGCCGGGTAGCTCAGGAGCTGACCCACGCGGTAGAAGTCCTCCAGGGCGGCCTTGGCGCGGGTTTCGATCTCCTCGTGCAGCGTGGCCCCCGCGTCGGGGCGGTACATGTCCAGGGCGTAGCGCGCCGAGGCGGCGGCCTGGGCGTACTGCCCACGCAGCCGGCTCAGCCGGGCCTGGTCGGCGGCGGGGGCGGCGCCCTCCAGCTCGTTCATCGCCGCCTCGGCGTGCAGGCCCAGCGACCGCAGGGCTGCGAGCATGGCGCCCAGGTGGGCGCGCGGGCAGGGTTCGACCGGCGACCAGGCCGGCAGGGGGGCGGGCAGCGTCTCCGGCACGGTGAAGGACGGGTCGTGCCCCGCGCGGCTCGCGTGGGCCAGCCAGCGCTGCGCCCCGGTGTAGTACGCCTGCACCTGGTCGTAGGTCACGGGCGGCACGAAGCCGGCGGTGGCGGGGTCGTCGGCCTCGTCGGCTTCCAGCATGCGGTCGCCCAGTGTCTGGAGGACGAAGGCGTTCCAGATGCACACGAGTTCCAGGCCGACGGCCGCCGGCATGTCAAAGGGCCCCGCGCCGCTGGCCGCCTGCCCGAAGCGCCGGCGCTCGGCCGCGTCGAGCAGGGTGTGGACCTGCGTGCCGGCCCGCTTGTAGGCGTACAGGAGTTCGGCGTCACGCTCGCCCCGCGCGAAGGCCCTGACCCGTTCCCAGACTCCCGGTCGTTCCATAGGCGCCCAGTCTAGGTGGCGGGGGCCGGGCCGTCCTGCGCAAGTGCGCCGCCCGGCCCGGTGCGCTATGCTGGACCCATGATCCGCTCTGCGCTTACCACCCGGGGACTTCTCGCCTAGCCTTCACGGCCCGTGCGAGTGTCCCCGGCTGCGTGTAGGCCGGGGCTTTTCTTTTGCCTGTAAGGAGCTGCCATCCCATGACCGAGACCCCTGCCGACATCACCCGTCCCGACATCCAGGAGCCGCGCGCCGAGCGCTACAACCCCCACGCCTTCGAGCACGCGTGGCAGGAGAAGTGGGAGCACGACGGCCTGTACCGCTTCGACCCCGAGGCCCCCGGCGAGAAGCACTACGCCATGACCATGTTCCCGTACCCGAGCGGCAACCTGCACATCGGGCACTGGTACGCCAACGTGGCCCCCGACGCGCACGCCCGCTGGATGCGGATGCGCGGCCACAACGTGCTGTTCCCGATGGGCTTCGACGCCTTCGGGCTGCCGGCCGAGAACGCGGCCATCAAGAACAACATCAACCCGGCCGCGTGGACCTACAGCAACATCGCGCACATGACCGGGCAGTTCCAGCGCATGGGCACCATGATCGACTGGAGCCGCCGCTTCGCCACCTGCGACCCCGAGTACTACCGCTGGAACCAGTGGTTCTTCATCCAGTTCTACAAGCGCGGGCTGGCCTACAAGCGCGAGTCGCTGGTGAACTGGGACCCGGTCGACCAGACCGTGCTGGCCAATGAGCAGGTCATCGACGGGCGCGGCGACCGCTCGGGCGCGCTGATCGAGCGCCGGCTGATGAGCCAGTGGCACTTCAAGATCACCGACTACGCCGACGAGCTGCTGGATTTCACGCACACCGACATGCCCGAGCGCGTGCGCGTCATGCAGACGAACTGGATCGGTAAGTCGGTCGGCGCGGAAGTGACCTTCGACACGCCCGCCGGCCCCGAGACGGTCTTCACGACCCGCCCCGACACCCTGATGGGCGCGACCTTCCTGGTGCTGGCCCCCGAGCATGCCAGGGTCGCGGCCCTGACCACCGACGAGCAGCGCGCCGAGGTCGAGGCCTACGTGGTCGCCGCCGGCCGCCGCACCGACGTGGAGCGCCAGCAGGACAGCGGCGAGAAGACGGGCGTCTTTACCGGCGCCTTCGCCACGCATCCCATCACCGGGCACCAGCTGCCGATCTGGGTGGCCGACTACGTGCTGGCGACCTACGGCACCGGCTCGATCATGGCCGTGCCCGCGCACGACGAGCGCGACTTCGCCTTCGCCCGGCGCTTCGGGCTGGACATCCGCGAGGTCATCCGCCCCGAAGGCGGCGAGCCGATGGCGGGGGACGCCGAGGCCCCCTACAGCGGTGAGGGCCTGATCGTGAACAGCGGCGACTTCGACGGGCTGGCGGGCGGCAAGGCCAGCATCGCGGGCATCGTCGCGGCGCTGGAGGAACGCGGCGTGGCGAAGGCCAAGACGACCTACCGCCTGCGCGACTGGCTGGTCTCGCGTCAGCGCTACTGGGGCACGCCCATTCCCATCGTGTACTGCCAGAAGTGCGGCGCGGTGCCGGTCCCCGAGGACCAGCTGCCCGTCGAGCTGCCCGCCGATGTGGAATTCCTGCCGACCGGCCAGAGCCCGCTGGTGCTGAACCGCGCCTGGGTCGAGACGACCTGCCCCGAGTGCGGCGGCCCGGCCGAGCGCGACACCGACACGATGGACACCTTCGTGGATTCGTCGTGGTACATGTACCGTTACCTGTCGCCCCACGACGACCAGCATCCCTTCGACCCCGCGCAGGCGCGGCTGCTGCCGGTGGACCTGTACACGGGCGGCATCGAGCACGCCATCTTGCACCTGCTGTACTCGCGCTTCTGGACGAAGGTCATGCGCGACCTGGGCCTGACCACCCAGCACGAACCCTTCGCGCACCTGCGCAATCAGGGCATCATCCTGGGCGAGGACAACGAGAAGATGTCGAAGTCGCGCGGCAACGTCGTGGACCCCGACGATCTGGTGCGCGAGTACGGCGTGGACACGGTGCGCACCTACCTGATGTTCATTGCCCCCTGGGAACTGGGCGGCCCCTGGGACCCGCAGGGCATCAACGGGCCGGTCAAGTGGCTGGGGCGCGTGTGGGCGCTGTACTTCGACGAGAAGGCCTCGGGGCCGCAGGAGAACGTGAGTGAGGCTGACCTGCGCTACGCGGTGCATTCGGCGCTGAAGAAGGTAGGCGGCGACTTCGCGCGCATGAGCTTCAACACCATCGTGGCCGCGCTGATGGAACTGACGAACACGCTGGTCAAGGCCAAGCGGTCGCCGGTCTTCGGGACGCCCGTCTGGGACGAGGCGCTGCACATCTTCAACCTGATGCTGGCGCCACTGGTGCCCCATATCGCCGAGCAGATCTGGACCGAGCGCGGCGGGGTGGGCAGCGTGCACGTGCAGCCCTGGCCCCAGGTGGACGAGGCGGCGGCGACCCGCGACACCGTGACCATTGGTGTGCAGGTCAGCGGTAAGGTGCGCGGCGAAGTGAGCATCTCCAAGACGGCACCCCAGGACGAGGCCCTGGCCGCCGCCCGAGCCGTGCCGGAGGTCGCCCGTTACCTGGAGGGCAAGGCTGTGGTCAAGGAGATCTATGTGCCTGGCCGGATCATCAATATCGTCACCTCCAAGTAACACATCGATTCCGTCCACAGCCCTCTGTGGATAACAGAAAAAGTGCCCCAGCCACGGATGTCGGCTGGGGCACTATCTTTACGTTATGGACAAAACAATTGTGTTCCGCTTCGCTACTCCTGATCCGCTGAAGTATGAGGTGAAGGTGGCTGGAAAGAACATCGTGAAGCGGCGGAACTGGGATGGCGACAAGCTGCTGGCTTACCTGCAGGAGCACCTGCCGGGGGTGTTCGAGGGTCGCTTCCCCGACTATGGGCTGCGGATCGAGGCGGCGAAGAAACGGGACATCGTGCTGGAAGGCTGGAAGCCGGACAAGGAAGAGGGCGACGAGATCAAGGAGGCCTTCGACGGCTTGGTGGGCGAGGTGCTCGAAGACGTCGAGGTGGAGGACTTCCTGCTGGACTGAGTCAACCCCTTCCGCACCCCCTGTGGACAAACGAAAAAGCGCCCCGCCCGGCATAGACCAGGGCGGGGCGCTTTGTGTGCGGGCGTCAGATGTAACCCCTGCCATCGCCTCGCCGGTGGAGCTGGTGGCGGCGCGCGAGGCGCTCGCTGCAGCCCAGGGGGTGCCGCTCGAGGATGTTAAGGAGTGGCTGAACTTGTAGGTCATGGTGGGGATGGGCTGTCGGGGTGGATGTTCAAGCGGGAGTGCGGAAGGTGGGGATAACAAAAAATGCCTTACCTAGGCTGATGGAACGAGCAGGGTGTAGGGAAAATTTGTCCTGGAGCATAGATAATTTGAAAATGAGGTCCCTGACCTTTAATATTTTATAAATATGCCTTTTCCTGATCCAAAAACTGTGCTAAAGGACATCAATGCTCCCTTGCCTAAGCCAAGTGCTGCCCAGTTGGAACTAGGTAGGTCTATAGCAAGAAAGAGCATAGAGGAAGCAAGATCTAGGAGGCAGGATTACTTTCTACTTTTCGATAGTAGTTTTTTTAGCTCTTCCGTACAGAATGCAATAGTGGGCGAATTGAGAAATCAGGGGTACTATGCAGTAAGGGAGGGTAAAGTTGATAGAAGGTTTCGTGATATGGAGCATCGCAGCCAAGCGGCAGATTATATTACAGTCTACTTTGAGCATCCAAAACCTAAAGCCATGTCTTCGCGGGATCTGGTAAACCAGCGACGAAATGAATATAGGCAAAAGGCGCAATTAGAATTGGAAGATAATCAACGCAAAGTCAAAGAACTTATGAAAATTTTGACACCGCTACTTCTTATTGCCTTGACAGCATTATTTATATATGTAGGTATTACAATGGTGTGATTCGGGTAAGTAAATCTTCTGCGCCCCGCCCCAGCATCAGCCAGGGTGGGGCGAACAGTTTGGATGTCACTGGGCAAAGAGTGGTGCAGCTCCTCGATCTTTCGAACTTTTACCCGTCAGGGCCTTGGCAGGCTTCTGCTCGTGACTGACGTTGACTACCCCGCGCGGTAGGTCAGGCTGTTGGCCGGCCAGCAGCTGCGCCACGGTCAGGATCTGGAGCCGTGGGTAGACCCGACCACCCCAGGTATAGGCCCCAGCGCTCGCAGCCTCCTGCGTCATGCCTCTGGTCGGCTCATGCGCCAGCAGCAGGATGCCCACCGCCGCCTTCTCGCGCTCGACGGTGCCGCGCAGCTCACGGACCATTGCTGGGTTCAGGTTCCGGCCTGCCTTGACGCTGACGATGACCCGCTCAATTTTCACGCCGTCGGGCGTTCGAAAAAAGAGCTGTCCGTCAATGCCCGTGTCTCCGCCCTTCTTGCCCTTGCGACTCTCCCCCATGCCACCGAAGGCCTGCGCTCCGATCTCGCCGACGATCCAGAACTGGAACTGGAAGGGATCTTGTTCGGCGAAATACTGGGCGGCTTTAAGGTCACGTGGCGTGCCGTGCTCTTGGTAAGCCTGACCAGGCAACAGGTCGAAGTCCCGCTTGAGCCGAGCTTTGATCAGGCCGACGCTCAAGTGGGTGATGTCGATACCGATCCACTGACGCCCGAGCTTCTCCGCTGCGCTAATGGTAGTGCCGCAACCACAGAAGGGGTCGAGAACCACATCGCCAGGATTACTGCTGGCCTGGATGATGCGCTCCAGAAGTGCCACAGGCTTCTGAGTAGGGTAGCCGAGGCGCTCTAGCGCCTGAGAATTTAGAGGTGAGATATCCGTCCAGATGTCTTGGACTGGAACACCTTTGACCTCATCAAGAAATTTTTTCAGACGCGGCCAGGCACCTTCTTTCGTCGGCCAGTAGATTTTTCCCTCTCCATCCAGACGATCCAGTTCAGAAGGTGGATATGCCCAATGACGTCCCTTCGCCGTTACATCGAAACCACGCCAGATCTGCCCGGTTTCACCATTTCGAGTACCTGCACCTGTAAGATCAGCATCTTTCCAAGGACGTCCACCCTCGTTTCTTTTGAATCTATCTGAAATATAACCTTCCTCATAACTAGCATAGGCACCATTCCAAACCAACTTATTTGAGAAGGAATAAAAAAATATGGTGTCATGAACAGGACCATATCGCTTTGCACTATTATGCGAACTTGTTCTTTTCCAAATAATTTCACTTTGAAAATTCTGTGCTCCAAATACCATATCCAGTATTATTTTTAAGTAGTGACTGGCCGCCGGATCGCAATGCAGATAAAGACTGCCTGTTGGCTTGAGCACCCGGTGGAGTTCGACCAGACGTGCGGACATCATCACGAGATAGGCGCTCAGACTGTTGCGGCCCAGGAAGCCCACAAGATGCTCCAGAAACTGGGCGAGGTGGCCATGCGAGACGAGCAGGTCGCTGATGGCCTGATCGCTTTCTGTTCCCCAGGTCCACGTATCTCCGAAAGCAAGAATCTGCGCGCCACTACGCTCACCGGATTGATCGTGGAAAATAACGTTGTAGTCGGCTTGCGAGTTGAAGGGCGGGTCGAGGTAGATCAGATCAACGCTCTCGCTGGCAATAGACTCACGCAACACGCCGAGGTTGTCGCCGTAGTACAGGTGGTTCAAATTGTGATCTCCAGGCCGGGCGCACCACTAGCTCCTCTCAACTCAAGGTGCCCGAATAACGTAGTTGAGGATCCTTGCCTCCTGGTGATTCCAAACTAATCATCGTCGAGTCACATCTTCCTTACGGCGCGTGCCGCACGGCAAAAATCTTCCTAGTTCTGGCCTAATGGCTCGGGTGGGGCGCTTCGTGTGCAGGGTTCAGGCGGCGTCCAACTCCAGGGCGCTGTAGCCCCAGGCCACGGCCGCCCGGACGGCTGCCGCTTCCAGCCGGTCAATCAAGGGCAGATCCATGAACTGGCCCAGCACCGGAATCTTGTTGTCGTACTCTTCGACGGCCGCCAGCAGCCACGCCTCGGCGGCAGCGGCCTTCTCGGTGCCGGTGGCGCCGGGCAGCAGCTGGTTGGCCAGCCGGGCGGCTTCCTTGGCCGCCTTCTTGAGGCCTTCCACGGTCAGGACGTTGCCGATGTTGCTTTGAAGCTGCTGGGTGATCTGCTGCATGTTCAACATGGGGACACTCCAAGGGCGCGGCCCCAGCATCTCGCTGGGGCCGGAAGAGCAATAGAGGGTTTAGTTCGTGTGGGTGTGGGAGGGTGGGGGTGGATCCACGCAAACCCCAGTGCCATCGGGATAGATGGTGCATCCCCCCTCAGTAACTGGGTAGGGGTGCGCGCAAGACATCAGGAGAGCGGCAACGAGCCCGAGCACGGCCAGCGTTCTGAGTTTGGGCATGGGATCCAGTGTAGGAGGAATGCCCTGATCTGTCCGGCAGATTTGCCCAGGTCTGAGGACCCGTCAGTTCTGCGGCAGCGTGGGCACGCTGGGCGTGGGGCGCGGATCGTTGGCGTAGACCCGCACGGTGGCCGTGCGCGCGTCAATGGTCACGCCGTTGTCGGGCCGCTGGACCAGCTGTCCAGTCACCTCGACGTCATTGACCAGCACCCGGCCAGGCGTGCCGCGCAGGGCCTGCAGGTCGGCCAGCGTGCGCTTTGCGCCGCGCGCCTTAAGCCACTCGCTGGGCACGAAGTAGTTGGCCCGGATGAAGGTCGCGCAGCTCGTCGGGTTCTTGTCGTGGGTGCTGGGCCAGTAGTTGGGCGCGAGCTTCACGCCCGGCTTCTTTACATAGAAGTGCAGGTGCGCCTTCATCACGCCGGTCGCACCCTTGCCCACCTGGCCGATCATGTCGCCACCGTTCACGCGCTGGCCAGTGACCACATGCACGTCACGCAGGTGCCAGTACCCGGAGACGCTGCCGTCCGGGTGCTGGATCTCGACGATCCCGCCGATGTAGCCATCCCACCCGGTGTAGCTCACGGTGCCGTCGTCGGCCGCGTGGACTGGGTCGCCCAGGTCGGTGTCGCTGCCAGTCACCGCGTTGAAGTCCTCGGCGGGGTGCTGCGACTTCGTGGCCGCGAGGTAGGCGGGGTCCAGATATCCACACCCGGCCTGCACGGTGTACTTGGTCGTGGGCGTGTCCAGCAGGGGGTAGAAGGCCGTCACAGGCGCGCCCCCTGGGCACGGGCCCGCAGGAAGTCCCGGTGCTCCCGTTTCTCGCCCGTCACCACGTCTGCGATGATCACGGCGAGGCGGGCCACCACCAGACTGATGCCGATGGCGAACACGTGGAACAGCAGCGTAGCCAGCGTCAGGCTCACCACCACATCCCGCTGCCCGATCGTGCGGGCCTGGACGGCGTAGTACGTGCTGCTGGCCTGAATCCCGAAGACCACTGCGCCCAGGAACAGCAGCACGACGAAGATGGTCACGAGCCGCACGAGCTGGGCCGCCGGCAGTGGTACGGTCTGTTCCCCGCGCGCCAGGGCACGTAAGCGTGGGCCCACCCGGCGAATCTGCAGGACCACCCCGACCATGCACACCGCGAGGATGACGAAGGCGAGGGTGCGCCCGCCTGTCACGCCGACCAGTCCGGCCGCACCGGAGAGGATGGGGGTGTTCAGAAGGGCGTTGAGCCAGTCGAGGACAGCGAAGAACCAGGTCATGAGGAACCTCCCGGAGGTGGGGGAGAGGGCGGGTCAGGGGGCGGGGTCGGTGACACACTGGGCGGCACGAGCTGGGGCGGCGGGGGTGGGGGCGGTCCAAGTTGCTCCCCGAGTCGGCCACCCAGCTGGAGCAGGAGGCCGGCGAGCTTCCAGAGGCCGAGCGGTCCCCAGACGGCGCCGATGCCGAAGCCGCCCAGGACGGCGAGGTGGACGCCGACTTCGAGGGTGGTGTGGTGGATGCCGGCGTAGGCGGCGGTGGCGGCGGCGAAGCCGGAGAGGATGCAGTTGGCGAAGAGGACGGGGCGGGTGTAGCGGGTGCCGGTGGCGAGGGAGAAGACCCAGTGGCCGAAGGAACCGCTGCACAGGGCCAGGCCGAGGACGAGGGTCTCGGCGCTCTGGATCACAGGCTGAAGGGGCAAAGGTGCTCTCCTTTCTGGCCGGCAGGGCGAGGCCTGCCCACTGCCGGGAACGTGGGCGGGCCAGGAGCGGGCAGCACTTACTTCAGGACGACCGTGCTGACCGGTGTGTAGAACGCCTGCCCGATCTCGACGCGCATGCCGGGCACGGCCGTGTAGCTCAGGGTGCTCAGTAGGGCCTGCCCGGCCGCGCCGCCTGCCTGGGCGCTGTAGGTGCCGTCAGGAAGCACGAGGCGGATGCTCACCCGCTTGAACCCGGCCAGGAACACGAGGTCGCCCCCCACGAGGCTCACGGTCGCGCCACTGGCCGCCAGTGCGACCGGGTCGGTCACGGCCAGGGCCAGGGTCTGCGCGGCGGGGGCCGGGGCGGGTGCGCTCGGCGACGTGGGCGAGGTGGCCGGGGTGGCGACCCCACCACAGGCGGTCAGGGCGAGCAGCGAAACGGTCAGGGCGGACAGCAGCAGGTTCTTCATGGCAGCTCCTTGCCCGGGCAACAGGACACCGCCCCAGGCCGGGCACTGGGGCGGGAAAGGGGGATGAGGTTGTCTCTTTGGGGCGTTACGACGTGGACAACCGGTCCAGCTCGGCCACAGCCCCCAGGCCGCCCGAGTAATGCCCCTGACTGACGGCGACATCCCCTCCGGCAAACGTCGCGTCCGCCGCGCTGTACACGACAGCGCCGTCGATGGAAAACTGCACCTGACCTCCGCCCACCCGGATGCCGTAGGTACGCCACACCGTCCAGTCCATCGCCTGCACCTCGCGCAGGATGTCCCAGCCCCCACCCCCCCGGCGACGCGCGATGATGGCGCCGTTGAGGTCGGTCGGGTTGTTGATCGCCAGCGTGTACCCAGTCGCCAGTGTGGTGTGCCACCACGCCCCCGTGTCCGTGCCGTCGCCCGGAGTCAACGCTCCTGCGCCGAGCGCCAGGTCGAGGTAGCGGATGCTCTCGCCGTTGGCATTGGGCTGGAGTCGGGCGCGCAGCTCGACCGCCGTGATCGGTCCCGCCCGCCGGAGCGACACGCTGCCGTCGCCCCCGAGGGCGGGGACCAGCCGTTTGACCCCGCCCGAGGTGCTGTGGCTCCCGCCGCTGCCCTGCATGGTGATGGTGTAGTTGTTGTCGCTCGAGGCGCTCTCGAACTCGTCCACGAAGGTGTAGCCGGGGGGCGTTGCCCCCCGGGGATACGGACTGAGCAGCAGGCTCACGAGGTCAACACCCGCGCCGCGAGCAGGCCGCCGCTGACCCCGGCCGCCGACAGCACCAGCACCGCTCCGGTCGCCCCACCGTCGAGGTAGAGGGGGTACACGCTGCCCAGATCGGTCAGGGTGCTGTCGGCCGCGCCCACCGCCCTGCGCCGCAGATTGCCCACGCCCCCGGTCCCGTCCGCGAGGACGCCCACCACGGTCAGGCGCTCGTAGGGGGCCAGCAGCCAGCGGGCCTCGCCGTCGGCCGAGAACGCGACCTCCAGCACGCGCCCCTGTCCGCCCGTGACCGTCAACGCCCGGCTGAGGTTGGGCTGCCCGTTTCCGCTGCTGCGGGTGACCCCACTGGTGTAGATCACGCTCTGCGCGTCCCGGTCGGCGAACATCATCGTCTCGCTCGGCGCGCGGTTGGTCTCGTCGTTGATCACCTCGCGGCCCAGCGGGTCGGTCCAGGTGATCAGGTCCGTGCTGACCAGCAGGGCCGGCAGATAGGCATTCCGGGCTGGGGCCTGCCCATGCGCCAGCAGGTAGTACACCCCCCCGGCGCAGAGCAGGTCGTCCGGCACGACCTCGCCCAGCCACCCGATGGTGGGCGCTCCCACGCCGCTGTACGCCGCCGCGTTCGGGATCACCACCGGGGCGCCACCATTGAGCTTGGTCCAGGTCAGGCCCCGGTCGGTGCTGCGGGCCAGGCCGATGGCGCCGTACTGGCTGGCCCCCATGTTGCGCCCCTCGTAGAGCATCAGCCAGGACCCGTCGCTGTCGCGCAGCAGCGTGGGGCTGGACACGTCCCCGCTGTCCCAGGCCCCGGACGCGCCCAGCGCCAGCCCGACGGGGCCGGTGTAGGTCCAGGTCAGGCCGTCCGGCGAGGTGTAGCGCCCGATGCGGCGGAACGGGACCTCGGATTTGTCCTCGACGAACATGTAGTACAGGCCGCCCTCGATCAGGACGTAGGGGTCCTCGATGCCGTTCGTAACGCTCGTGACCCGCCCATAGCGGGTCCAGGTGCGCCCGTCGAGGCTGTAGAGCAGGTGCAGGTAGGTGTTGCCCAGGGTGGTCTGGTCGTTGGCGTAGGCTCCGGCGAAGGCGCTGTAGTACAGCCTGTAGGGCATGACGGGATCGGCGGGGTCATGGAGGACGTTGCCGATCTCGCGCAGGTTCTCGTCGCTGGCCCCCGCCATGGTGGCGAGGATGGTCTGGGTTTTGCGTGTGGCCCCGAACACGCGGGGGGAGGGTGTGGCCGGAGCCTGTGGGGGGCGCCCAGGGCTGATCTGCCGCATCAGCCGGCCCCGAGCGGCTGGATGTCCAGCACGGGCGAGCCGCTGGCGACCGTGGCCTTGAACCCGGCGATGTCGCCCTGAGTCAGCTCCCAGGTGCTGCCATCAGCCCAGAGCAGCCCCGTGGTGCTGGTCGGTTCCGGAGCCGTCACGGCCACCCGCGCGCTGCCCCCGCTGACACCGATGCGCGCGCCCAGGGTGCCGGCGGGCCAGGTGGGTGCCCTGGCGGTACCGTCCAGGGCCAGGGTGATGTGGTTGCCCAGGGGGACCAGGGTCGGGGCGCTGCCGCCCCCACCGGACCCGCCACCCGCGAGCATGGACTCGGTGACCGGCTTGTAGGTCCCGTCGTCGTCACCCACGACATACAGCAGGACTCTGCGGGCGCTGGCGTTCAGGAAGGACCGAACGTCGAGCATCTTCAGGCTGTCTCGAAATCCCATGTGTACCTCTCCCGGCCTGAATGTGAAACCCCCACCGGGCCGGGTCGGTGGGGGCAGAGGGGGGAGACGCGTTACCAGTTCGCGGTCAGGGTCACGGGGGCGGGTGCGTTTGTGCCGGACAGCGTCACGTACCAGCGGCCCGGTCCCAACGGCACGTTCAGGGTCAGCGGGTCCTGGCCCGCCCGCGCCATCGCCACCGGGTCGCTCACCGGGGGCCAGTTGCCCTCGACGGTCATGTAGACGTCCGTGCTGTCCGTCACCGACAGCGCCAGCTCCGCCGACGCCTCCAGCTCCACGCGGTAGATCGCTGGGGGCGTGCCCGGCCCCGACACTGGGGCCGTCAGGCTGACCGGCGCGCCGCTGACCAGCTCGGGGTACGGGCTGGGGCCAGTGTCGCCGCCGCCCGAGGTCGGTGCGTCCACCGGGGCGAGGGCGCGCAGGGTGGCCAGCACGGGGCCCGTGTCGGTGCGGATCAGCCGGAGCTGCTCGCCGGGGGCCAGGGTGTGGGGGTAGACCAGCTCGGCCCAGGTCGCGCCGCTGTCGGTGCTCAGCTCAGCCGTGGCCAGGCCGTCCAGGCCCAGCAGCTGATAACCGCTCAGGCCCCCGCGTCCGGAGACTACGGGCACGATCAGGCCACCGGCTGGGGTGGTGTCGAGGAGGATCGGGTTGGGGATCAGGTCACTCATGTTTCTCCTGTCAGGAGCCGTCCGGCGGGCCGCCGCCGGGCGTCCAGCGGCGCAGGCAGAGCAGGGCGCGCGAGCAGCGGCCCTTGAACTCCAGGGTGTAGGTGGTCGCCACCGGCACCGGGACCACGTAGGGATGCCAGCCGCGCGCCGTCTGCGCGTTGTGGCCGAGTCGGGCGATGGGCCACGCCTCGCCGTTGACGCTGAGGGTGTCGGCCTGTGGGGGCAGCTTCAGGCGCAGCAGCAGCACTGCCCCCTGCTGTTGTCCTGTGGGGAGCGGTGGGATCACGAAGGTCAGCACGAGCGGCCCACCCGTGTTCTGACTATCGTCGAGGTCCTCGGGCCACTGGGCGGGCGGGTACAGCACCCGCTTGGCGACCGCCCGGCGCACGTCGCGGCCCTGCACCGTGGCCGAGGTCGGCAGCAGCAGCGGCCCCTCTCCTCGCTTCAGTGGCTCGTCGTGCAGGAGGGGGGCGGCCACGTCGGCCAGCGTCAGGCGCAGCGGCGCGACCGGCGCGGTGGGGGGCCGCACACGTGGGCGCTTGCCCGGCCGCTGTTTCCACGTCCAATGCTCCGGGCTGCCCGGCGGCGCGTCCCGCTTGTAGCTGTCGCGCCAGGCGTCATGCACCACCAGGGCGCGGGCCTCCCCAGTACAGCGTGCCCAGGCCCAGTGCGCCGGCCAGCTGTTGAAGAACGTGCCGACCGGCGAGAAGCCCAGGAAGCTGCCCGGCAGTGCCCGGAGGATCTCGCGCTCGAAGGCCTCGATGGAGAGGGTCGCGGCGCTGCCGTCCTGCCGTACCGCCGTCACCGTCTCCGCGCTGGCGTGCAGCACCAGCACCGTGTCCCAGCTCGTCACCCGCCCCTGATCGTCCCGCAGCGGCACGTCCCGCAGGGCCGCCCAGGTTCCGCCCAGGAACGTGTGCCCGTAGGCCGTCAGGGTGGCGTTGGGCTGCCCCTGGGGATCGTCGAGCAACTGCGGCGCGTCCGTGCGGGGTCCCTGGACTGTGACCGCACCTCCAGCGGCTAGGAACCGGAAGCCGGGCTCGGGCGGCGCGGCGGGCCAGTCCGGGCGCACCGTGTCGCGTAACAGCCCCACCGCGTCCCCGACCTGCCGGGTGACGTAGTACCGCACTGCGCCCCCGACCGTGACCGGCACGGCGTCGTCCGGTCGCCGCGCCTGGGCCTGCCGCTCCAGAGTGGCGATGGGCACCCAGAGATCGACCCACGTGTACTGGATCTGCTCGCCCGAGACCTCCTGCCGGCGCACGCGGGCGACCTCGGTGCGGTACAGGTCGTCGCGGTTGCGCCAGCCCACCGCCACGTCGCCGTCCAGGCGCACGTCCTCGTACAGCGCCATGAGCACGGTGTCCACCAGCACGAACAGGTCGTCCGGGTTGGTGCCCCAGCGGCGCAGGGTGGCGCGGCGGTAGGCGACCCCGGTGCGGGTGACCGGGGTGTCCACCGTGCCGAGGTTGGTCTGCCAGCGCCAGTCGTAGGCCGGGACCGCGCGTGCATCGGTGCGGACCTCGGTTTCGCTCTGGGTGCCGTCGTAATGCCGGACCTCCTCGGTCCAGCGCCGGGTGTCCTGACCGGCCCCGCGCTCGGCCACCTCGACCTCACCGCCGTTGGTGTAGACCCAGTCGGTGAGGATCAGGGTGGTGCCGTCCGGCTGGGGGTAGCGGGTGACCGGGGGGCGCTCGCGGCGGCGCGCGGCGGTGTGTTCCAGCGCGAGCGCCGGGGGGTCGAGATCGGGGGCGAACATGTCGACCATCTGGAGGCGGCGCAGGGTGCGCGCGTCGTGATCGGTGGCCCAGACACCCGTGAGGCTGCGGGGCACGCCGTCGTCGAGGACCACGGTGGTCTGGGTGGCCGGGGCAGTGTCCGACTCGCCCCCGAACACGCCGCCGGAGTCGGTGCGGGGCAGGTGCAGGCTCATGATTCACCTCCGCCGCCGCTGCCGAGCACGCCCCAGAAGCCGGGACGCTGGGGGGAGTCCCAGGAGGGGGGCGGTGGGATAAAGGGCACCGCCTCGTCATCCTGCCGCCTGGGCATGTGCGCGGGGGTACTGGCGATGAGCCCTGGGCGGCAGTCCACGACCACGCGCTGCCCAGGGCGTGGGGCGGCGCCGCCCGGCGTCGGGAAGACCCGCCCATCAGTCAGCACCACCCGTCCTGGGGTCACGCGCTCGACCATCGCCTCGGTTGGTTCGCAGTCCTGCCCTGCCCGGCAGGGCTCGCATAACCGCCCGCACAGGCACCCGCCACAGCCCCCGCGCAGAAAGCGCAAGACCGTCGAAGCTGGGCCGGGGCTCACTGCCATGACAGCACCACCCAGCCCTGCCCAGGATTGCTGACGAGCGCCTGCGTGCCAGGGCGTGGGACGAGGCCGGATGCGCGCGCCGTGATCTGCTGCGCTCCGACCTGTACGACGACCCGGCGGTCGGGCAGGCTGCGGATGACCTGCCCGGTCTGTTGCGCTGTACTCATGCTCACCTCGTTTCTGTCACGACCGTCATAGAGAAGTTGCCGTTCTGCCCCTCGGCGCTCGCGCTCACGGCGCGGTCGAGGCTGGGGGGCGTCGTCGGCAGGATGTAGGTCCGAGTGATCCGCAGGCGCGGCCCGCCCTGCTGCGCGAGGAGTGCGGCGTAGCGGGCCAGCCCGGCGGCGGTGCGCACCCAGGGGATGCTGGTCTGGATGGTCGCGCCCCCGCCCGTGCCCGCCACCGTGTAGCTGTAGGTCAGCGGCTGGCGGGGGCTGCCCACGTCGGCCGCCGCCGGTTCGGGCGTGCCGGTGGGGTCGCCGCTCCCGGCGGGCGTAGGGGTGGGCTCAGCAGGCCCGGCGGGGACCGGGGGGGGAGGGCTGTCCGGATCGCGGCCTCCTTTCCCTTCCGGCCCCTCGTCGCCGGGTGGTGACGCCGGTGCGGGACTGCTGAACCACGGTTGATCCAGCGGGTAGCGGGCCAGGGCGGGACTGCCGACCGTACGGGGCAGGGTCGGCGGCAGCGCTTCGCCCTTGCGGGTCGCCTCTTTCGTCTTGGCGGGCAGAGTGGCCTGGGGCGGAGCCTGCTCGCTGACTGTCGTCTCGGCCTGTCCCCCCTTCGCTGCCGTTTCCAGCACGTCCCAGTCGCCCTCTCCCTCGCTGTCCCGCAAGAAGACTGGCAGCGGGGCTGTCCCAGACGGCGTCCGGGCATAGAGCCACAGTCCGGCCCCGATCGGCTGCCACTGCTCGGTCACGGCCTCGAACTGGGTCTTGTACTCGCGGGCGGTGGTGTTGCCGTCGTCGTCGGTCACCCCTTCCACCCAGCCGGCGCGGCTGCGCTCGGTGCGGCGGAGGTTGAGCCAACCCTGCGGACTCCACTCCTGTACAACCCGCTCCTGCTCGCGTCCCAGCTCGCGTCCCGGTTCCTGCACGTCGTAGTTCAGGGTTTCGGTGACACTTGCGGTGAGGGTCAGGGGCCAGTTGGGCAGCTCATAGAAGTTGCGGGTGGTGACGGCGCTGAGCTGCATCCAGCGCGCCTGAACCTCCTTCGGGTTGTCCCGCTTCAGCACCGCTACCTTGCCCCAGGTCTGCACCTGGGTGGCGTCTACCCGCCCACCAGATTTCCAGACTGTGGTCTTGACGGCGCTGGCATCGGTGCGGCGGGTGGTGATAAGCACGCTCGCCTGCGCCCGCTCAAAGGCATCGGCCTCGGGGTCCGGTTCAGGCTGTGGGGGTTCGCTGGTCGTGATGGCGTAGCCCACTGGAGACCAAGCCGTCTCGCCTACGCTGTTGAGGGCCATGACCTGCACCGCATAGCGGGTCGCGTAGGAGAGGCCGGAGAGGTCCAGATTCAGTGGCCCATCCCCGTCTGGCAACTCGGAGGCGGTCAGGATACGGATGCCTGTGTACAGGATCTGGCGCTCATCCGTGCCGACCGGGGCGGCACCGTAGCGCAGGCGGTAGGTCGTCGCGCCGCTTGCACGGTCCCACTCGGCGCGCAGCACGGCGCGCTTATCGGCGTCCAGCTCCTCGGGCGCTGTCAGCCTCACCTCAGTCACTAGGGCGGGAGGGAGATTCACGAGCTGCACGTCCAGCAGGGTCGGCTCACTCTCCAACGTGCCATTCAGGGCCACGACCGAGAGGCGCAGGGCCGCGCCCACTGGCAGGCCCTCGAGCAGCACCCAGGCCTGCGTCGTCACGACCTGAGCCTCCAGGGTGGCGTCGGGAGTCGTCCGGCGGGCCTGAATTCGGTAGCGGTCGGCCGGTGCTTTGCGAGGAGGTTCTTTGTCCAGAGGATCGGCCACCGGTGGCTTCCACTTCACCCCCACCGACGTGCTACTGCGGTAGTAGCCCTGCAGGTCGGTCACGGGGCCGGGCGCGTCGGCGTCGGCCGGGGGCGTCGTGACCTGCGCGACCTCGCTGGGGGCATACAGAGTGTTCTGCGAACTACCCGCCTGAGCCACCGCGTTGACCCGCAGGCGATAGCTGTAGGTGTGCAGGGGCGCGACCGTGTCGTCCACGAACTGCGTGGCAGTCGTGACGGCCAGGCGGCCCCAGAGGGTGTAGGGTCGCGCCTCGCCCTCAATGCGCTCGATGATGTACTGGGAGGCGCTGCGTACCGCCGTCCAGCTCAGGGGCACCGCGTTCGCGGCGACCGTGCCGACCTGCGGAGTGGGGCTGACTCCATCCGCAAAGCCGCTTCCGCCTGTGCCGTTACGCTCATCGGGGTCAGGGCTGTTGGCGGGGTTGCTGGGATTGGTCGGGTCTGGGGGCGTCTCGTCCTCGCCGTCCGCCGCCGTGTCCGAGGGAGCACCACCCTGAATCTCAATGGTCGGTGCATCCAGGGTGATGCGCTCGGTCCTGACCCGCTCAATCGGCGAGGGCAGCACCATGTCGCCAGTCGGCCCAGGGGGGCGCACCACAAGGACGCCGCCCTCCCATCCAGTCTGGAGGCCGACCACGCCCCAGAGATCGTTCACGACCTGCTGGGCCGTCTTCCCGAAGGTGCTGTAGGTGGGGCCATCCCCATCGGCCCGGAAGTCATAGCCGGGGAAGGGGGGCGCAGCGAGCAGGCGGTGGGGGACGGTGGCGAGTGCGGCCAGGGCCACCGCATCCACGGCCATGCGGCGTCCGTCGAACTGGGCCGTGGGGCGCTGTAGGGGCGGGATGAGGGCGATCTGCCCGGCGCGCTTCTGGCGGTAGAGCTCGTCGAGTTCAGCCTGCGTCTCCCAGGGCACAAGCTCGGGCAGCGTGGCCCCTGGGATCAGGGAGGCGTCGCTGGCGTGCAGGGTCGTCGTCTCGGCCCCGCCCGGCCCCAGCTCGTGCTCCCACTCGGCGAGGGTGCCAGCTGCCGCGAAGGCGCCGCCCTGACCGCCTGCACTGACGGTCACCGCTGGCACGTCGCCGCCTTGTGCCCCGCCAATCACGGTCACATCCATGCGGGTGCCCTGGCCGCGTTCGGCGGCCCAGGTGAAGGACTCGACGTCCAGATCGGCGGCCGTCATGGCCAGATCGTGGACCGCGCCGTATGCCGTAGGCGAGAGGGTGCCCGGCACCTCACCGGAGAGGGCCGTGTCCAGTACCAGCTCGCGCAGGGGCACGCGCCCGGTGAGCATCTGGCTCAGTTCGAGGAAGCCGCCCACCCGCCCCGTCAGGGCCTCGGTCAGCAGGAGGGCGGTGGTCGGCTCGGCCAGCTCGCGGCGGCCTCCCAGGATCAGGATGGGCATGGATCACCTCCTCTCAGGTCAGGGCCCGGATGGTCAGGAATGCGGAGAACGGCCCCGGCACGGCATCGGCGGGCACGGCGCGGGTGTAGGTCACGCTCAGCGTCTGCCCCGGCGCGAGGCCCGGCGCGGCGTACATGACGCCCGGAGCCAGAGTCTCGCCGGCCACGTCCACCGTCACCCCGGCGAGGTCATCGGCCAGGGTGAACTGCACGGCGCTCAGCGCCTGGTCGCCGATGTTCTTCAGGAGGCGGGTCACGCTGGCCGACTGCCCCGGCTTGACCTCACCCAGATCCAGGCCGGGGGCAGGAGTGGTGCCGTCGGACAGATACCATGCGGCTCGGTAGGTCACGCGGCCCCCTGCGGCACATAGACACTCAGGTCATAGCCGACGAGGCCCGGCGCGAGATAAGGGAACCGGGGCGGCTCCTCGAACACGCAGCCGCCGAACGTGCCAGCAGGCTCGTACCCGGTCAGGGAGAGCGTGAACGGCCCGTCCCCCAGAGCGCGGATGGCCTGGGCGTCCACCTCGCTGATGGCGTAGCCCTGGGGAGCGGTCACGCGGATGCGCCGCGCGGCGGGGAGCGGGGAGCGCAGGGCGACCACGCGGCCCTCAATAGTGGTGCGCTCGGTGATGGCCCGCCCGCCCCCCTCGCCGGTCACACCCTCGGTAGCGGGCAGGTGCTGGAGGACGATGCCCCCGATGGTCATGCTGTAGATGCTCACTGTCCCCTCCTGCGGCACTCGGCCTCGGCCTCGTTGGCGAGCGCCTTGAGCAGTTGCTTCGTGGTCTGGCTGGCCGTCCCGGTGACGTTCTGGCCGTTGATGGTGATGATCTGTGTGATGCTGCCCACCGCCGGGCGAGTAGCGGCGGTTGCGGGGGCCGCGGCGCTCAGGGCCGGGAGCTTCAGGCTCTTCACCCCCGCCAGGAACTGCTCGGCGAACTGCTGTCCGGCTGTCTTGCCCGCCTTCCCGGCCAGGATGGGCAGCCCAGCGAAGGTGCCCTCCAGGCTCTTGCGCATCCGGTCGGCGCTGTCCTGCACATCCTTCTCGGCCTGCTTCACCTCCCCGGCAAGATCGGTCACGCCCTTCTGGGCTGTCGCCGCGCCCTGTTGCACGCCCTGAAGGAGTGTCTGTAGCCCCCGCGTGCGGTCGTTGAGGGCGGTCTGGGCGGCCGTACGGGCAGCCTCGGCCTTGGCTTCCAGCCCGCGCACCTGCCGCTCGGCGTCGGCCACGATGGCGTCGCGCTGGGATTCGAGGCCACTGGTGTCGAGGCCGGCCGTTTTGGCCGCCTTGATCTGGGCATCCAGGAGGCGTGTGCGGCGGTCAGACTCGTCCTTGATCCGCTTCGCCTCCCGCTCAAACTCGCGCGCCCGCGCCTCTCCCAGCGCGGCCACAGCGTCCTTGAGGCCCGTGTAGCTCGTCTGAAGCTTGCCTGTCGCCTCGGCGAGCTGCGCGGCGTCGTACTGCCCACCCTTGAGCAGCGTGTCGAGTGCGGCCTTGGCCTGATCGTAGGTGGCCTGGTTGAACGTGATGGCGTTGTCCAGCAGGCGCTGGTCTCCCAGTTCTTCCCCAAAGCCCTTGAGTACGTCCTGCACGCTCTTCAGGGCGTCGCGCTGGCGGTCGTACTCGCTCCGGAGGGCCTCCAATTTCTGGCGCTGCGCCTCCAGAGCCGACACTAGGCCGCCCAGCGCCTCACCGGCTAAGGCGTAATCCTGTGGACGCAGGCTGCCGGCGCGGTAAGCGTCGAGGTAGGGCAGGGTGCGGGCATAGGCGTCTCCGACCTGGGTGGTCGCCTCGGCCAGCTCGCGCTGCGCCGCCGCTGCACCCGACTCGCGTCCGGTCAGGACCACGAGTCGGCCGTACAGGTCCACGATCTGCTGCGCTTCGCCCTTGATCTGCTTTTGCAGGTCGAGCTGGGCCTGCTGGCTCTGGCGCACGGCGTTGTTGCTCGCCAGTAACTTGTCGCCCAGGGAGGTGCGTTCCTCGTCGGTGAGGCCCAGTTCCTTCGCACGGGCCAACATGGCCGCGTAGGCGGCGGCCTGACGCTCCTGCGCCCCCTGTATCCGGATCTCCAGAGCGAGGCGCTCGGCGGCACTCTGCGCCAGTTGCTGCTGGGCCTGTATGGCCGACACATCGCGCCCAGCGTCCTCGGCAGGACGGACGGCGGCGGCGATTCGGGCCAACCTGATCTTCTCGGCAGCGGCCCGTGCATCCTCCTCCTGCTTCTGGAGGCGGGCCGTTTCTCCCGTTTGGAAATCGGTGCTGAGCTTGGTGAGGTTGGAGTAGTACTCGCGCCAGATGGCCTGACGCTCCCCATCACTGAGCTTGTCGGAGGCCAGGGCGCGGTCCCGGGCATCGCCCAGTTGCTGCCGGTCGGCCGCGTACTGATCCCGTGCGCTCTGCTGGGCAAGCCGAGCGCGCTCCTGTACGGCCTGCGCTTCAATCTGTGCGAGGGCCAACGCGTTGTCTTTAGCCCCGGCGAGGCGGCGGGAGAGGGTCAACTCGAACTGTGCCAGGTCGTTGTCGCGACCTGCGGCTTGGGCGGCATAGGCAGCGTCCTGCGCCTTTGCCCAGGCATCGGCAATCCGTTGGGCAGTATCGCGGGCCTGCTCGGCGTCTTCATTGGCGTATTGCTGCCGCATCCCTTTCTCTCGAGTACGGCCGGCCTCCTGTATCTTGCGCACCTTGTCGGGATACTTGGCGACCTCGGCCACCTGGGCGTCGATAGAGTCCTGCAGGTCGGAGAGCTGGGCGTCCCGCTCCGCCCGGCGGCGCGCAGTCTCATCAGCGATGCCCGCGATGAGCGCATCACGCCCGGCAGATTCCGCATCAGCCACGACTCGCGCCGCCGCCTTCGTTTCTTCTGCCGCCCGCTTGGCGTCTTCCTTGGCGGCCTCAGCGTCCTCGCGCGCCCAGCCCTTCCGCATGGCCGCCGCCTGGGCGCGGCCGGCAGCTTGGATCTCGGCCTGCCGTTTGGGGAAGTCGGAGAGAGCCGCCACCTGATCGTCGACCGACTTCTGAAACTCCTGCAACTCAAGGGCGCGCTCTACTTTCTTCTTGGCGCGGCCATCGGCAAGGGCCGCGATCTCTGCCTTCTGGACGGCCAGCGCTGCGTCCCCCGCGGTCGCCGCCGCCCTATCTGCTGCCGTCTTGCGGGCGGCGGCCTCCTCTGCGGCTTGCTGGGTCCGGAGCTGTTTGAGGGCAGTGAGCAGCTTAGGATTCTTCAGGTCGCCCGCAAAGGCGTCCTGGGCTTTCTGTGCGAGATCGTCGAAATCACGCTTCAGTTCTGCCAGCTCGCGTTGGAGGTCGGATTTCCCAGCGAGCTTGAGTGTGAACTGGCGGCCTTCCAGTGTGGTGGCGAGGTCCTCAAGGGCTGCTTTCTGTGAGCGGATTTTGTTGATTTCCGCTTCCCGTGCGGCGGCGGCGCGGTTCTGCTCGGCAACCGCTGCCGCCTCGGCCGCAGCGGTTGCTCGGATAGCGGCGGCGGTATCGGTGGCCGCCTGCCCAGTGCGCTCCAGGGAGAGCTGACGGCGCTGTTCAGCTTCCTCCCCCTCTCGCATCTGCTGGATCAGATCTTTGTCTGCCCCGAAGAGCGTCACGGCAAAGAAGTCGGTCAGCTTGTCGTTCAGGGTCGTCGTCTCGTCTCCGAACAGCTTCATCTCGCCAATGAGCTTGCCCAGCTTCCAGCCAGACAGAGCCACGCCCACGGCCAGCGCAACCGTGAGGAGCGGCGCAGCAGCAACCGTAGCGGCGACTGTCGCCCCCGTAACCAGTGTCATTGCACCAGCGATCCCGCCCAAGCCGGCGATATAGGCACTCAGCCCCCCAGCATTGGCGACAGCGGTAAAGAGCGCGGTAGAGCCTACGGCGGCCTTCGCAGCCGCGCTCAGCTTCAGGAAGGTGTTTGCCAGCACCACCGACGTGCCGACGATGGCGACGAACTGCACTGCCCCGTTGCTGCCGATTTCGTCAAGGCTCTGTACGAATTTCGAGACGCCATCGGTGGCCTTCGTGATGCTGGGGAGGAAGCGACTAGCAAATGCAATTTGTAGATTGTCAACCGAGGCGGTGAACTTGGCCTGGGCATGTTCGTAGGTGTTGGAGGCGTCTCGAAAACCCTCTGCTGTAGCGCCGTTTGCGTGCGCCATCTTCTCAAGAGCTTCGGTGAATTTCTTAGCTCCCACGTCGCTGGTCAATGCAAACACAGCATTAACGGCTTCGGTGCTGCCGAATAGCTCAGCCATGATGGCGGTGCTGCCATTCGCTGCCGTGGCTACATCTCTTAGGAACTGGGGCAGGCCTTTCGCTTTCAGGGTCGCCGCATCAAACCCAATGCCCAACTCGGCTGCTGCTTTTGAGGCTTCGGTGGTTGGTCCTAGGATGCTGTCCAGGGCGCTGTTGATCCCAGTAACGGCCTGCTCAGCAGGCACCCCTACAGAGGTCAGGGTAGCGACGCTGGCCGAAAGGGATTCCAGGCTGACGCCCAACTTGGCTGCTTTCGGAAACACCTCGCCCATCGTGCTGCCTATCTGTTCCAGACTTATTTTTCCGGTGTTCACAGTCTGAATGAAGATGTCGCTGACGCGTGTAGCACTGCTGGCACTCAAATTGAAAGCGTTCAGAGCGCTACTTAGGATGTCCGCCGAACTTGAAATATCACTCATTCCAGCAGTTGCCAGTTCCGCCGCCTGTCGAGCGAGTTCCACGATGGCGGCATTGCTCTCGGCCCCCCGTACTCCTGCCCCGACTAGATCAAAACTGGCCTTTGCAAGAGCGACAGCCGAGACACCAACGTTATTGCTCACCTCAAGCAGCCCATCCCCAATATTCTTGAGGTCTGTCGCGGTCAGGTCGCTTTCAGCGGCAATGGCCTGCATGGCCGTCTGAAACTCGGCCGCCTTAGGGAGAGCGGCCGTGAGGGCCGCCCCGAAGGCAAGCACCCCGGCAGCCAGGGGGGCGAGCCCGGCGGTCAGGTTCTCCGCTGCGCTGGCAGTCTCCTCAGCCGAGTTCCCGACGGCGGCAACCTGGGGCGCTGCATTAGCAGCGGCATCCCCAGCTAACCCCAGCCCGGCGGCCATCTCCTGGCCCACGGCAGCTAACGACTCGCCCACCGGGGCCAGTCCCTCAACGACTCCCTGGGCCGCTCCAGCGACGTCCTCAAGCCCCGCCGCTGCCTCATCGGCCTGCGGAGCGACCTCGGCGGCGGCGTCTCCGGCCGCAGTCAGTCCCTGGGCCAGCTCGGTCCCGACCGACAGCAGGCCCTCAGCGACGGGGGCTAATCCGCTGCCCAGTTCGGAGGTCGCATCGTTGATCAAGGACACCGCCTCGCCCGCGCTGCCTAAAGAGGGGGCCAGGGCGTCGGCGGCATCGGTCGCACTCTTGAGGTTGTCGGTCAGCCCGGCGAGGGCACCCCCCGCCTGGCCGTCACCAGCCCCAGCCTTGAAGGCGTCGGGCACCTGCTCGCCTGTCCGGCGCACGACGGCCAGTAGGGTGTCGGTGTCGGACTTGAACCCTTTGATGAGGCCCTGCACGATGAATTCACCGATCTCAGTCATGACGACCGAGGGACTCTGAATGCGGAGCTTGCGCTTGAGCGCCTGCACCACTTCGTCGGATAGCTCCCCCGACTCGTCGGCCACGCTGCGCTTGCCCTGGTCTATGCCTTTCGTCAGGCCCTGCGTGATGAAGTTGCCGATCTGCGCCGCTGCCGCCCCCGCTGGGCCGCCCAGATTGCCCAGGGCGTCGAGGATGCCGAGCGCAGCATTGGCCGCAAACCCGCCCTTGGTGACCTCGCCGCGCGCCTGGTCCATCGTGCGCTGGGCCTGGGCAGCGGCCTGGGTAGCCTTGACCAGCGTCTCGGCGCTGGTGTCCTCGGCAGCGGCCAACTTGAGCAACTCGTTCCGCAGCCGCTGGGCCGAAAGAGCCGCCTCATCATCTGTGATGACCTGAGTCTGCCAAAGGTCCCGCGTCGCCTTGACCGACTTTGCCAGTTCGCGCACGGCGCGGTCGGTGTCCCGCAGGCCGCTGCCGTCGGCGTTGATTTTGATAGGCCGGGTAGCGGCGGCGCGCAGTTGATCCACCTCCGCGGTCGTCTGTTTCGCGGCGCGGAGGTCGGTGGTGATCTTGATGGTGCCAGCGCTCTTGGCAATGGCCTGGAGACGCTGGAGGTCGCCCTGCATCTGGGCGATGCCCTTGCGAAAATCGGTGATGTCGAGACTGGCCGTCCCTTTCAGGTCGGGTAGGGTCATGATTCGGTGCACCTCCTATCAGGGGGAGAACGTAGGGTAAAGGCATGACGGCAAAAGCAAAGCCAGCAGTGTCTCCACTGCGGGCCAACATTGGCTGCGGAGCAGTTCTCGCGCTAGTCGCTCTGGGGGTCGCGGTCTACTTTTCGCCGCGCGGAATTCCTGAAAGTCGAGTGCTCAGCCTCTGCCAAGAGCGTGCTGAGCAGTTGGTTCAGGAGGTGGGATTTATCAAAGCCCAAGGCTTCGAACAGTCCGGTTCCACGGTGAAATTCAAGGTGGTTTCACTTCCTGGTGCTGGGCAGGTCAGCAGAGCCCTCGTCTGCACCGTGACTGGGGACGCCCGTAGTCCCCGAGTACGCATAGACGACGAGAAATAGAGGAGCCCGCGCTGAGGCGGGCCTTCGAGGTCAGTTTAAGTTGAGGTTAGGGCGTCGGCGGACTGAACCTTTCGGGCATGAATTCCCAAGGCATCTTGTTGTACTTCTGCCGGTTGCACGGCTCACAAGCGATCACGATGTTCTCAGCAACGTTTGCGCCTCCACGAGAGATAGGGATGAAATGGTCAGCGTGCCAAGGGCCAGCGGTTCGGCCCACCTTCTCGCCGCAGTAATGGCAGCAGCCACTTTGCCGCGCAAATGCGGCGCGTAGATCAGTACCCGTGATCTTGCCCCCGTCGCCAAACCGCAAGGCTCGCTGGGCAGCGGTACGCGCCTTGAACTTCTCCGGGTCGCGCTGGTACGCCTTGGCCTTGGTATCCCTGCCACGCGCCTTACAAAGCTCAGGGTGACGCTGCCTATGCTCGCGGACGCGCTGTCGTTGTCTCTCAGGATTGGCTGCCCGCTCTTGTCGGCTGCGCGTCTTATTGCGTTCACGCTCTGCCGCCGCCCTCATCGGATCGGCCATTCGCTCACGGTACGCACGCCGCTGTCTTTCCAGAGCTGAGCCGAGGTTACGGCTGCGGGATTCTAAGGCTTGGCGTCTAGCCTTTTCGGGGTTTGCCGCATAGCGAGCGCGGGCCGTGATCTTGATGCACGCGCGGCACCAACTATGTAGCCCAGTTGGACTTTTACTCTGCTTCCCAAAAAACTCCAACGTCGCCGCCTTCTCCTCCCCACACTTGCTACACCGCTTCGTCTCACCCGTCACGTCCACACCCCTCCTCAAACCGGGCAGGCCGGTACTCCCAGGGAAAGCGGTCGCCCTTATCCCGGTTGCACCCCGCGCAGGCAACCACGATGTTGCTCGCCCAATTCGAGCCGCCCCGGCTCAGCGGGATGAAGTGGTCTACCTGCCACTTGTTTGGGCCGTCGAAGTCCAACTCTTCCCCGCAGTAGTGGCAGCGGGCCTCCTGCTGGTCAATGCGCCGTTCTACGTCCTGCCCATCGAATACGCCTTTCGCCCCGCACTTCCGGGCGCGGGCGCGGTTGCGCGTGCGGTGCCTATCGTTGGTGCTGTAACTGGTCATCCTGCTGTCCTCCCCTGGGACTGGAAGTGGAAGGCCCACCCGAAAGTGGGCCACGCTCGTTTACCGACTCACTCAGGCCGCAGGGAGGAAGGGTTGAACTCCCTCCGGCGGGAATGTCCCGGCCTTGTAGTCCGCTTCCACCTTGGCTCCGATCTGGAGCAGGTGCTCATGCAGGTCCACCACGCCGGGCAGGGTGCCCCAGACACTCAGCCACGCGCTGACGACGCCCCGAACCTGCAATTCGAGCTGGTCGTAGGCGGCGTCATAGATGGCGCGGCGTTGGGCGCAACGGGTACAGAGGTACTCAATCGCACCCGTGGGATAGTGGTAAGGAATGCCGTTGGGAGCTCCGCAGGAGTCGCATACCCCGTACAGGGGCAGGGGGCGAGCCTGCCCCCCAGTCACGCCCAGCCCTCAGCTACCGGGCGAGGCTCTACTGGAAGGATGAGCTGCCCGTCCATCGTCCAGCCGTCTGCCGTCCAGGCCAACTCGGGGCGGCGCAGGGGCACGCCGTCCAGCCAGAGGTCTGGCTCGCCCAGTTCGGGAAAGTCGGTGAGGAGGTCGGCCAGCCCATCCAGCAAGACCATATGAGTGTCGAGGTGACGGGGGAGGGTGCCGTGGTAACCGTAGCTGCCCTGAGCATCCTGTACGGCTAACTCGCCGTGCCGGGTATCCCAGGCCCAGCCCAGCCCCAGGGCGCGCAGTAAGCCCAGCACTTCCAGGGTGGCGTGGTCGGGGTCAGTGCTGCCCAGGGCGTCCCAGTTCAGGCGCAGGGGCGTGGGTACATCACTGCCCCACTCAGGGAAGAGCTTGGGAGCGGTGGTGTGGAGTCGTGCCCAGATGGGGAGGAGGCTGAGGGAGGGCAGGAGGGTGGGGGTCATGCAGCCGCCTCACCGTGTGCGCCGTGGGTGAAGTCGAGGAAGGTGAGCACGGCGTCTAACTGGTCGGGAGTGAGTAGGGCGAGGCTGTAGACGGGGAGGTCGAGGGCGGCTGAGGCGTAACCGTAGTGCTCTTTGGCGGGGATGCCTGCGCGGCCCAGCTCGCGGTGCAGCTCGCGCGCGGCGGGCTTGCCGATGGTAGGCACGGGCACCGGGGCAGGGGTGAAGCTGTAGACCTTCGTCAGCGGGCAGTCCAGCACGGCGGCCACATCGTCGAGGGTGACGCGGCGCAGGAAGGTGGCCGGGTAGATACCCGTAGCGGCGGCGTACATGTCGGCCCCGCTGGCATCCACATGCAGCTCCTGCTGGGTGTAGCTCAGGGCATTGAACACGCGGTAGGTGCCAGGGGCGGGAACTTTTTGCTGCTGCGCGTCATACTTCATACAGACCTCCAGGGGTCGCAGAGAAGGGGGTTCATCTTTGGTCGGAAGGACCCCTTTTCTGCTGCCCTCATAGTAAACCCGCTGGGTTGACATGTCAACCCTTGAGGTTTACGATATTTACAGTTAGGAGGTGAGGCATATCGAAGCAGAACTGATCGGAGAGCTGGAACAAGCCATGCGCCGGGCTGGCAAAACTCAGGCCGAATTTGCAACCTTCAAAGGGGCCAGTCGGCAGGCCGTGAATCCCTACTTCACGGGTAAAAAAGCACTGCTCACGGACACTGCCCTGGAGCTGTTCGAGTTCTTGGGGGTGCGCGTGAAGCTGGAGCCGATAGAGCCATAAAATTTTCTCCTGTATTTCCGTGGTTAAGTGATTTGCCTGTCCAATGGAAAGCCCCCAGCATTGGCTGAGGGCTTCTAGCTATTGCTCATTGGTTATGACTAATCGCATTCTTGAATTATTATGAGCCTCGCAAATACTTCCTAGCCAAGCTCTATACTTATCGTAGCTCTTGGCATCACTTGCCATAATGGTGAAGTGCATTTCGGAAATACCGTTATTGTTAATAACTCTATTCAGAAATATAGGAAGTTCATTTTTGGATATCTCTGCAAGAATAGAATTAATACGAATTTCTATGTCGTCTCCGTTTGTATAAGCTTTGGGAACATCTAAACTTATAGTCGGTCTTGATTTAAAAGCCAGGGCTATTTTTTCTGCGGTAGTATCTATATTCCTTTGCCCTCGCGCTCGTCTATATCTGTCTTCTGGAGATTCCTTAGTCTGCTGGGCAATCTGTCTAAGGAGAGGCAGCATCTCGTCCAGCTTGTCGCTATCCGATCTGGGCGGCGGGGTAGTACCCGGATTGGCTTTCTCCCGCTTTGCCTCTACTTCGGCTACCCGCTTCAACTCCGCGTCCAAGTCACCCCAATTCTTCTCAAAGGCGCGCCGGAGCTGCGGCTCAGCCAGGGGGACGGGAAGCCCTTTGTTGATTTCGACCAGCATCCGCCATGTGCCGTCCTCGTTCGCCTCTACCCCCTGGAAGGCGGTTAGCGGCGAGCTGCTGACATCGGCAGGTTTGAAACCGAAGGTGTAGGGGATGACCCGGCTAGAGCCGACCATCTTAGAGAGCGCTCCAGCTTCGTAGTTGATCCAGGGCTGGAACTGGTTCTCTGGCGTGAGGATCAGAATGCCGTAGTTCCGGCTCTCTAGCTCACCAGAAATCTGGTTAGCCCATCGGTCGCCCACTGGGATGTCCTCGCCGGACATCCAGGGTTCGAGGCTCTGGATCACGTCCGTCAACCACCCGCGCAGGAAGGTGGCGATGCTTTTTGACGGCTCCTTCGACCAGCTCAGGAAGACTTTCATTGGCCTCCAGTGTATCCAGGGTGGAGTAGGGGTCGGGGCAGAAATCAGCACGATCTCACCTCCAATTGAAAGCCCCGCATGATGCGAGGGCTTCGATTTTTCTCTATGGCGGCCATCTTGGCTGTTTAGATTTTTGGAGATAATCCATATTAAGCGAAGGTGACTCCATCGCTCTCGATATGCCCATCTTCAAATAAGACGGCCCATCTAATGATGACTTTCTCGCTGGTATATTCGCTTAATGTCTGATGTGCTCTTATCCTCAGCTCTTCCTTTCTCTCGTCTGTCATTGGCACTGTAATTATAGATATTTCTCTACCTTTAGCTTTTATTTCTATTAAATCGGTAGATTGGCCTAGGTCTTTACCAAGCTTATTGGCAAGACTCCGAATTTTTGCTGGAGTGACTTTAGAGCTAAGATTCTCAGCTCCAACCTCGGGAGGGGAGTTATTAATATTTCTAAGTATTGTAAGCATTTCATTCATTTTATCATCTTCATCTCTAAGGCCAGATTCTTGATTAATATTTTTATTATTAGATTTTTCAGCCAAGGCACTAGCGTCAGCTAACATATCCTCTAGCTCAGGCCAGAATGCTTCAAATGTTTTTTCCAAATGCCTAATATCCCTTGGTTGACTTGAGAGGTTGTTCAACGACTGAACCAACTCCCAAGTGCCACTTTTATTAGACTGTTTACCGTGAAACTGAGAAAGTGGACCGTTAATGTCATTAAACACCACATCTAGCAAGTAGGGAACTACTCTAGCTTTGGAGTCACCATTTTCTGAAAGATTATTTGAAATAGCGCCAGCTTCAAAGTTAAGCCAGGGGGAATTTCTGTTGCTAGCGGTTACACAAATTACACCAAAGCTACTAAGTTTGAGACTGGCTTCGATTTCTTGGGACCAGCGGACTCCGGCACCTAGGTCCTTATCCGACATCCAAGGTTGTACACCGGGCAGCACCAATTCGATCCATCCCTTAAGTGCCTTAGCAACCTGCCTGGAGGGCTCTCCGGACCAGCTCAGGAAGACTTTCATAGACATCCAGTGTAGCCAAGTGGGGCGGGAGTAGGGGCAGAAACCAGCACGTTTCACCCCCAATGAAGCGCCCCCGCGCTGGGCGGGGGCTGGCGATATGTTTCACTGTACTGTTGAGATCCCTAGCTCATCAAGTTTTCTGATGGTGGCTTCGTATGCCTGAACTGCATTTTTATAGACTTTTTGAATTTCTATATCTGATTGGCAATGGTAGCGCGACTTATAGCTCATTTTTACTAGTTGACTGAAGCTAAATGCCAAATCAGGCTGTGGATCTGGAATATCTGTTTGCAGAATTCTCTGTATGCTGCCGTAGTTGAGATCTGGTGCATCGTAACCCGGTCTTACGCCGCTGATATATGCTCGACAGCCGTGCAGGCAGACATACATCATGACCGTGATAGACCAATCCGGATATTCTGTCGGTATCGTATCTAAGAAACGCCGATTGTGCTTTGCTTGTTTTTGGTGGCGTTCCCGGTTAGGCATGGACTGGGATGAAGTCTATCTCATCAACCCAGCCTCCTGCTGCATTTACCGCACTCATCAGGGCAACACCAATTTTCTGGCTCGGCTCGTATTCGTACTCAACTTCAGGGTTGACTAGGCACTTGAGATTCAACCCTCCCTCGCTGCTGCGCTCTACCACAATATTACGGAGTCCAAGGGGATTGAGCTGCTTGACTGCTACTAATGCGGCTCTTTCATCTGGAGTAGCACCGAGAACCTCCATAGTGCCGCCCTGATCTCTCTCCCAAGCAGCTATCAGATCCCGCAGAAATGCATTAAATTCCTGCTTATACTCCATCAACGTATCCATGCTCTGTTCCAGCCCGCTACGCTTGAACATTTGCATAATCGCTGGACCAGTCCGATGAGCGTTCTTTAGCAGCTTCCACAAGTTGGGAGGCTTTTGAAAATCTTGCTGCGCTGCTCTGGCCTGCTCATACAGCTCTCGCTTGGTTGACTCATCAAAAGTCAGCCAAGCCTCGGCTAGCAGGAGGCGTACCCGCCGGATCTCCTGTATGGGGGGCAGCCCCGGGATGTCGGAAGCAGGGGGGGCCGATACACCTACTTGGCGTGCGGACATCTGCCCCACGGTCAAGAGGAAGGAATTCATTGTTTTTCCGGATAAGGTCATCTGGCACCCCCCTTGGAGCGACGTGTTGTCACTTGCCGACTCTACTGCCTCAGATCTTACGAAGATAGGACTTTTGGTGAAGAGGGAGAGGGTAGCCCGTTACGGCGAATAAATTGTGATTTGAGTGAGGTAGTGGGGAGACACATATGCCTAAGGCACGTAGATAACACCATTTCCTCCCTGCACTAGCGCGCACGTCCAAACGCGCACGGCAGAGCTAGACATCCCGCCCTAACGCACCGCCGCTCTCGCTCTCAACAAGAACAGCTCCTGCATGCGCCTGAGTGCGAAGACCTGCGCGCCGGTCACGATGGGGCCGGGTGCCGTCCAGTTCACCCCACTGCGCCCCAGGCTCAGGGGGTCCGCGGGGTTGTTCTGTAGGAGCGCCAGCTGTTGCAGCTGCGCCAGACTCATGCTGTCCTGGCCCGTCTCCACATAGACCGCGTACTCCACGGTGTTCAGCACGGTCACGCTCGCTCGGTTGCGGCTGGCCCGGCTGCGGGTATCCAGACCCCGCAGGAGATCCTGTGACCGGCGGTACGCCCCGGGGGTGGTGGAGTAGATATTGACCCGCGCCCCCAGAATGAGATGCCCCAGCGCCTCCGCCCTCACCGTCTCCGCGATCTGCGGCATGGCGTCGCAGGCCTGCTCGAGCTTGACCAGGGCGTTCGTCAGTCTGCGACCATCCAGCTTGATCATGCGCGCATCCCTCCCACTTCCTGGAACTTCTGCCAGAGGGCATCCTCGGCCGCCTCACGGCGCTCCTGCACGGCCTCGGGCGTGTATTCCCATGGCCGCGCCATGCGGGCCAGGGCGTCCCGGTGGCGGTTGAAGGGCGAGAGATCGTAGTACGCCCCGCCGGTGTCCTTCTTGGCTTTCGGGTCCACGTACCGCCGGCCCAGGTCCATCTGGTCCCCCATGCCTACGTCGGTCAGGAAGGCCTCTCGCTGGGCTGCCTGTCGCTCGCGCTCAATCTCGATGGCCCGCAGGATCAGGCGGCGCGGCCAGGTCATGACCTCGGCATAGGCCGCTGCGCCGAACTCCCGGATCACCTGTTCGTCGAGGGTGTCGTCTGGGGGGCCTGACGCGCCCTGGCTTGCTCCAGTCGCCGCGTCAGGCCCCCCAGTTTTCCCTCGGCTTCCTCCACGTCGTTCAGGTCCCACAGCGTGTCCAGCACGGCCAGGACGTCAGGCCAGGGCAGCGGGCCCGCCAATGCGCTGCCCCGCGCCACGCTCGCCGCCGTGAGCCGCCAGAACGCGGCCCACACCTGCGGCTCTACAGCGTCGGCCTCATAGGCGAGGGCCTCCCGCCGCAGCTCGCCCAGCGTGGCGGTGAGGGTAAACAGGTCGATCAGGTGGCCGTCTGCCGCTCCTGCGCCCCAGGCGCAGAGGGTGACTGGCCCCGTGCTGAGCACGATGGTTCGCCGAATAGAGTCCATGCCCAGCCTCCAGAAAATAGGAATCTCGTGTTGGGGTGGGCCGCCCAGGAGGGCAGCCCGGTGAGGGCTCAGGCCGGGAGGGCTTCCTCGGCCAGGATGTCCAGCAGCGCCGACAGCTTCTCGCGTGGCACCGAGAACAGGGCGCCGTACTGCGTGATCTGCGCGTCGTAGGCCGACAGTTCCGTACCCGGCGTGTAGTCGAAGGCCTGGAGGCTGACCGTGAACAGCGCCGTGTCGTTGTCCTGCGAGTCGCCGAAGCCGTTGCTCTGGAGGAACGCGCGGGGGTGCCACGCGACGCGCACGATGTTGCTGTTGCCGCGCTTGCTGATCACGATCATGCGGCCCAGCAGCGACGCGCCGGGGTTGAAGGGGCTGACCTTCGTGCCAGCCAGCGGCCCGGTCGTGATGGCCGTGGCCGGGGTGCCGCCGTGCAGGTCGCGGATCAGGTCGTCGGGGGTCAGCACCGGGATCTCGTAGGTGACCTCAATCTCGGTGACCGGATTGGCCAGCGTGACCGGCGCGCCGCCTTCGCGGTTCTGGGCCGTGACCGGCGTGCGGGTGATGTTGCTGGTGGGGGCGATGGTCGCGTCGGCCGGGAAGTACCCGAGGTCGGCGAAGTCACCGGCCGAGATGCCGCTGAACAGGTCAACCGGCGAGAAGAGGACCTGCCGGCCTTCCTTGCTGAGGTTGGCGGCGAGCAGGGCAGTGGCGGTGTTGACGACAACGAGGGACATGGTTACTCCTGGAGTGCGGTGGACATGCCGTCCACGGTGAGGACTTGGTAGGTCGGGCGGATGGTCCAGACACCGGGGCTGAGCTGGACAGCCTCAGCGGGGGTGACCTGGGGATAGGGGCCGGGGTCCCTGGGGCTGCCGGCCAGAGCGCGGCGCACCAAGAGGGCCAGGGCGGCGGCGGTGGTGGGTGAGGCGGCAGTGGCGGCCACGGCCACCCAGAAAGTGGCGGTGACACTGTTGGCCGAGATGGGCAGAGGTTCCTCAACCTGCACGTATCCCTGGGGATGCTGCGTGAGGTACCCGACCAGCCCCGCCGCCTGCCCAGGCTTGCGGCCCCCCTTGGGCATCTCAAGGTCCTCGGGGGGCAGCACAGGTACCTCGGGGGGCAGCGCAGCGCGCAGTCGGGTGTGCAGATCGGTGGCGATGCTCACCCCGCCACCCAGGAACACGCACCGATGCTCTCGCCGCTCAGTGGATCCACCTGCCCCCAGAAGTGCAGGGTCAGCGTCCCGCCGTCGAACGGAATCCGCGCACCCTCGCCGGGTGCTTCCTGCCCCGGTGCCACGGTCAGGAACCTCACGTCTGCCTGAGCCAGCTCGGGCACCGTGCTCACCGCATGGGCATAGGCCCGACTCCGGGGATCAGCGGGCCAGACACTGCCCTGGAAGGCAGGACCGCCGGTGGGCGCCAGCTTCGTGTACGGGTAGAGAAAGCCCGCGTTCTCGCCCAGCGCCCCCTGGAACTCCTGTTGGAGGGCCTGCATGTCCAGACTCAGGTCGTCCATCAGTAGGTCACCTCCATCTCGGTCGAAGTGCTGCCCCCGGCGGGGCTTTGGGGCCGGCCCAAGGCCAGAAGCCGTGAGCTGCTCTTTCATCTGGGCTCGGACCTCAGCGATGAGGGTGGCGAGATCCTGTTGCACCTCCGCCCCGCTCGCCGCCTTGAGCCGCTCGGCCTTGCGCGTGAGCTGCCGGAGCTGCGCGCCGAGAAGCACGTATCGCGCCCCAGCCTCCTGCTGGGCTTCCGAGGCGGTGCCGCGCGCCTCGGCCTGCTGGACCACGTAGCCCAGCCGGGCGGTGAACTGGTCCGAGGTGTCGCCCAGGTCGCTGGCCCTGAAATCCAGCGCAAGCCGCTGCGCGAGGTCCACGGCTTACTCGCTGGGCGGCGAGGCAGGTGCCGTGAGCGCGTCGAGAATCGGCTGCGCGTACTTGTCGGCCACGCCCGACACCTTCTTGATGCGCTCGAGGGCGTCCTCGGGCAGCACCTTCCGGCCTTCCAGGGCGGCCACCTTCTGGGTGAGGGTGGACACCTGGGCCAGCGCGTCGCCGCCTTCCTGCTGCGCGCGGCCCAGCTCCGCACGCACGGAGGCTGCTTCCTGCTGAGCGGTATTGCGCTCCTGGGTGGCCGCGTCCAGCGCCGCGACACGCTCCTTGCTCTCGGTCAGTAAGCGCTCCAGGGTCAGGCGGTGGTCCTCGCTCGCCTTCGCCAAATCCTGCTGGGCTTCCCGTAGCAGCCGCCCGTTCTGGGCCGCCAAGTTCAGGGCATCCTCGCGCTCGCCACGCAAACCCTGCACCTGCCCGAACAGGCTGTCGCGGTCAGCCCGCAACTTCTCCAACTCTTCACCCCCAACGGGCGTAGAGATCTGCGCCGGCTCCTGCTGAACCGGCTTGCCATCGGCGTACACCTGCACGCCGTCCACGATGAACACAGGCTTGTCGTTGCTCACGTTCAGCCCTCCAGGCCGTCAGGCACGGTGTATGTGCTGTGCGTGTAATCCAGCACCGCCGCCGCGCCCCGGTTGAACACCCCGTAACCGAACTGCTCCACGAGGAAGTCGGCCTGCAGCGGGAACACGAAGCCCCCCGCGTAGATCCGCAGACCCTGCCGGATGGGCTGACGCGGCACCCGGCGGCGCAGCACCTTGGCCGCCGCGTTCACGTCCAGCGTCAGCGCGTACCCGACGGGCATCCACCCCCGGGTACGGACCACGCTGCCCCCGAAGTAGCCGATGTCGCGCTCGGTCGCGTTCGCCGTGTCCAGCGCGGCCACACCCACGCTCTGATCGGTCGCCACGCGCACCCGCGCGTCCATCAGCGGCACGAAGCCGGTCAGGCCCGCCCAGCTCTCCGCGTCGGCCGGGTTGATGAACGTCACCAGCTGGGCGTTGATGGTGTGCTCCGCGACCGTCCGGATCAGTGCCTGCGCGACCGTCGTGTTCAGACCGGCGTTGGCGAGATAGTGGTTGTGGGTGCCGTTGAAGGTCGTGAGGTTGGGGGAGCGCGGGGGCACCGTGCCGTCGCCGTTGTAGAGCCGCTTCACGGTCGTCTCGGTGCGGTCGTCGACGTACCCGTAGTGCGTGTAGTTCACCGGGTTCATCAGCGCCGCACGGATGCTCGCGATGTGCTCGGCCAGCATGGCCTGCTCACCGGCGATGGTCGTCAGGGCGATCTGCGCCGGGGTGGCCACCAGCAGGTAGTCGGCGTCCCAGCCCACCGCGTGCTGGTTGGTGTCGATGGGGTAGCCCACCTTGCCGGGCGCATCGTCCTTCTTGGTGCTGACGCGGCCGACCTCGTCCACCTTCTTCGCGCGCGCGTTGCTGGTGACCGGCTGAGGTTCCTCGCGCTCGGTGGTCTGCTCCGCGAAGAGGTCCGTCATCTCGATGACCCGCGTGTTGTGGTTCGCCAGGTCGTCGAGCACCGCCTCGGCCACCGCTTCCCGGCCGAACTCGGTGATCGTCTGGTTGGTGACCTGCGTGAGGTCGGCCAGCGAGTAGGTCCCGGTGCGCTCGTCACCGGTCCGGCGGTCGCGCACGGCGAGGGCGGCAGCGCTGGCCAGCAGTGACAGGGTCAGAGGGGATCGTTTCATGTCAGGCTCCCGACGCGGATGACCTGCAGGTCGTTCGGCGTCACGGCGAAGAACGCCCCCTTGCTGTCTTTCGCGGTGGGGGCGTCGGCGATGCGCCCAGGGGTGGCGCTGACGTAGTACAGGTTGCCCACGACGAGGCTGCCGTCGTCGCTGGCGTGGAACACGGTGCCGGTCCCGAAGTACGTGCTGGGCTGCCCCACGCGCTTGCCCTCGGGCGTGATGCCCGCGAAGACGCCGCTGCCGCAGGGGTAGAGCTTGCCGTTCCGGCCACCGGGCCGGACTTCGACCGGGGTGCCGCCTGCGGGCATCTCGACCCCAGCGAAGTTGTCGCCGGCGTACTGGAGGGCGAAGCGGGCGCTGGTCGCGTCGATCAGCACGCCCTTTTTGGTGGACTGAGGAATATCTGCCATGAGGATGACCTCCTAGGTCACATGGAGTAGCGGGTGTCGGCACGCTTGGCCGCGAGGCCGTCGCCGGCCGTCTTCGTCTGGGGAGCGCCTGCGCCCCCGGTGGTCACGCGCCGCTGCTCCTGCTGTTGCTGCTTCTTGTCGCCCGAGGCGTCTGCCCGCAGACTGCCTTCGAAGTCCGACCAGTGCTCTTTCGCGTACTTGTCGAGCGGCGCGGTCTTCTTGCCGTCCTCGTACTTGACGGTGACGGGCTTGCTCTTCTTGCCGTCCTTCTCCACCTCGGCCCCGATCTCGAAGGTCAGGCCTTCGGCCAGCCGAGTCAGCACGGGCAGCTTGTACCCGGCGGCCTCGGCCACTTCGCGCAGCGTGTCGCCCCGCTCGCGCCCGGCGAGGGTGACCACGGCGGCGTCGCCCTTCTCCAGTCGGGCCCTCACGTCTTTGCTTGCGCCCAGGGCGGTGAGGGCCTCGTATTCCTTGGCCTCATCAGCGGTCAGCACCCGGCTGCCTTCCGGCACGGCCTTGGCGCGGGCCTTCTGAAGATCGCGTTCCAGCTCGACCTGCTTGGTCACGAGCTGCTCGTGGCTCTTCTTGCTCAGATCGGCCCGCTTTTTCTCCTCCCACTCCTGCTCGGAGAGCTTGGGCGGATCGGTGTCGTCACCGGTCAGGTGGTCCCGGAGGGCGAAGAGGGAAGCGGCGAGCAGGGACAGGGTGGAGGTGTGGGAACGGCGCATGCGGTCCTCCTGGGAGCATGACGAGGGCCCGCCGCCTGGGCGGGCCGCGAAGGGTCGAAACGGGGCTTACATCCGGCCTGCCAGAAGGCCCACGGGCAGGACTCAGCCGGCTGAGTCCGGGAAGGCCGCCAGCATCGACACGCGGTAGGCCCTGGCATAGCGCGTGTCGAGGAAGGCGGCCCAGGTGAAGTGCTGGAGCGCGGGCTGGCAGCTGTCGCTCACGGTCACGTCGCCGGTCATGGTGTCCAGCACCAGAGCGACGGCGTGGTAGAGCACCTGGCTCTGCCCCAGGAAGGTAACCATCAGTGGCACCCGGCCGGGCCTGATGGTGTGGGCATGCTGCCGCTGCCACTCCCAGAAGGAGGGACCGACCGGGTCGGCGTAGCTGCGCTGGATCACGAGGGCGTGGAAGATCGCGACTCCCGCCTGGGCCAGCCGCGAGAGCCAGAGCAGCTCGTCGGTGGGGTCGCCGGGACCGTCACGCGCGTAGGCCAGCCAGACGGGGTCGTGGGTGAGGCCATAGGTGGCGAAGTACAGGCACGCGCCCGTCTCGCCCTGGGGCTCATGCGCCAGCTGCACCGGTACCCGCCTCCTTTGCCTTCGCCGCCTGTTCGGCCTCCACGCGCGCCTTGACGCTCGCGACGTCTGTCAAACTGGGCGTGCTTTCGAGAAGGCTTTCCAGATCAAGGCCACCCTTCTCGTACGCGCTCAGCTTGGCGAGGTACTCGGCGAGATTGGCACTGTCCACGTCGAGGTACATCCGGGGCCGGAAGCGCACGGCCGCGGCTTCCCGCAGCGCTTCTTCCCCCACGAGACTGGATGCCAGCATGAGGCCCGCCCGCAGCGCCCAGGCCATGCCCGCACCCGTGTCCACACTGGCGAAGATGACCCGCTTGTCGTGGGGCTTGCGGCTCACGCGCTTGCTCTCGCCGCTCACCTCCAGTTCGCCGTCGGCTGCCCAGCCCTGGTCGAAGGCCGCCATGACCTTGCGCCCCCAGTGGTTGATGCTGGGGATGCTGTGCGTCCGGGGGTCCACCGGGTCGATGATCTGGAAGGTCGGCGTCTCCCGGCCCCCATCTGTCGGGTTGTCCCGGTCGTCCTTGGGAATGCCGATGAGGGTGATCACGACGTCGGGCCCCGCCTTCCAGGTGGTGGGCTTCCCGAGGTCGTCGACCGGCGTTTCGGCGTTGCCGGTGACGATCATCCGGAAGCCGGTCATGTCGTCGTTGCGGCCCATGTAGGTGTTGGCCGCGTTCAGGCGGTCCTGCGCGTCGATGGCGCTGGGCGTGATGGCCGTGCCTCCCAGGCGGTCGGCGTGCCACATGAGGTACTCGCGGCGGCGGCTGCCCAGGCGCGTCTCGTCGTAGAGCGGGTTGGGCATCGGCTCGCCCACCGGGTTCAGGGCCAGCCCCCCGACCCGTTGGTAGAGCTGCACGGTGTCCTGGGTGTGGAACTCCACCCACTTCGTGGTGGTGCGCCGCACAGGGTCGGTGACCTGGTAGGCGAAGAAGTACCCGAGGACGCGGCCGTGGGCGTCGATCACCGGGCCGCCGTCGCGGGGGTCTACCGACTGCACATGCACCAGCTCGAGCGCCTCGGCCAGGGTCCAGGCGGCCCGGCTTTCGATCAGGTCGCGGTACTCGTCGGGGATGTAGACCCGCAGCACCATGCGGCCCGCCCACTGGTAAGCCCAGGCGGCGCTGCGCAGGGCCGTGATGAGGGCAGCCTCGGTGTGCCAGGTCGTCATGGCGTCCACGCGCTCGTCGGGGCGCACGCTCTCGCCCGCGCCTTCAGGCGCGGCCTCGCCCGTCGAGATCAGGGTGGCCGGACCTTCCAGGGCCTGCCAGTCGGGGTCTTTGTCCAGCTGACCGTCCACGATGCGCTTGATGGCCGGACCGATCTGGTCATCCTGCACGAGGCTGGTCAGCACCTGGGTCATGTCGCCGCCCTTGCCCTTGCGGCCCTTCCAGAAGCTGCCGTTGACGCCAAGGGTGCGGCCGGAAGCGTAGAGGCCCAGCCGGTTGAGATCGGTCTGGGCCTCGTTGAGACGCGCCAGCAGGAGGCGCAGCAGTGGGTTGTTCATGTGCCTCCTTTCAGGTCGTGACCGTGGACTGTCGCCGGCGCACCGGCCCGGCTGTAGGTCCGGAGCGGATCAGCGTGGCGGCGTAGCGCAGGCCGTCCAGGCGGTGGAAGGTGCTCTTGTCCTCGATCTCGTCGGTGGGCTCACCGTCTTCATCCAGCTCGCGGCTGTATGTCGGTAGCTCGCCGTCCTCTTCGTCGCCCCCCACGAGACCTTCCAGGTCTTCGAAGAAGTACAGCTGATTGGACTTGAGGAGCGCGTAGGCCCGGTCAATGCCGACCTCGACCTCGCTGACCTCTGGCTTGAGCACCGGCAACCCGGCTGCCTTGAACTCGTCGCGCCAGTTCTGCTCAGACCCTGCGCCGCCGACCGCCTTCACCCGGCCCATGGGCTCACCCACACGCAAGGCGGCCACGTGCTCTTTCGCCGTGCGGCCCCCGTGCAGGTACTCCTCGTACACGAACCAGTGACCCGTATCCGGCTGCTGCGCCAACTTGACCACGCAGGTATTCACGGCCCCGAAGTCCAGGCCCCAGACCCGCTCCCAGGTGTCGGGAATGGGGAAGCGCTCCAGCACGTGCTTCTCCGCATCGAACACGTCGTAGATCAGACCGGCGGGGCGCGTGAAGACCCCGTCGTAGAACATCCGAAACTTCCAGTCCGGCATGGCAGCCTTCCGCTCGTCGTATTCGGCTTGGCTGAACATGGGATTGTCCACCGAGCGGAAGTTGATCAGCTCGATGAGCTTGCCGTCCGCCTTGTCGTGAAGGTCCCGCTTCAGCCAGCCGATGTAATACGGGGTGGTGCTGTAGAGCACGCGCCCCCGGTGGATGGCGAGGCGGCGCATGATCGCGTCCCAGGAAGCCTTCTTGAACTTCTTCTGCCCCGCCTCGTCGAGCCAGGCCGCCTTGGCCGTGGCGGACTCCAGACTGTCCGGGTCCTGGGCGTGCCCGAAGAAGACCTGGGTGGGAATGTCCGGATGGTACCGGTCCCCGAAGGTGACCCGGCTGCCTTCCTCGCTG
This sequence comes from Deinococcus gobiensis I-0, assembly GCF_000252445.1. Lineage (GTDB taxonomy): Bacteria > Deinococcota > Deinococci > Deinococcales > Deinococcaceae > Deinococcus > Deinococcus gobiensis. The sequence goes on along the minus strand of NC_017790.1, from coordinate 2,110,024 downwards.
AACACGAACTTTTTCGTGGGTGAGCCCGTGTAGTCGCCCAGGCCCAGCTGCCGGTCAAACAGGCGCATGAACTCGGGCCGCAGCTTGAGCTCCAGGAGAGGGAAGGAAGGGGCCACCACGAGGTAGTCGCCCGGGCCACGCCGCTGGATCTCTCGGTACAGCCAGAGGGGGCCGAACGACGTCTTCCCAGATTGCGTCCCCGCCATGACCAGGACGTGGCGGGCCTCGCTCTTCCAGGCCCGGTACTGGCCCGCGTGAAGATTGACCTTCAGCCGACCGCCGCGTACCTCGGTGAGGTCGTGGACGGCCGTCACTGGGCACCCTCGGGCGGCACGATGTCGATGCCGATGACCATGCCGACACGACCGGAGTGCTCGTGCTTCTCGGTAAACAACTTGTGGTGCTTGCCCAGCAGCTCCTGCGCGCGCAGGGCGTCGGCCCATTTGAACTTGAGGCCGCTGGGCCCGTACTCGGCCCCCTCGACGAACTGAAGCACGCCGTTCTGGCGTGCGGCTTCCAGGCTGGGCACGGTGCGGTACCGCGTCTCCGTCCCGACCTGCACGCGGTATGTGGCCGCTGGGTTCAGGGCCAGCTCTACGGTCAACTCCGAGATCTCGGCTTGCAACCTCTCAATGCGGGACTTGAGCACCTCGGGGTCATAGGCCAGCATCTGCCCAACCTGGGCTTCCAGATTGTCGATCTTGAACTGCAGGGGCCGGTCCTCGTAGACCGATACCTCATAGGCCTGCTGCTCGAAGAAGTCCTCACCACTGAGGCGGGCGCGCGCACTGAGGCGGGCCAGCACCTCCTCGGCGCTCATGACCTCTTCGGAAAGCCGGGCCGCGATGTAGGCGCGCACGTCCTCGCGCTTGAAGCGGTCGAGGTACTTCTTACCCTTCTCGCTGTACTTGGCGGCCTCACCGGCCAAGCGCTTGTTCCAATTGGCGAGGTAGGTATCGGCGAGTACGCGGTCACGGGGCAGGAGGGCCGCGCCCAACTCGTCGGCGGTCTTCGGTTGAGGGGCGTCGGGCTGAGTCATGGGCGGGGTCACCTCCTAGCGGCGGGTGCGGATGATGGGCGGCAGCTCGCCCCGCGGCGGCGTCCGCATGAACGGCTCATGCTTCAGCCCCAGCTCGTATAGGTAGAACGGCTCGGTGACCTGCGGGAACACGCGCGGCACCGGCGGCAAACGCGGCGGCTCCCGGCGTTCCAGGTGCCGCCGGACCTTCGCGGCCCGGCCTCGGTTGCGTCTGGGCATCAGCAGGTACCTCCTACGGGGTGAGGTTCGGCAGCCAAGTGTCGGCAGGAAAAAGCCCCACGCGGCGGTGGGGCGTCCCTCACCGACTTCACCCGGTCGGTCTTGGTTGTGGGTACACCTGACCCTAGCCGGGCCCTGTCAGAGAAACGTGAGTGGGCAACGAAAAGCCGCCCCGGCGGGGGCGACTCTGAGGGCTTGCGTCTACTGGTCCAACTCTACAGATAGTGTATCTCGATCTTCCGCAAATGCAAGATATAGTACCTCGGTGGCCTTTGTGTCTCCCAAGTTATGAGCCAGGGCCAGCAGTACCGCTGCGTATTCCCGAGCCCGCTGCCCGGCCCACCCACGACCGCTCGCATGGATCAGGGTTGCCAATCCCCGCCCCTCCTGCACCTCGGACAGCAGCGGATCAGCAGCACAGCGCCGGACCACCGCCGACTCAGCCACCCAGCCCACAGGAGTATTCAGCTCGCGCACGCTCAGGCCGGCCGCGACGCTGCCCGCTGCATTGGTGTACTGGCCGACCAGGAAACGCATGTTGCCCCCACCACCCGAGGCGGTCCGGCTGCTGATCACGCGCGTCGTCTGGTGGACGTCCCACACCCGCAGGGCCTGCAACCACGCCTCGGCCAATGCTCGAGCATCCCGCTGCAACTGCCGGCTGCTCACCTCGGCCTGAGCCGCCCCCGCAGGACGGCGCCGTACCGGCCGCTGGGCCGCCTCAGAAACAACGGGCAGGGGAGAGCCCCCCTTACCCTCCTGCTCGGCTGCCTGGGTCTTCTCAGGGGCGGGAAGCCGCCTAACCTCCCCCGCCAGGAGAGAAGCCGTCAGGTCGGCCATGCTGAATTTGTCGGTCATGCAATGCTCCAATTCAGTTCAAGGGCAGCAGGGGTCTGTGCTATGCAGAGGTCATGACCCCGCTCAACTCCTTGTCGCAGAACCAGCGCATCGGCATCGGACTGCTGCTCCTGTTCATCGTGGTGTTGCCCAAGCAGACCGACACCCTTTGGGGTCAAGTGCTGCATACCTTGCTGACGGTCGGCGCGATGGTCGGCTTCCTGCTCATCCTGCCGCGCATCCAGAGGCAGCCCATCCCCCGGTGGGCGCGCGCACTCATGTGGGCTGCGGCGGCCTGGACGCTGTGGGTTGGCGTCCAGGGGGTCTACTGGCAGTGGAAAATCGACCAGCTGCGCCAACTCACCCCCTGAGGTCACGCTTCTTCCTTCCAGCTCTTGCCGCTGCGCTTGACCATGACGAAGGTCATGAAGGGATAGGCCGCCTGGACCTCCCGCCACTTCACCTTGAACTCGGCCGTCTCCATACCCTTCACGTCCCGGGCATCGACCCGCCCATCCGCCCAGAAGCACAGGAAGTCCGCGACGTACCTCGTGCCGCCCGGCAGATAGAAGACGGGCTGCCGCATCAGGCCCACCAGGTCACCCGCCTGTGCAGAAAGCTTGAGCACGTCGTAGTAGTCGGCCTCCGCCTTGCTGTCGAACTTGATGCCGTCGCGCTCGCTGCGCACCGCCCTGAACTTGTGCGTGGCCTTCCGGCCCGGGTGGAAGAGGGTCACCCCTCACCCCCCGACCGCTCAGGTGTGTCGCTGGAGAGCGGAGTAAAGCGGGTCGCCCGCAGAACGCTGCGCATCTCCCCGAGAAGAGGGGAATAGTCCTGAGCATCCAGCCCGGTTAGCCCCTCCCGTGCGTCACTGCTGATGGCCTCTTCAAGCTGAACAACCATGGATCTGGGCAGCGTCACCCGACCCTCGCCCCCCACCGCTTCCCGCAGCAGCCGCAGCTCGTGCGCCAGCCGATCACGCTCCAAGGTCAGGGCCTCTACACGGGCCTCACTTGAAATGAGGGCTTCACCCAGCGCAGGGGCAAGAGCCAGCAGTTCCATATCCACCGCAGTCGGGTACGTGATCCCGCTAGTACACGTGTCGTCTTCCCCAGTCGGGCTGTGCACGTCCAGCCGACCATTCCAGTACTTGTAGACCTTCCACTCGCCCGGCGTACGACCATCCAGTAGCTCCCGCACGCGCTCCACGCTCAAGCCCTGCCCCGCCTTCAGCTCGTCATTTCTGGTCATGTTCAGTTGCCTCCTTGAGGCGTGAGGTCGGTCAGCTTCCGGTGCAACTGTCGGTTCAGGAACAGCACCGCCAGCGCGGCCAGGTGGAAGTCCGCGCTGGCCTTCGAGTGGAACTGAGGCAGGAACTGCGCCGGCCCGTCCCCGATCCAGTTCGGCCCCTGCCACAGCGTCTCGATGGCCGCCCAGGTGAAGGGCAGCACCTCGGCTTCGAGCGCGCTGGTCCCGTCCGGCAGGCCTTCCGGAATCGCGAGGTCGCGGTAAGGCCCCCACTTCTCGCGCAGGGCCCGCAGGTTCAGCTCCCGGGCTGCCTGGACCTGGGCCACGTCAGCGGCCTGCAGGGTGCCCAGGTAGCCACACATCTTGGCCAGCCGCTCGCTCTGGTACTCGTCGGGGAAGACGACCGTGTAGGGGTCGCCGTGCACCCAATGCAGCGCCGGGCGCAGGCAGGTGTGGAAGTAGGCCAGCAGCCCGGCCTCGTCGGTGTTGCGCGGGTCGGTGGCCTCGGCTCCCCAATCGAGGCGCAGCTCAGTCCACTCCCGGTCCAGTTGGTCAAGGATCAGGGGCAGCAGCTTCTTCGTCTTGGCTTTGCTGGGCACGGTAGTACCAACGAGGGCCATCTCAGCACCCCCCTTGGGCATGTACCGATTTCAGAGCGTCACATGGTTGAGTCGTAAAAACACGTGATATACGCATGTTTTTCTCTCCAAAAGGGATGTGACGATTTATTTTCCGAGGGAGGGTCCTATAGAGCGAACCTCTCAAGCCACTCAGGGAGTGGTTCAGCGTGAGGTTCTCCATACGACCCTCTCTCTCTTTTTCTAAAACGTCACATAGGTAGAAAGGGAAGGGAAAAGACGCTCCCAGAGGGGGAAAAGCATGTGACGTTTTAGCCGTCACATGGCCGTCACACAGCGGTACACCCGTCACATCGGCCCCAATCCGCCAACAGCGGGGCGCATGCTTTTCTCCAGGCTCTCCAGGAGGCCCACATCGCACCGCTCTGGTACATCTGCCACCCTCAAACGCTGACCGCGCCAGAGAGTGCTGTCGTGAGCACGGTGCTTGTCGCCCTGGTCGAAGAAGCTGGACTCTTTGGCGTACTTGTCGAAGAGCTTGGCGTTGGCAATGGCGGCCTGTTCTCGGTAGCGCTCCTTGACCAGGTCCACGCACATGCGTGGGCGCAGGATCAGCGTGCCATTGACCGAGGGGATGACGTAATCCTGTGGGTTGGGCACTTTGGCCAGGGCGAAGCACAGCTGCTCAAGGAACAGCTCGAGGTTGGTCACGCCTTCCTCGCCGCCTTCGAGCATGTTGTGCACGCCTTCTCGCAGGGTGCTGAGAATCGCCTCGTCGGGGATGGCCTCGGTATCCGCCTGTAAGACCAGCAGCCCGTAGGCGATGTACGTCAGGGCATACCGGAGCCGGGGATTGGCCACGTCCCCGATCGCCTGCCCGGCGAGGTCCCCGGCGGCCGTCATGCGGGCGGCATGGTCCTCGTCGGTCAAGTCGCGGGCCAACTGGTGCAGGTGCCCGGCGTAGGCCCACAGCGGCAGCTTGAGCAGTTCGCTGTAGCCGTCCAGGCCCCCACGGTCAGCCTTGCGGGTGAAGTACAGGACCCCGCGCGACTTGGTGGCCGCGTCATCGGTGAAGCCTTCTCCGAGGACGATCATGGGCGCGTTCAGCTCATACGCCAGGTCCTTGGCCGCCTTGCCTGTGCCGCGCCACTTGGTCCCCAGGTCGTGATGCTTGCGCAGCTGCGCGTCGTCGATCTCGCCAGGGCGGTACTCGTCGAGAAGGGCGAGCATGTTGTTGGCGCTGCTGTGGGCGATGTCGTACTGGTAGGCCGTCATGCCGCTGGCCTTGGTGAGTCGTGCCGAGTAACCGGTCGTGAGTTCCAGGACGATCTGCGCGCCGGACGTCTTGCCGGATTCGCGCTCACCGGCCACGTACACGAAGGGCAGGCGGTTGCCCAGGTAGGGCGTGATGCGTGGGCTGAAGACGCTGGCCGCCGCGTACCCGAGCTGGGCGTAGGCCACAGCCGGGGTGATCAGGCCGGGCAGCTTCACGATGGCGCGGCGGGCGGCCTCCACCTGCTCGTCGGTACCCAGGCGGGGCGCTTTGAAGGCCTTGCTGCCCGGATCCACCGGGGTGCCCGAGTAGAAGAGGGGCGGGGTCTCGAAGGTGCTGACCGTGAGGTCTTCGTAGACCTCTACCCACTGGCCCTGGTGCTTGTGCAACCCGTAGGACTGGACGCCCTGAGCTACAGGCAGATCCGGGTAGGTGGCCGCGATGTAGTCGGCGATCTTCGCAACGTCGGCGTTGTTGGTGGTGATGCACAGGGCCCGGTACCCGCCGATGGCTTCGAGCAGGTCCTTGCGGCTGTTCCAGACCCGGCTCTCCAGCTGTATCTCGTAGCGCTCGGCTCCCCGGATGACGAGGGTGCCGCGCTCGCCGCTCATGCCGCCGGAATGGTTGAGCTTGAGGGCGGGTTCCCAGACGAAGTTGGTGAGCCGTTCGGGGGTCCAGTCCACGATCCTGCCCTTGTTCATGCGGGGCCGGTCGATGTAGTAGCAGCTGTGCTCCACGTAGACGCCGCTGCTGGGGGGCTGGGGGGTGAGGTTGTCGTCATCCCCCGCGACTGCCGCCCGCCGGCCCTTGCCGATGACGCCGTGGGCTGCGGCCTGTTCCTGGCCCACGTGGCTGAGGTCGCGGGGTGACTTCTTGCCGTGGGTCAGGCCACTGTGCAGGGTGTCGGGAATCTCGTCGGGTTCCAGTCCAGCGGCCTGAGCAGCGGCAGTGAGCTCCTGACGCACCTGGGCTTCGTCAAGTGCGCCGGCGGCGATGATGCTGCCCAGCTTGACGGCGCTGATGTTGAGTTGGTGGTTGCGCCCGCCTTCGACCGAGTTCTGGAGGATCTCGCATTCGTCGGCCAAGGCTTTCTGTGCCCAGACTTCGAGCTTCGTGCTGCCGGCGGGGAGGGCCGGCCGTGGGCTAGGTGTGGGTAAGGCCACCGGTGCCGGCTTCTCGGGCAGGGGCAGCGCGCCCAGGGCCGCGTCCTCTACCCAGGCCTCGGGGTTTTGATGCACGACCTCGACGAGCAGGGGGCGCTTGGGATTCTTGAGGTTCAGCGTCCCAGGGAGGCGCAGGATGCGCGCGACGTCGGTGCTCTTGGGGTCGCCGCCCAGCAGCAGGGCGAGGGCCTTGTTGAAGCGCTCGGTGTCGGCGTGGTCGGTGCCGTAGCGGCGGGCGAAGAAGGCCTGAATGCCGTGCCCGCTGTCCACCGCGGCGCGCACGTGGAGATCGTGGGCGGCGCAGACCTGCAGGATCCAGGCCAGCAGCTGGGCCTTCATGGCCTTGAGGTCTTCGGGGGTGGCTTCGAGGAGGCCGGCTTTGCTCAGGCCGTCGCTGAATTCGGGGTGGTCGACGAGGTCGACGTCTACCCAGACGAGGTTGGTGACTTGGCAGTTGTCGGCTTTGCCGCTGGTGTTGTCCTTGCGGAAGGCGACGCCGAAGTAGGCGTCCTGGCCGGCGGGGACTTGGGTGGCGTTGAAGGTGTCGGGGTGTTCCTCGAAGGTGGGGTAGGGCATCCAGGCTTTGGCGCCGCTCTTGAGGAAGCGGAATTCGATGGTGCCGGGCGGCGGTGTGACCCCCCGCCGGAGGAGGGCCACCCAGGAGAGTGGGGAGGGTTGGGTCACGTCAGTTCAACCCCAGCCCGACGAGATCCGTCTCCGTTTCCTCGATGGGGAAGGGCAGATCCTCGCCGGACTCACGGGGCGCCAGGACCACACGGGGCGGAACGGGGGCGAGCGTGGGGGCCTCGATGTCCGGGCAGTTCGGGCAGCCTTCGTCCAGCATCCGCTCGCGCGCCAGGTCGTCGCGTAACAGTTCCTCAAGGACCCAGGTGGGCGTGACGGGGGCCGCGTCGAAGTCCAGACCCTTCTCCTCCCGGTCCTCCACGACTTCCACGATCAGCAGCAGCTCGTGCTGCCCGTAGCGCCCGGTGTCGAAGAGCTGGGTGAGGTTGTCGCTGGCCACGCCGTACTTGGTGAAGATGGCGACGGGCACGAAGTCCTTCATCTTGCTGTTCTTCAGGGTCAGGCTCAGCCGCCGGGGCGCGCCGTCCTGTTTGCTGCGGATCACGAGGGCGCAGCGCACGTCGTCGGGGCCCAGGCCGTAGACCTCTTTGGCCACACGGTCAGCCTTCTTGAAACCGATCCCGTCGACGTCCTGCAGGTTGAAGGGGTTGCGCTCAATAACCACGATGGCGACGTGGGGGTCACCTTCGCCGAGGTCTTCGATGACGCGCTTGGCGAGCTTTTGGCCGATGCCGGGGAGGTTCTTGATTTCGTTGGTGGGGTTGCTCCACAAGTTACCGCGCATCGGGAACCTCCCGGCCAGGGGCCGCGTACTGGTTGGCGTTGGGGATGAGGCTTAACATGGTGGAACCTCGTTCAGGGGGACAAAAAGGGCGACTCGCAGGCTTTGGACGGCAGCGAGTCGCCCTTTTTGTGATCAAGGGCTAGTAGGGCAGCTCTTCACCGTTGCCGTCGTAGAGGGCTTCAGTGGGCGGCTTCTGGGCAGCCGGGGCCGGGGCCGGGGCCGGACGTGCGGGGCGCGCAGGCGGGGCGCTCTGGGCCGGGGCCGCCTGGGTTGCGGGCGCGGCAGCTGGGCGCGTGGGGGGCCGCTTCGGCTGACTGGCCTGGGCCTGCATGACGCTGCCGATGCTGTTGAAGAACTTCGTGGGGTCCTTCTTGCCGGGCTGCTTCTTGACCACGATCTTGCACACGCGGCCGATCTGCTCCACGCCGTTGACTTCCACGCTGACGGCCGTGACCTTGCCCTTCTTGTCAGGCTTCTCTGCGTCGGGGCTGCTGATGACTTCGATGATGTCGTCGAAGCTCAGGATGAAGTCGCCGAAGTCGTGGGCGGTCTGCGCGACGGTGGCGTCCGTGATGGCGAAGCCGGAGACCTCGCTCAGGCGCTTCCAGTACCCGCTCTTGTCGTTGTAGGCGAAGTTGCGGGGCATGCCCAGGACGTCGACGAGGTCGTAGGTCTGGTTCTTGTCGTCCTGGTACAGGTTGCCGGCTTCGTCGCACCAGCTCCAGATCATCATCACGGCGGGTTTGGGGTCAGGGAACTGGGGGGTGCCGTCGCGCATGTAGCCGAGGACCTTGACGAGTTTCATGTCGTAGATGCCCTCGTCGAGGACGGTGCGTTCGAAGCTGGTGCCGGTGTTCTGGGTGCCGTTGAGTTTCGCCATGGTGGTGGCTCCTGTAGTGCCCTTCACGGGCGGATGGGGGGAGAGGGAGGCGGGGTGTCCTGACGCTGGGCGGAAGTGCGCGTGTACGATGCGCGCCCCCGACGTCGGGCTAGCGGCCGATGTGGACGCGCTCGAACAGGCCGGGGCGGCCGGGCACAGCGCGCCAGGTGAAGGGCTTGCGGGTGCGGGCGATGACGGCCTGAACGTTGGCCTTGCGCTGGCGCTTGGCGCGCTTGGCGGCACGGGCCTTGCGGCTGTGGCGACGCTGGGCTTTCTCTTGGGGGGTCATCGGCAGCTGGTAGCGGTAACGGTTCATGTCATCTCCTCTGGCGTGGTTGGGGAATGCGCAGCCCTCCCAGCGGGGGCTTAGCTAGGGCGGGTGACTTCGAGCAGGCGCAGCAGCGTCTTGCAGCGGTCGACTTCGATCTGGGCGATCGTGACCCCAGTGCGGGCCTCGGCCACTGCCCCTTGCGCTTCACTGAGTTCGAGGTGTTCGCTGGCCAGCCGGTCGCGGAGTTGCCCTTCCCGGATCTCGGCGTTCTTGCCGTCAATGATCCCGAGGGCGAGCAGCTCGGCCTTCTTGGATTCGATTTCAGTGCGCACGCGTGTTTCGAGGGCGGTGTAGTTGGCCAGGCTGAGTTGCTCGGTCCTCAGGCAGTGGAAGGCGGCGTTGATGGTGTCGGCGTCGATCATGGGTTCAGACCTCCGTGCGGGTGAGGCGGGCGAGGATGCAGACCAGCAGCAGCGGGGCAGCTGTGAGGCTCGTCGCGAAGACCAGCAGCCGGGGGAAGGCCGTGGGATCAGGCGTCTCGGGGAAGCTCAGGAGGGCGGCGACCATGGCGATCACGAAGGCCGGGCCCAGCAGCCGGAGGCGCAGGCGCATCAGCGCACCCACCCCTCGCCCCGGCAGTGCGGGCAGCTGGCCAGCGGCTGATTCCGGCCACCGTCCGTGCAGCTGCACAGGCGGGCACCGGCGGGGCGGTCCAGCAGCAGGCCGGAGGGGGTGCCCTGCTGGGCAGCAGCGATGAGGGCCGCACCCTGACGGCCGCCCCAGTTCCGGCCCATGCGGCAGATGTCGGCTTCCCCACCCGACCAGGGCCCGCGCACGGCGACGGGGAACTGTGCGCGCGTCACGACCCGGATCACGCTGCGCCGCCCGCGTGCCAGTAGCTGCCGTCGAACTGGAGGGGGGCCGGGGGCAGGGGGGAGTAGCCCACGCTGACGCGGCAGATGCTGCTGGTCCGGCGGGCCAGGGTCAGGCAGCGCTCGATCTCAGCGAGGTAGGTGTCGCTGTGCTCGGCCAGGGTGGCGGGGGTGGCGCTGGTCAGCAGGGACTCGTCGGGACTGACGGTGCTCCAGTAAGTGACGCGCCCGGCGCGCACGGCGGCGGTGAGCACGTAATACCCGAGGGTCCCGTTGCTGGGGACGCGAATGTCGTATCTGCCGTCTGCTACCATGAATTCCTCCTTGCCCCCTGTGAAGCCGTCCAAAGCCGCAGGGGGCGGGTCGTTTCTTCAGCCGGCCTTTTTCGGCGTGGGCTGCTGGGGGGCGGTGGCCAGTGCGCGGCGCAACCAGTCCTGTTGCTTCTTGGCCGCCACCGGGTTGCCCGTGGCGACATGCACGACCGTCTGCGGGGGGGGCTTGCTCATGCTGGAACCTGTTCCTTTACCCGGATACCCATATCCTCTGGCGCAAAAAGTTCTTCCATGGGAATACCCAGTGCGCGGGCGAGCGGTGAGGCGACGCTGACGTGTGTGTCGTGATTCCTCCCTTGTTCATGGGCTTGGATTAAGGCGGCAGACACGCCCGCCTCCCGTGCCAGAGCTTCGCGCGAAAGGTTCCGCGCCTCTCTGTGCTCTCTCAATCGCTTCATCTGCATACCCATAAAATACGGTTTGCCGGGTGATACGTCAATAGCAGTATGGGTTAGGCGTTAGACCATTTGGGAACCCGTGAGCAACTATTGGCGTATGGGTACGCCGATATGCACACTTACGTATCAGGGCACCCCATGACCACGCCGAGGCCACGCAAGGCAGCAAAAACGTTGCCAGCATGGGCAATTGCCCTGAAAGTCCGACGCGCGGCCTTAGGGAAGAGCCAAGAGCAGGTTGCTCTAGACAGTGGGGTCTTGAACCAGACAACGGTCAGCGAATTGGAAGGCGGTCGGTATGAGGTCAGCAACCTCGCTATTGCACGTCTTGCTGGACTCGCACGCGGCCTTGAGTGGACTCTGGCCGAGCTCGAGGCGGCGCTGGGTCTCGATTTTGACCTGGGAAGCCTGGAGCAAGCGGATAAGCCCCGCCGCCCTGGCCCTCCTTCGGTCGCCCCGGTTGTCCCCTTTCGCCAAACGCGCATCACGATCCCGCGCGAGTTGCAGGAGATGGTTGAGAAGCACGGCGACGCCTACCCCATCCTGAAGACGGAACAGATGCAGCGGATGCTCGCCGCCCCCCGCAACTTCGGGGGTGCAGAAGTCGGACCTCAGACGGCAGAGGACTGGTTCGACTACTGGATGGCGAACAAGAGGTTCCTCACGTGACCTACGACACGGCCCACCTCGCGAGCGATTACATCTACTACCTGAAGGCCGTCCAGAAGGAACTACGTCACGAGGCCCACGCCCTGCGCGTCGCGCGAGAACTGGACATCCGCGTCCGCATCGGCTTCTCCAATCGCTGCACCCCAGAGCACCCGGACGGGCCGCTGATGGTGGTGCAGCCTTGGCATTACGGGAATACGGACGTGGTGCGCCACGAAGAGGCCCACATCTTGCTGTGGTGGAGTGGGCTCGAAGACGAGATCATTGCCGAGTTTGGGGAAGAGCTGGGCTGGCGCGTGGTGGAGAACCTGTGTCAGTTCGCGGTGGGGTTCCTACGAATCACGCAGCCGATGGTGGACCAGGCCGTCGACCGGTATGGGGTGTCGGCGCGGGCGGTGAAGCACCTGAAGAAGGTGAGCGGGGCAGATACGCAGACCGCGTTGCGCCGGTTGGTCTATGACGATCCGAGGAGCTGCCGGGCCGGGTTTCTGCTCTCGGGCCGGTATGTGGCCGAGGTGGCGCAGTGCAACTGGAGCTTGCCGTTCAGCTGGTTGGAAGCGGTGGATAAGCCGGCGCGGCGGTTTCCGCCGGATGCCAACGTGTCATTTCTGAAACTCACACCCTCGCAGACGCTCGGGGTCTGCTGGGGATAGGAAAACGGAGGATAAAAATGACTCGTCATCTGTTGATCCCACCGCGTCGGCTTCTTCGGGCATCTATCTGGGAGACAGAAGAACTTCCTGGTTCAGCCAAAGCGCAGCTCATCGTTGATGATTCCAGTTCGCCTGGAGGTTGGATCGTCAAGTCTATTCGAGCTTCCCAGGGGGATCTTGTAAGCGGTGATCAAGCTGCTTTTAATGACTATGTTGGTAGTCGTATAGCAGAGGCGGCGGGGTTTAGCGTCGGTGAAGTTGGTATTATGAGGATGGATGATGAATTCTTAGATGGTTATAAGCATTTAAGAAATCAAAGTCATGGATCTTTTATAGCCGGTGAACATTTCGCCGTAAAATACTACCCAGGCTCACAGACGCTAGATTATTACTTTTCGGCCTTATTGCGTGCTGAGCTTCGTGCAAAATGTATAAATCCTTGGGTGGTAAATGAAGTCGTGGCTTTTGACTCTGGTCTATCAAATTGGGATCGGTCAATTCCTATGCAAGGCTTAAGTGGAGAAAATCCAAAAAATCTACTCATCAGGCCTGCAAGAACGGGTGGCGGCTTAGAAATAGTAATTATAGATCAGGGCTACTGTTTCGCGGCTAATTGGAACACCATGGTTCCTCCTGTATTCCCGAGTAGTCTCGGCGCATGGCCAAATGAGGTTTTTGGCGTATTCCATACATTGGCAAAGCTCAATATGTACGATCAAAATGAAGTTTTAGTAAAGTTAGGTATGTTACAAAGTTTGACCGTGGCCGACATCAATTCCATCATTCAGGAAGTACCCGCGTCCTGGCTGGGCTTCACTACGTCTGCTCAGCTCACCGCCCTGGTGTCGGCTCTAACCCACCGGCTGGCCGGTTACGCTAGAATCATAACGGGCAACCTTACCTCTGTCCGCACTCACGCTATGGTGAAAGTATGACTCTGACTCTTCTGACCACGTCCGCAAGGCTGCCAGACGCGAAAAAGCCTGAAGAAGGGCGTATGACTGATTGGGGACAGCGCACCTATATGCGTATTGTTCAGTACGTTCCCAACGAATTACGCGGCGAGCGGGTGAATGTTGCCATTGTGCTGCAAAATCCCAGTCAAGGGTATGCCGGCATGCGGGTGCGCCCATTCATGGATAAGCTAGTTGAGGCTCTTTGGCCTGCTATCGACGCTGCCTTGATACGCACAATGGTTCGTGAAATAGAGGAATTGCTGAAACCTCTTAATAGAAATACTCGTAAAGAATCTAAGCTGTTTACGGCGGAGGCCCCGGATGAGCGGAGCTTACCTAGCTATCTTGATAGATTTAATCAAACATATGGTTCATTGAGATTCAGTGAGCCTAAACCGGTTCGAGTGAATGAAGGTGAGAGCTTTAGGGAAAAGCTAAACCAACTATTCGATCTATATATAAAGATTGACGATGATAAACAAAAGAAGCAAAGCATCACCAAGGAAGTTCTACAATTTCAAATTGGTAAAGAACTAGAAAGAAGGGGAACAGTTTATCAGTCCCATCTAGTCATTAAAGGCGAATTCTTTGAAAATAAATTTGACCTAGCTCGTATTAGAATAGATGGCATTGGTAGCTTGGCCCACATTATATCATTTGATCTAAAAAATATAGATCCAGCGGTGACTCAATCACTGAGACTTTTGAAGTCTCTGGACGACCTCAAAGAAGCTGATCCTAATCTGCTTGAAAAATATGAATTCGGTGTTTTTTTGCAGGCACCTGTTCATTTTCGTCAGCACAGTTCGGATTATTCTGATGCACTGAAGGCATTTAGGAGCAAGTTCCGAGTGTTCCAAAATGTTGGTGATGAGCCTGAAATTAGCCGCGCTACGGAGGGGCTAGTCAATAGTCTTGCCAACAAAGAGGGCTTCAGTGCAGTGTCATAGCAAACTTAGATGACCCCTCCACCCACGGCCCTCTACATCTGGATCTCCGACCCGCACGGCGACACCGCTGGGTGCCCCTGGAAGGCCGCATGACCTCCCCAGCGCCCCTTGCGGTCGGCTGCACGCGCGTCTCCACGCTCCAGCAGGACGACAATTACGGCCAGGCCACCCAGGCGGAAGAGATCCGCATGGAGGCCCAGCGCCGAGGCTGGACGCTGCTGGACACGGTTTACGAGGTCGAGAGCGGGGCCAAGGAAGAGCGCGCCACCGTCGCGCGCTACTACGCCCTCGCCGAGCAGCACCCCGGCCTGCACTTCATCTTCCCGCGCGTCGACCGTATCGGCCGCCGGGCGCACCTGATCCTGGGTATCGTCTCCGAGCTGCACAAGCGGGGGGCCACCGTCCACACGGTAGGCATCCCCATGAGCCTGCGCAGCAAGGAAGGCATGCTGATGCTGACCATGCTCTCGGGCGTGGCCGAGTTCGACTACAGCGGCATCACCGAGCGGCTGCACCGGGGCAAGTACGCCAAGGCCGCCCGCAACCTATGGCCGCATGGCAGCCCGCCCTACGGGTACCGGATCGTGCGCGACGAGCGTGGCAAGTCGCTGACCCTGGAACCGCACCCGGACACCGCGCCGGTCGTGCGCCGGATCTTCGAGCGTGCCCTGGCCGGCGAGGGGAGCCCCCACATCGCCGCCGAGCTGATCCGCGCCGGCACCCCGCCGCCCCGGCCCACCAAGTCCTCGCAAGGGCTGTGGACCGTGCGCCATGTGCTGTACGTGCTGGCCAACGAGGCGTATACCGGTCGCCGCCCCTTCACGGGGCCGGACGGGGAGACGGCGGTGGTGACCTTCGAGCCGATGGTGACGCCGGCCGAGTTCGCACGGGTGCGGGCGCTCGTCTCTGGTCGGCGTCACCACCGCCCAGCCCGGACCCGCTTCCCAGCGCTCTGGGCGGGGCACATCCGCTGCGCCATGTGCGGGGGCAGCCTGTCGGTGTTCCGCAACCACAACGACACCAAGAAGGGGCGCACGTACTACGTCAGCTACCGGTGCCGGAACACGTATCAGGGGAGTGCGATGGCCGTCGTGAAGGGCATGAAGACCTGCACGCACCGCCGGATTCACAACCACCTGAAGATTGATGAGGCAGGCTGGGCGCTGTTCGTGCAGGCGATGAGTGATCCTGCGGCGCTGGCCCAGGCGGCCGGCGGGCAGCAGCCCAGCGCGCCGGACCACAGCGCGCGGCTGGGCGAGTTGCGCGGGCAGATGGCGGACATCGTGCGGCGCGCGGTGCTGCACGGCCTGCCCGACGAGGTGGTGACGGCGGCCCTTGATCCCCTGCGGACGGAACTGGCGGCGCTCGAGCGCGACATGGTGATGCCTGTGCCGGAGCCTCTGCCGGACATGACGGCCCTGGCGGCCCAGGTGGGGGCGCACCTCGCCGGGCTGCATGATCTGGAGGCCCGGCGTGAGGCGCTGGACACCTGGCAGGCGCGGCTCTACCTGGGGATGGAAGGGATCGAGCGGGTGGAAATGACGGTGCAGCGCGGATAAATTCGACGTGTTACAAGTAACGGAGTATCAACATCGTCGTGAAGGGCTGAGTTTCTCGGTGGCCCGCCCGTCGGTGAGGAGGGCCAGACGGCCGCCGTGCCCTGACATGCAGTTGAGGCACGGCGGCCCTTTCATGGATTGGTGGCTAGGCCATTCCACCTGCCGAACAGGTCTGGGCAACTTTGCGCGTCATGAGTGCCCCTCACCGGGCTACGCTCGCCTTATGAAGATCGTCAGCCCCGGATCACCTCTGCCTTGCGGAGGACACCAGTGAACCGCCAGCTGTCTGTGCTTGCCCTGACGGTGCTGCTGGGGGCGTGCGGCCGGACGCCCGAGGCCGTCACCCCGCCCGTGGCCGCCACGCCGTCGGCCCTGTACGAGCTGCACTTCCAGAATCTCGGCAGCGCCCAGACCACCGCCTCCGCCCAGCGCCTCGGCGGCGGTCTGGGGGCCCAGCGCCTCGAAAACGCCCCCGAGCCCCTCGCCCTGGGCACCATCCCCCTCTCCACCCTCGAATTCGTCACCACCGAGAACGGCAAAAGTGTGCGCCACGCCCAGGCCACCTTCAAGCTCACCAACACCTCGGGCCGGACCCTCAAGAACCTCGTGTTCCTGCCGGTGGCCCTGAACGACACCGACGGCGACCCCTCGAACAATGCCCAGGCGCCGACGGCCGGGGGCACGCCTTTCCGGACGGTGCGGTACTTCGACGGCAGCGACGCCTCGGCGCTGGCAGGGACGCTGACGCCGGTGCAGGGCCAGCGGCTGAATGCGGAGAAGACGGGGGCACAGGCCGACCCGGAGGCCGACGCGTACTTCCGGGGGCTGAGCACGGCGGGGCTGAACGTGGCGGCGCCGGCGGGGCTGAGCGTGCAGGTGACGGACGGGGGCTGGCTGGCGGCGACGACGCTGGCGGCGGGCGCGAGCACGAACGTGACGTTCGCGGTGGATATGGGTGGGGTGGACCCGGCGAACCTGAAGGCGACGCCGTACAGCTTCAGCCTGCTGGTGACGGGGGGCGAGGACGCGACGGCCACGGACATCAGCAGCTCCGTGGACCCCGCCAGCATCCAGGGCGTCCTTCCGGACTGGACCTCAGGGGCTCTGTCCCTCGTCGGCCAGAGTGAAGAGGGACCGACGACCTACGGAACGGTGAGTGCCTCTGGCCTGGTCAGCGCCAGTTTTCCGGCGCCGTCCACCCCGACGCCGCTCCTGAACGGCTGCACCTTTTCCGGGGAACGGACGGCCGAGAACCCGTCGCTCTTCCTGGTCTATCCGGGCTTCCGCATTCAAAACGGGGCAGGAGACGTCTACGGATCACTCTCGGAGAGCACGGGGGACCTCCGCCAGAGGGTCGGCCGGCTGTACTCGGATACGGATGTCCGGCTGAAGGGCACCCAGGCCTGTTTCGGGGCCAGCACCGAATACGATGTGGACCTGAGACGGGGCTGGAATGTCGTGACCTTCGGCCTGCTGCGTGTCACCGACGACGATATCGCGGTCTTTTCGACCCGCTCGCTGCCGCAGGGAATGCGGACCTCCCTGCGGTACTCGCCGGTGCCGGAGAGGGTCTCGTTGAACTTTCCGGACGCATTCTTCTATGAACTCCGGGCGGGCCAGAGCGTGCAGGTTGACGCCGTGTTCCAGCAGAACGGGCAGATCAGCGGCGACGTGACCCTGGAAACGGACGTGCCGGGAATCGGTGTCACGCCCGCGAGCCTCTCGCTGCCTGCCCTCAAGGCGGCGGGCCTGGGCGCTCAGGCCGTCCAGACCCGCCTGACCCTCGCCGCTGCCGCGGACGTGAAGCCGGCCACCTACCGCGTGACGCTGACGGTCAGGAAGAACGGAGAACAGGTCGGGGCCGCCTTTCTTTACGTCACCGTCAATCCGTAGGCCACGCCTGGAGCCACGGGCCTGCCCTCACCTCACTCCGGCGAGGGCGGTACGGCAAGGGGATGGGCAGGCAGGGTAAACGCGAAGGTCGCGCCCTGGCCCACCTCGCCGCGCGCCCATACGCGCCCTCCGTGCCGGGCGACGATGCGGCGCACGGTCGCCAGCCCGATGCCCGTCCCGGCGAACTCCTGCTGGGTATGCAGCCGCTGGAAGGCCCCGAACAGCTTGTCGGCGTAGGCCATGTTGAATCCGGCTCCCCGGTCCTGCACGAACACGGCCACCTCGGCCGGTCGCTGCTCGGCCCAGACCCGGACATGCGCCGGCGTCTGGCCCAGGCTGAATTTCACGGCGTTGCCCAGGAGGTGCGCCATGACCTGCTGGAGCAGGGTCCGGTCCGCCTGGACGACCGGCAGCTCACCGAGGTCCCACTCCACCTCCTGCTCCTGAAAGGTCAGCTGAACGTCCTGCTGCGCCTGGGCGACGACCTGCGCGAGGTCGCAGGGCAGCACCTGGAGGGGCTGACGCCCGACCCGCGAGAGCGCCAGCATGGCGTCGATCATGGCGGTCATGCGTTCGGTCGCGCCGCTGACGATATCCAGATTGCGGCGTACCTTCTCCGGCTGGTCCCGGTCCAGGGCCCGCAGCGCCAGGTCCGCGAAGCCCTGGACATGGCGCACAGGCGTGCGCA
This sequence comes from Deinococcus gobiensis I-0, assembly GCF_000252445.1. Taxonomy (GTDB): domain Bacteria; phylum Deinococcota; class Deinococci; order Deinococcales; family Deinococcaceae; genus Deinococcus; species Deinococcus gobiensis. The sequence continues at coordinate 2,092,177 of NC_017790.1, read as the reverse complement.
GGTCGTGCGAGGCGCTGTAGGTAAAGGCCTCCAGCTCGGCGTTGCTCGCCTCCAGCTCCTGGTTGGCCTGGGCCAGAATCCGGGCCTTGTCGGCCAGTGTCCTGACAGCCTCCTCGCGGTCCAGTGCCACCGAGAGGCCGTGGGCGAGGGTGGTCAGCAGCGACTGTTCCGTCGCGGACCAGCGGTGGGGCTGGAAGGTCGTGAAATTGATGACGCCCCGCCGGGCCGACCCCACCCCGACCGGCAGCGAGGCCACCGCGAAGACGTGCCTGGTCAGGTCGGCCGCCACGTCCATGCCGTCGGCGTAGTCGTCCTGGTACAGCGCTTCGCCGGAGGCCCAGGGCCGGTCCAGGGTGGGGGTCTGCCCCCGGGGAAGCCCGGCGCGCAGGATGGCCATCAGGTCGGGACGGCCGATGTCGTTGACGTGGGCGCGCATGTGCCACAGCTCTCCCACAGGTTCCCAGTAGGCGGCGTGTCCCGGCGGCAGCAGCGTCAGCACCCGCTCCTGAAGCTGCTGCACCAGCGCGTAGTTGCCCTGGTGGGTTGCCAGATCGGAAGTGACCGAGGCCAGCAGCTCCATCACCTGGGTGCGGGCCATGAGCTCGGCGTTCTGAGCCTGCAGGGTCCGGGCGACCGCGATGCGCTCGTAGAGCAGGGTGAAACTGCGGCCCACGGCGCGGATCACGGCCCGCTGTGTCGGGGACCAGCCCCGCTGGCTGGTGACGGCGATGCCCAGGGCCGCGACGACCTCGCCGCCCTGCTCGACCGGGTAGTGGGCCACCGAGGTGAAGTGGTCGCTGTGCGCCACACCCTCACGCCGCGCGTCCCAGTCGTCGACGAAGCTGGGCTGCCCCGTGCGGACCAGTTCGGCGAAGACGGGGGTGTCGGGCGAGAAGCCCTGGGTGCGGGCGAGCTGCGACAGGTCCGGGGCGAGGTTGTCGGAGGCGTGGAGCAGCTGCCAGCGGTCCGGGGTCCGCTGCGTGAAGGCGACGTTGGCACCGGGAATCAGGGTCTGGAGGGTGTCCAGGGCCAGCTGTACCAGGGCCCCGAGGTCGTCGATCCGGCTGGCGGCCTCCATGAACTGCACCGAGGTCTGCATGGCCGCCTGCTCTGCTTCCAGGGCCAGGCTCTGCTGCGCCACCGTCCACTGTTCGGCCTCGATCTGGCGCTGCTGCGCCCGGTAGAGCCGCAGGTCCTGGATATGGCCGACCACCTGCCGCCCGTCGTAGCGGATCAGGGTCAGGCGCACGGGTAGGCGCGTGCCCGACCGGGTCAGCATCTCCTTGTCGTAGGTGGTCGAGACCCCCTGCTCGAAGGCGGCGGCGAAGGCGCGCCCGTCCTGCTCGCGGTATTCCTCCGGCGTCAGGGCCTGCCAGTCGATCTGTCCGGCGTCGTATTCGGCGCGCGTGTAGCCCAGCAGGTGCAGGTAGGCGTCGTTGACCAGGGTCAGCTGGCCGTCGAGGGACCCCACGGCCATGCCGGTCGGGCTGGTCTCGACCAGATGCTGAAAGCGGGCGGTGCTCGCCTGGATGCGGGCGGCCTCCTCGCCGAGCCGCCGGATGAGCCTGGAGCGGTCCAGCGCGACGCTGGTCTGCGCGGCCAGGGTCGAGAGAAAGCGCCGTTCGTCGTCCGTGAAGGTATGCGGCTCGCGGAAGTCCAGAATCAGGACCCCCAGCACCTCCTCGCCCAGCAGCAGCGGCAGGATGGCCGTGGCGACCGCCGCCAGGCCGCCCGTGTGTTCTTCGAGTTCCGGGTAGGCCTGCGTGAGGGTCCCGGCGTGTTCGTAATACAGGGGCCTGCGGCTCAGCACCGCGTCCCCGGCGGGCGTCGCGGGGGTCAGGGGGCCGTCCTGCCACACGGTCTTGCCCTGGTCGCCCTGCACGGCCGCGATGGACAGGGTCTGCCCCTGCCCGTCGAGCAGCAGCAGCGCCCCGGACAGGGCGTTCAGCGCGCCGATGGCCGGCGCCAGCGCCGCCGACAGGACCTCGGACTGGGTGTGTGTGGCGGCGAGTTGCCCGGTCAGGTGTTGGAGCTGTTCAGCCAACTCCGTGGTCGAGGAAACGCGCGCCGTCATCGGGGCAGTATAGGAAGGCGGCGCTGCGGCAAAAGCGTGAAACGTCCGGTCCTGACCTTCGCGGCGGGGGAGAGGCCGGGGGGCGGCGCAGGTGCGGCTCCGGACGGCGGGGCCCCGTGTTACAACGGCCCCATGATCCTGACGGGCGGCCTTCTGCTGGCGGGTATCCTGCTGTTTCTCCTGAGCGCGGTGCTGGGCGGTGACGCGGGCCTGAGCCGGGTGCCGGGCATCCTCAGCCTCGTCGCCTTCGCGGCGAGCGCGGTACTGGGCCTGATCGGTCTGGGCCGCGCGGTCGGTGTGGCGGCGCTGGTGCTGGGGGGGCTCGTGGCGGCGCTGCTCTTCGGCTGGCTGTAACGCCCTGGGCCTCCGGATCACGTGCGGCACGGCCTCTCCCCGCCGTGACCCGGCCACGGCCCTCAGGCCGAGGTCGAGAATTCGGGCAGGGTACGCTCGAAGACGAGGTGGCAGTCCACCACCTTCGGGCGCAGCTCGAAATACGCCGTGTTCAACCAGTTGCGCCCCGAGATCGCCGCGCTGCCGAAGCGGGGACGGACCGTCACCACCACCACGCCGGTCTCCTTGACCACCCAGCGGACTTCGAGGTGGTCGAGCGGATCGGGGAGGTCCTGTTCCGGTGTGCGGAGAAGCCGCGCGCCGATCTCGGGCAGCGCGGCCCGGATCGTCGCCTGAATGTCTTGCGTGAAAGGCATGTCCACAGGTGTATTCCTGCGCGGGCCGGGCGACCACTGGCCTGCTGGCCACCCCGCTGGCCGGAAGGCGGCCGGGGCAGGTCCGGATCAGGGTCTGGGCAGGGTGAAGCCGAAGGTGGCGCCCGCGCCCGGCTCGCCCTGGGCCGTGACCTGCCCGCCGTGGCGGCTCACGATGCGCCGCACGGTCGCCAGCCCGATGCCGGTGCCGGGAAATTCCGCCTGGGTGTGCAGGCGTTGGAAGGCCCCGAACAGCTTGCGGGCATAACGCGGATCGTAGCCGACGCCGTGGTCCTGGACGAATACGGCCACCTCGCCGGGGCGGTCCTCGGCCCAGACCCGCACGCGGGCGGGGGCCGGGCCCTGGCTGTATTTCACGGCGTTCGAGAGGAGGTTGGTCATCACCTGTTGCAGCGACACCGGGTCGCCCTGCACCGCCGGAAGGTCGCCCACGTCCCACTCGACCGCCTGGTCCGGAAATTCCATGCGCGCGTCCTGCTGCGCCCGCTGCGTCAGGGCCGCGAGCGGCACGCTCTGGGTGCGCATCTCGGTGCGTCCGGCCCGCGACAGCACCAGCATGGCGTCGATCATGGCGGTCATGCGGTCGGCGGCCCCCGTCACCACCCCCAGGTACTCGCGGGCCTTGCCGGGCTGGTCCTTGTCCAGGGCGCGCTGGGCCATCTCGGCAAAGCCCTGGACATGCCGCACCGGGGCGCGCAGGTCGTGCGAGGCGCTGTAGGTGAAGGCCTCCAGTTCCTCGTTGGAGGTCTGGAGGTCGCGGTTGGCACGTTCGAGCTCCGCCGTACGGTCGGCCAGGGCCAGGGCGCCCTGCGCGCGCTCCAGGGCCAGGCTCAGGCTCTGCGCGGCGGTGTCCAGCATCGTGCGGTCGGCCTGGGTCCAGGTCCGCTGCTCGAAGAGACCGACCACGAACACGCCGATCAGCTGTCCGCCGACCTTGAGGGGAAGGCTGGCGGCGGTCTGCATCTGACTCTGCGGAGCGGCCGCAATATCGGTGCCGGCCGCGTAGCGGTCCTGGTACAGCGCTTCGCCGGTGGCCCAGGGGCCGGCCAGCAGGGCCATGTCCAGCGGCAGTCCGGCACTGGCGGCCTGCTGGATGTCCTCATGGCCGAACTGGCCGGTCTGCGCCCTGATGCGCCACAGTCCGCCTTCCGGTTCCCAGTACACCGCGCAGCCCCGGGGCAGCAGCGACAGCACGATCTGCTGGGCCTGCCGGATCAGGGCGTAGCGGTCGGTCTCGCGCAGCAGGTGGCGGGCCAGCTGCGCGAAGGCCGACAGCACCTGCACCTGCCGCTGCGCTTCGAGCCGCTGGCACTGCAGTTCCTCGGCGGCGGCCACCCGTTCGTGCAGCAGCGCGAAGCTGCGCCCGAGGGCCTCGACCAGCCCGCGCGACCGGGCGTCCCAGCGGCCCGGAGCCTCCAGGCCCACCGCGAGCGCCGCGACGATCTCGCCGCCCTGCCCCACCGGATACAGCGCCACCGCCTGAAACTCGGCCGTGTGGGCGATGTCCTGCTCGGCTTCGTCCCAGTCGTCGATGAAGACCGGGGCCTGCTGGGCGATCATCTGGGCCATGACCGGCGTTTCCGGGGCCAGCCCCTGTTCCAGCCGCCCGCGCAGGTCGTCCGAAATCCGGTCGTCGAGCAGCCGGGGCCACCACGACTCGCCGCGCCGCTCGTAGAAGCCGGCCGTGCTGCCCGGCAGAATCTCGCGCAGGGCGTGCAGGGCGAGCCGCGTCAGGTCCTCCATGGTCGTGGCGTGGCTCGCCGCCTCGCTGAACCGCACGAAGGTCCGCAGCGCGGCCTGTTCCTCGCTCGGCGCGGCGGTCCCAGGGCCTGGCCCTGCGCCGCTTCCGTCCACTCCGGGGACCGCGCCTGACTCGGTCAGGGCGGGGGAATCGGCCTCCAGCTCGGCCAGCAGGTCGGCGCGGCGCAGGGCCAGGCCCGTGCGGTGGGCCAGCGCCTCCAGCGCCCGGCGCTCTGCGGAGGTCAGGGTTCTGGGCGGCCGGAAGTCCAGGGCCAGGGTGCCCAGGGCCCCGGTCTCGTCCAGTGGCAGGGCGAGGTGATCCACGGGGCCAGCCGCGCCGGTGCCGGCCACAGCGGCCGGGCGCTCGCCGGAAAGACCGGGACCCTGGGCCACTCCGGCCGCTCCGAACAGGGCGGCCCCCTGGAAGGCGAGGTCGAGAACCTCCGCGCGCGTCCGGGCGGCGGCCAGGGCCCCGGTCAGGTGCCGGAGGCGCGCCGCCAGGGAGGCCGGCACGGTCAAGGCCGCAGGAGACTCGGACATGGCCCCAGGATATAGAAAAGGGCCGGCCCCGGCGTCCCCGCGTGGCCGGGGCCATGAAAAAGGTCACCGCAGTGGTCTGGGAATGGGAAGCTCAGCCTGCCCAGATCGCCGCGCCGCTGCCGGGCTGGTGGGCGGGGGGCGGGGGGGCGGCCCGGACAGAGCCGGCAGACAGGGCGACGAGCAGAACGGCAGACACTTTCTCTCTGCCGCGCCTCCTTGAACTGAACTGCGCCGAGTCCAGGGCGCCGGGCCGCCCCCACGGGCCGATCCGAGCGCTGGTGGGTGGCGGCGGGGGGATGAAGGCCGGCTCAACGCGGGGCCGGAAAAGCTGCGACCGCGGGTCAGGGCCGACCCTTAGGCTGCGGCCATGGACATTCCGCGCGAGGTGCTCGACGAGACGCAGGCCCGCTACCTGGGGCGCGGGGAGGCCCGGCAGTCGTGCCGCGCCCGGCTGGAGCAGGGGGGACCGCTGGCCGCCGACACGCCCACGCGCGCCGAGGCCCGTCTGACCCGCCTGGGCGTGCCCCTGCCCGAGGCGCAGGCGGTGGTGGAGGGGCAGGCCGACGCCCAGACCGTCGCGGCCCGCCTGGGAACCGACGCCCGGTTGGGGCTGGAGCGGGTGCTGGGGGCCAACGACCTCGTGGGCGTGGCGTACCTCGACCTCGCGCGGGCGGCCTCGCGGGCGGTGGGGCGGGTGGTGCTGCGGGACGCGCGCGGGCGCACCGTGGGCTACGGCACCGGCTGGCTGTGCAGCCCGCGGCTGCTGCTCACCAACCACCACGTGCTGGAGTCGGCGGCCACGGCCCGCACGGCCGCCGTGCAGTTCGGCTACGAACTCGGCGGCGACGGCGCGCTGCGGACAGGAGCCGAACTGGCGCTGGACCCGGACACCCTGTTCCTGACCTCCGAGCCCCTGGACTACGCCCTGGTGGCGGTGCGCGGCGACACTTCGGCCTACGGGTGGCTGCCCCTGCTGGCGGCCCAGGGCAAGGTGCTGCTGGGCGAGGCGCTGAGCATCGTGCAGCACCCGGGCGGCGAACCCAAGCAGATCGCGCTGCGCGAGAACCGCCTCGTGGACCTGCTGCCCGACTTCCTGCACTACGAGACCGACACGGCGCCCGGCTCCAGCGGCAGCCCCGTGTTCAACGACGCCTGGGAAGTCGTGGCGCTGCACCACAGTGGCGTGCCCCGCCGCGACGCCCAGGGCCGGGTGCTGCGCCGCGACGGGCAGCCGCTCGCCCCCGGCGACCCCGACACCCTCATCGACTGGGTCGCCAACGAGGGCGTACGCGTGAGCCGGCTGGTCGAGGACCTGCGCCTGCGCCCCGAGGCCTCGGCCCCCCAGACCGCGCCGCTCCTCGCTGAGGCGCTGGCCGGTCAGCGCCCGGCGCCGCCCCAGGAAGCGGTGGCCGCTTCGGGACCGGTGCTCGACCTGGGCACGCTCGACCTGGCGCCTGAAGCCGGCGGGACCCTGACCCTGCCCCTCACCGTCCGCCTGCGCCTGGGCGGCCCCGAGGCGACCCGGCCCAGGACAGACCCGGCTCCGGCCGTTCCCGCAGCGCCGACCGGAGACCGGCCCTATCTCGACCCCCAGGACGAGGCGGCGGCGCGCGCCTACTACGCCGACCTCGCCGCCGACCTTTCCCCCCAGGCCCGCTTCGTGGCGCTTTCGGCGCTGCTGGCGCGCACGCACACGCGCCCGCGCGGCTACGACCCCAAGGAAGAGGTGTACCCCTGGGTGGACCTGTGGCCCGACGGCCGCCTGCGCAGCCTCTACAGTGCCCGCGAACATGCCCCCGAAGACCTGATCGCCGCCGACCGCGCCGCCGAGGCCCGCCGCCTGACCCTGGCCGCGCGTGAGGGGCTGGATGCCGGGGCGCTCGAAGAGGCGCTGCCCTACAACTGCGAGCACGTGGTGCCGCAGAGCTGGTTCGCCAAGCGCGAGCCGATGCGCGGCGACCTGCACCACCTGTTTTCCTGCGAGCCGGACTGCAACAGTTTCCGGGGCAACACGCCCTACTTCGACTTTCCCGACTACGGCGAGGCCCTGCGCTCGGACTGCGGGCGGCGGGAGCCCGGCGAGTTCGAACCGGCGTACGGCAAGGGCGCGGCGGCGCGCGCCACCCTGTATTTCCTGCTGCGTTACCCCGGCGTGGTGCGGCAGTACGGCGAGGCCGCGCTGGAGGTGCTGCTCGGCTGGCACGCGGCGCAGCCCCCCGGCGACTGGGAGCGCCACCGCAACGCGGCCATCTATGTGCGCCAGGGCAACCGCAATCCCCTCATCGACCACCCCGAGTGGGCTGCCACGGTCGCCTTTACGGAGGGCCTGGGGCGCTGAGCGCCGGGGCGGGGCCGGGAGCGGCGGTACACTGGGGCCATGACCACCCTGCAAAACCCGGCCGGCCTGCGCGCGCTGGGGGCCACCCCCGACGAGGCGCGCGCCCGCCTGACCAAGGAATTCGACCGCCTGGAAGCGCATCTGCGTGCCCGGCAGGCCGACTGGACCCGCACCCAGCCCGGCCGCGACTGGTCGCCGGCCCAGGAAGCCGAACATGTCGTGCTGATCGATATGGGCATCGCGCGGCTGCTGGGGCTGCTGCTCTCTGAGCGCGAGCTGACGCCTTCGGCACAGGTTCCCGGCACCCTCAGGGACGGCAAACGCCAGACGCCGCCCTTCGCCGCGCCAAGTGCCGACGGGCTGGCCTGGGACACCTGGGAGACCCGCTGGGCCGAGCACCGCGCCGCCTTCGAGCAGGTGGCCGCCGGGGTCCGCGAAACGCCGGGCCGGACCATGTGGCACCCCTTCTTCGGCGAGCTGGACGCCCTCGACTGGCTGCGGATGGTGTCGGGCCACGCGCGCAACCACCGTCTCCTGCTCGAACAGAGTGCGGCGGCCGGCGCGTGAGCGCCCCCCAGTCCGGGACCCACAAGGGCACGCGGGGCTTTGAGCTGGACATCCACCTCAGCTTCAGCCGCCCACTGCCCGAGGCCGAGGCCCGCGCGGCGCTGCTGGCCTTCGACGGGTTCCGGGTGGACCTGTACCGCCCCCATCCCGCGCCCACCCGCCCGCGCAGCGAGCCGCTGCCCGAGATGCCGGAGGGCGACATCGAGGTGCCCTCGGCCCGCCTGACCGGCCCCCTGCGCGACCCCGAGGCCGTGCGCGCCGCCCTGGCCGCGCTGCTGGGCGGCCCGGCCCGCTACGCGGAGGTGGGCCTGCGGGGCCTGCTGCGCAGCGCCGAGGGGGTGCCCGACTGGATGCCCTGGCGGCGCAACGTCGTGCTGGCGCGCGGCGACACCGCCCGCGTGGCTTTCGAGGAAGGCGTGAAGTACGTGCTGGAATAGGCGTTCACAGCGGAGCGCGGCGGCCCCTATGCTCAGGGACCGCCGCGCTCCGCTCCGCCCCTCAGGCGCTCAGGGGCAGCACCAGGGCGCGGGCCTTCTCGCCCTCCTCGCAGGGGCGCAGCACTAGCACCAGCAGTTCGGCGTCGGGGCGGGTCAGGTAGGGCAGGGCGCTGTGCGACAGGGCGCGCACGGCGGCGCGGGCCTGCGCCTGTGCGCCACTCTGGGCCGGCCAGGTGGGGGCGTGCAGGTTCCGCAGCACCAGCACGACCCGCGCGCCGCCCGCGCTCGCCCAGATGTCTACCTGGGCGGCGCGGTCCACGCCCTGGCTGTCCCGGTATTCGATCTCGTGCGCCTTACGGAGTAACTGCATAGCCTGTAGATTCACTCTCCCGCAGCGACCGGCCTGAAAGGGCCGTCCCTGGTGTGTGGTTCGATTTGGTGTTCGTCCGACACCTTACCCTAAACCGTGTCCAGGGGGCCTTTGTCCCCAATCCGATGAGTGCCCCCGCCGGGGTGTAGGGGGCTGGGGCCCGGCATTCGGGCCGCGACCTCCGGTGGCCGGCAGAGTGGCCGGTCCCGGAAGCTCCCGCCCGCAAGAGTGCGGGCCGGATTCTGTTCTCCGCTTGAACGAAATGCGGACGGTGGTCAGGCCCGGTCGGCGCGCGGGTCAGCGGCCCTCGCGCACGTCCTCCAGCAGCTGCCGCGCCAGTTCGATGGCCGCCGGTCCCAGCGGCGAGAGGGTCACGCCGAGCAGGGTGCCGAGCTTGTCGCGCCGCGCGCTGCTCAGGTAGGCCCAGCGTTCCAGGTCCGCGCGGTGCAGCCGGGCCGTCTCGTCGCGCAGCAAGCGCACCGCGCCGTCGTAGTAGCCGCTCTGGAAGGCGGTCCGGGCGCGCCGCTCCTGCTCGACCAGCCCCAGGCCGCGCGTGGCGAGCAGCGCCCGCCGGGCCTCGGCCTCCCCGCCGAAGCCGTAGAGATTTTCGAGCCGGTAGACCGCCTTGGGAAAGCGCAGGCCCGCCACCGCCCGCCACGCGTGGGGCAGCCGTACCTCGAACTCGGCCCAGGCGTGCAGGTGCGTGAGCAGCGCCGGGTACAGCAGGTCCAGGGCCACGCGCCGGGCGTCGGCCAGGGCGAGCAGGGGCTGACCGCCGCCCGACTGCACCCCCTCGGCGGCGTTCAGGGCGTCCTCGGCCTGAAGGGTCAGGTCGCTGCGGTAGGCGGCGAGCTGCGCGGCGCTGAGGTTCCACAGCGTGCGCTGGATGCGGCCGTAGAAGCCGGTCGGGTCGTAGACCACCCGGCTGGTCGCCAGCAGGGCCAGGGGCGCCTGTTGGCGCGCCGCGTCCCAGTCGCGCCACGCTTCGAGCTGCTCGTAGGGCAGGCGTTCCAGACGCACCCCACCGCGGATTTCCGTCTGCGCCGAGAGCAGGCCGCGTTCGAAGGTCAGGAAGGTGGGCTGGCTGCCCGCCCAGGCGTACTCGGTACCGTAGCTCCCCGCCTGCGCCACCGCGCGCACCTTGCGGTCCCCCGACAGGCGTTCTCCCAAACGCTCGGGCGTCATCTTCTGTTCTGTTTTGGCCTCCGGCACGTCGTTTCCCTTCCTCCGTGCCCCAGCATAGAGGGTCAGGCGCCGCGGCGGCGGCCACACATATGAAGCCGGCCTGGGATCACATTGTCATCAGCTTCACGCTTGCGCGCCTAGAATGCGCGGCATGAGCGATCTCCTCAGCGGCTGGCATCCCGCCCCCGCAGGCTTCAAGCATGTCGTCAGCGTGTCTCTGGGCAACAGCAAGCGCAACGCCCGCGAGGAATTGACCGTTCTGGGCCAGCCCTTCGTGCTGGAGCGTATCGGGACCGACGGCGACGCGGGCAGGGCCGCCGAGCTGTTCCAGGCCCTCGACGGCCGGGTAGACGCTTTCGGGCTGGGCGGCGCGGACCTGTACGTGCTGGCCGGGGGGCGCCGCTACGTGTTCGGCAACGTGCGCAAACTCGTCTCGCACGCCAAGCTCACGCCGGTTCTCGACGGCAGCGGCCTGAAGAACACGCTGGAGCGCGACGCGGTGGCCCAGCTCGACGCCGACCTGAACTGGCGGACCCGGAAGGTCCTGATGGTCTCGGCGGTGGACCGCTTCGGAATGGCCGAGGCGCTGGCCGAGCGCGGGGCCGACGTGGTGTACGGCGACATCATCTTCGGGCTGAACATCGACCGGCCCATCCGCAGCATCGGGGCGCTGCGCAAGGTGGCGCACCTCGTGCTGCCGGCCATCACCAAGCTGCCGCAGGACTGGTTCTATCCGACCGGGGCCAAGCAGGAGACGAGCGTGGAGGGCAAGGGCACGCGCTACTACGCCTGGGCCGACGTGATCGCGGGCGACACCCATTACGTCAAGCGTTACGCCCCCAGGGACCTGCGCGGCAAGACGGTCCTGACCCAGACCATCACCGAGGCCGACCGGGGCTGGATGCGGGAGCGCGGCGTGGCGCGGCTCATCACGACCACGCCGCGCATCGGCAAGCGCAACTTCGCCACGAACGTGCTGGAGGCCTTCTTCGTGTCGCTGGCGGGCAAGCGTGAGGCGCTGAGCGAGGCCGAGTACCTGCGCTACATCCGCGAGGTGAATTTCCACCCGGAGACGAGCGAGCTGTGAAACCTGCCGCCGGACGATAGGTCCTGGAGGGGGCGCTGTCTGGAGCCGAGCAGCGCTGAAAACGTGGGGGAGCCTCCGGGATACCGCTGACCCGGAGGCCCCCTGCTCCGCGTTCAGGCGACGTTATTCGCCTTCCAGGGCGCGCAGCCCTTCGCCTGCGCCGCGCGAACCGTACTGGCCCTTGCGCACACCCTGGATGACGGCCGAGAGCTGCTCCTGCGCGTCCTGCTCGCCCTGCGCCTCGGCCACGCCGCAGGCCAGCACGCGCCAGTAGGGCACGTACAGCCAGGGCAGCGTCTGTTCACGCGCCCCGACATGCAGGGTCACGTCGCGCAGCATCACGCCGTCCACCTCCGAGGCCTGGGCCAGCAGGGAGACCTGTTCGGGGTCGGCGGAGGTCGGCGTGCCGGACAGGGCCACGCCTCCTTCGAGCAGCAGAGTCAGGGCGCTCATGTCGCCACGCTAGCGCGCGGCCCACGTGGCCGCCTTCAGGCTTCCTTGCCGCTCAGGAGCTGCGCGGCCTCACGCCCGCCGATGCCTTCCGGGCCGTGCGCCCGCGCCCAGGCGGCGGCGGCGGCCGTGTCGTAGGGCGTACGGCGGAATTCGGGTGTCCAGACGCCCCCGCGCCGGGTGAGCAGCACCCAGCGGGCCAGGGGCAGCCCGTCTTTCTGGCGCGACACCGGCCCGGCATTCACGACCGTCACGCCGTCCACCACGCTCAGCATCTCCCAGTGGGTGTGGCCCACCACGACCACGCGGCCCACGAAGTCGCCCAGCCGCTCGCGGATTTCCGGGCGGGTGGCGGAGCGGGTGCCCTCCTCTCCCTTGGTGAGCAGCAGGTCCTCCCAGGGGCTGCGCAGGCTGCCGTGGGCCACCCGCACCTCGCCGTCTGCCGTGTCCAGCGTGGTCGGCAGCGCTCCGAGCTGCCGGGGGGCGTCCGGCGGCAGCAACGGCAGCAGCCAGTCGCGCAGGGCCGCCTTGCCGTCGCGCAGCCCCGCCACCCGCTCGTCGGTGTTGCCGCGCACGCTCGGTGGGGCGTGTTCCTGTTGCAGCGCCCAGGCGGCGGCGGGGTCGGACGCCCCCCACACGGCGTCGCCCAGGTTCAGGACCTCGTCGGGGGCGGCGGCGGCAATATCGTCCAGCACGGCCCGCAGCGCGAAGGCGTTGCCGTGCACGTCACCCAGAATGGCGAGTCGCACGCGGCCCTCAGCGCTTGCCCGCACCGGGCGGACGGCGGATGGCGGCGAAGAGCAGCGCGAAAACCAGTACCAGCACGACGTAACTCGCCAGCGAGGACACGGGGCTGAACAGCGGGTTCAGCGCGTCGGCCGAGAACTTGTAGATGGCGTAGGGCACCGCCCAGCCCATCGCGAACAGGCCTGCGCGGCGCAGGTAGTCCGGGGTCACGGCCGCCTGCGGAAAGAGTCGCATGGGCAGCACCATCGCCGGAATCAGCAGGAGCTGCGCGAGGTAGAACCAGACCGGCAGCTCCGCGAACCCGTACTGGATCCCGGTAAAGACGATATTCAACACCCCGATGACCGCTCCGGTCACCAGGGCGGTACGCAAGACGACAGCATTCACGCGGCCCATGTTCTCATAGGCAGCCCCGGCCAAACGTCATGGTGGGCCGGGGCTGCGCCCGGAGGTGAAGCCGGCCTTCAGAGAGCCGGGGCGCGGCCTGGCGTCACGTCCACGAAATGCTCGACGGTGGGGAAGGGGTCGTAGAAGCGGTGCAGCAGCGCGCGCCACTCCTGATACTCGGGCGAGCCCCGAAACCCGACCGTGTGGGCTTCCAGCGTCTCCCACCACACCAGCAGGGCGTAGCGGTGGTCGTCTTCCAGGCAACGCTGGAGGTCGTGACGCAGGTACCCCGGGATCACCGCGATGAGTGCCTGGGCCTGGGCGAAAGCGGCCTCGAAGGCCGGGGTCTGGCCGGGGCGCACCTGCAACAGGGCGATTTCGAGAATGGGTAGGGTCATGACTGCTCCTGAAGGTCGGGTCGGAACAGAGGGGGGCCAGGACACGTCCCCTGGCCCCTCCCGTCCCCGTGCTCAGAGGCGGCCGGGGGCGAATTCGCCCTGACGGCGTTCGGTGCCCATGCCGGCCACGATCATGTTCTGCACGCGCACCCAGGCGCGGGCCGACGCCTCGACGATGTCGGTGGCGACCCCGGTGCCGTGCAGGGTGGACTCGCCGTAGCGCGCGCCCACGCTGACCTCGCCCAGCGCGTCGCCGCCGCGCGTCACGGCCTGGATGCGGTAGCTCTCCAGGGTGGGGGCCAGCCCGGTGATCTTGTTGATGGCCTGGTACGCCGCCTCGACCGGACCGTCGCCGTGCGCGGTGGCGTCCACCAGCCCGTCGGGGGTCTGGAGGCGCACGAAGGCCACCGGGGTCATGTTCATCCCCGAGGTGATCTGGAAGCCTTCCAGCGTGAAGGTCTGCGGCACGTCGCTGCGGGCCTCGACCATCGCGCGCAGGTCGTCGGCGTAGATCTGGCCCTTGCGGTCGGCCAGGTCCTTGAAGCGGGCGAACAGCGACTGCACCTTGTCGTCGGGCATGTCCGTGTAGCCCAGGTCATTCAGCGCCTTGCGGAAGGCGGCGCGGCCCGAGTGCTTGCCCATGACCAGCACGGCGGCTTCGCGGCCCACCAGCTCGGCGTTCATGATCTCGTAGGTTTCGCGCGCCTTGATCACGCCGTCCTGGTGGATGCCCGACTCGTGCGCGAACGCGTTGTCGCCCACGATCGCCTTGTTGGGCTGCACCGGCATCCCGCTCAGGCGGCTGACCAGCCGCGAGGCGCGGTACAGCTCGCGGGTGCGGATGCCGGTCTCGAAGCCGTACACGTCGCGCCGGGTGTGGAAGGCCATCACGATCTCTTCCAGGCTGGCGTTGCCCGCGCGCTCGCCGATGCCGTTGATGGTGCATTCGATCTGCCGGGCGCCGCCCTCGGCCGCCGCGACCGAGTTGGCGACCGCCATGCCCAGGTCGTCGTGGCAGTGGCTGCTCAGGATGACGTGGGCGGGCAGCTCGCCCTTCAGGAAGGCGAACAGTTCGCGCATCTCCTTGGGCGTGGTGTAGCCCACCGTGTCGGGCACGTTGACGGTCGTGGCCCCGGCCTCCACCGCCGCCCTGAAGATGCGCGCCAGGAAGGCCCAGTCGCTGCGGGTGGCGTCCTCGGCGCTGAATTCCACGTCGTCCACGAAACTCCGGGCGTACTGCACGGCCTGCACGGCGCGCTCGACCACGGCGTCGGGTTCCAGGTTCAGCTTCTTGGCCATGTGAATGGGGCTGGTGGCGATGAAGGTGTGGATACGCGGCTTCTCGGCCGCCTCGATGGCCCTGGCCGCCGCCTCGATGTCCGGACGCGCCGCGCGGGCCAGACCGGTGATGATGGGGCCGCGCACCTCACGGGCGATGCGCGAGACGCCTTCCAGGTCGCCGGGGCTGGCGATGGGGAAACCGGCCTCGATCACGTCCACGCCCAGCCGGGCCAGGGTATGCGCGATTTCCAGCTTCTGGGCGTGGTTCAGCGCCACGCCGGGCGACTGCTCGCCGTCACGCAGGGTCGTGTCGAAGATGCGGATGCGTTCGGGGGTGGTGCTGGTGGCCTGGTCGGTCATGGTCGTGCTCCTTGGGTGGGAAAGGGAAGGGGGCGGCACGGAAAAACCCCCGGAGGGGTGTCCTCCGGGGGCTTGTTCGGCGACGTACTCGCTCTCGCCGTTCACTCCACCGGAGGAAGGCTGAGAAGAAGCAGGCCGAAAACGGTCATGCCGAGAGTCTAAGCGGGCTGGCGAGCCGCGCGCAAGGGTTGTCTAATGTGGGCCGCCTCACTCAAGCTGTACGGAATGACCTCCAGCGCCTATCTGCCCGCCGCCGACCGCTACGGCACCATGCCCTACCCCCGCAGCGGCCGCAGCGGCCTGCGCCTGCCGGCGATCTCGCTGGGGCTGTGGCACAACTTCGGCGGGGCCGACCGCCTGGAGAACGCCCGCGCCATCCTGCGCCGCGCCTTCGACCTGGGCATCACCCACTTCGACCTCGCCAACAACTACGGGCCGCCCCCCGGCTCGGCCGAGAGCACCTTCGGGGCGGTGCTGGCCTCCGACCTGCGCCCCTACCGCGACGAGCTGATCGTCTCGACGAAGGCGGGCTACGACATGTGGGCCGGGCCCTACGGCAACTGGGGCTCGCGCAAGTCCCTGCTCGCCAGCCTCGATCAGAGCCTGCGCCGCCTGGGCCTGGATTACGTGGACATCTTCTACCACCACCGCCCCGACCCCGAGACGCCGCTGGAAGAAACCATGACGGCCCTGGCCGACGCCGTGCGCAGCGGCCGGGCGCTGTACGTGGGCCTGAGCAACTACGGCCCCGAGCAGACCCGCGAGGCGGCGCGGCTGCTGCGGGACCTGGGCACGCCCTGCGTCATCCACCAGCCGCGCTACAGCATGTTCGACCGCCGCCCCGAGGAAGGCCTGCTGGACGTGCTGGGCCAGGAGGGCATCGGGGGCATCGTGTTCTCGCCGCTGGCCCAGGGCCTGCTGACTGGCAAGTACCTGGGCGGCGTCCCGGCCGACTCGCGCGCCGCCGCCGATGGCCGCTTCCTGCGCCCCGAACACGTCACCGACGCGGTGCTGGCCAGGACGCAGGCCCTGAACGAACTGGCCGGGGCGCGCGGGCAGACCCTGGCGCAACTGGCCCTGGCCTGGGTGCTGCGCCGCCCCGAGGTGACCTCGGCCCTCATCGGCGCGAGCCGCCCGGCGCAGCTCGACGACGCGGTGGGGGCGCTGGCCCGGCGCGACTTCGGCGCGGACGAACTCGCCCAGATCGAGGCGATCCTGGCGGGCTGAGGGCAGAATTCGGAGGAATGGAGCAGAGTGCGCTCGGTCCCTCACCGGAACCGGAAACCGCTGTGAGCCCAAAGAAACGCCGCCCCCACGGTTCGGGAGCGGCGCTTTCCGGGGTCAGGCCCTCAGCTCAGACTTCGAGTTCCTTCTTGCTGATGAAGGGCATCATGTCGCGCAGTTCCTTGCCGACCGTCTCGAGCTTGTGGTCACGCATCTTGCTGCGCTGCTCGTTCATGTACGGGAAGCCGTTCTCGGCGTCCTCGATGAAGCGCTCGGCGAACTTGCCGCTCTGGATGTCGCCCAGCACGCGGCCCATCTCCGCCTTCGTGTCGGCGGTGATGATGCGCGGCCCCGTCACGTAGTCGCCGAACTCGGCCGTGTTGGAGATCGAGTGGCGCATGCCCTCGAAGCCTTTCTCGTAGATCAGGTCCACGATGAGCTTGACCTCGTGCAGCGTCTCGAAGTAGGCGATTTCGGGCTGGTAGCCGGCTTCCACCAGCGTCTCGAAGCCGCTCTGGATGAGGTGGGTCACGCCGCCGCACAGCACGCTCTGCTCGCCGAAGAGGTCGGTCTCGGTCTCTTCCTTGAAGGTCGTCTCCAGCACGCCCGCACGGGTGCAGCCGATGCCGCGCGCGTAGGCCAGCGCGATGTCGCGGGCCTTGCCGGTGGCGTCCTGCGCGACGGCGAAGATGCCGGGCATCCCCGCGCCGTCGGCGTACACGCGGCGCAGCATGTGGCCGGGGCCCTTGGGGGCGACCAGGAACACGTCCACACCCGCCGAGGGCTTGATGCGCCCGAAGTGCACGTTGAAGCCGTGGCCGAAGGCGAGCGCCTTGCCGTCGGCGAGGTTGGGGGCGATGCTCTGCTCGTACACCTTGGGCTGCTGCTCGTCGGGAATCAGGAGCATGACCACGTCGGCTTCCTTGGTGGCGTCTTCGATGCTCGCCACGCGCAGCCCGGCCTGCTCGGCCTTGGCCTTGCTGGAGGAGCCGTCACGCAGGCCGACCACCACATTGAAGCCGCTGTCGCGCAGGTTCTGGGCGTGGGCGTGCGCCTGCGAGCCGTAGCCGATGATGGCGATCAGCTTGTTCTCGATGGGGGCGGTGTCCACGTCGCGGTCGTAATACATCTTTGCAGCCATTTCTCGATTCTCCTACAGAAAAGTGGGTTCGGTGGGAATGTGGGCTAGGGGAGGCGCCTTCAGAACAGGTTGGGCACGCCGCGCGCGCGTTCCTCGCGCGGCTCGACCGCCGGGGTCAGCGCCGCCGACTCGCCCTCGTGCCACACGTGGGCCGGAATGTCGGCGTTGCTGCCGCGCGTCAGGGCGATGCGGCCGGTGCGCATGGTCTCCAGAATCCCGAAGGGTCGCATCTGCTCGATGAAGGCCGTCAGCTTGCCCTCGTCGCCCGTGACCTCGAAGGTCAGGGCGTGGCGGCCCACGTCCACGATCCGCGCGCGGAAGTCCTCGGCGATGTGGCGCACCTCGACCCGGTTCTCGGGTGTGATGCTCACCTTGACCAGAACGAGTTCGCGGTCCACATACTTTTCCAGGCTGTGGTCGATGATCTTGACCACGTCGTGCAGTTTTTCGAGCTGGCGCATGGCCTGTTCGACCACGCCCCGGTCGCCGCTGACCACGATGGTCATGCGCGAGACGCCCGGATGCTCGGTGGTGCCCACGCTCAGGCTGCGGATGTTGTAGCCCCGGCGGCCGAACAGCGCCGTGATGCGCGTCAGCACACGCGGTTCGTCGCGCACAAGCAGCGAGAGCAGTTGGTCGGGGACGTTGTGTTCGGCGGTCATGCGTTTTTCGCCTCCTCGGCGGCCCGGTCCATCGCGCCCGCGAGGTCGGGGGTGCGGCGCGGTTCGGTCTCGATCATCTCGTGCAGCGCCGCGCCGGCGGGCACCATCGGGAACACGCCGTGCTCGCTGGGCACCACGACTTCCAGCAGCGCCGACTTGGGGTCGTTCAGCCACGCGTCAATGGCGCCGGGCAGTTCCTCGGCACTGGTCGCGCGGTAGGCGGGCACGCCGTAGGCCTCCGACAGCTTGACGAAGTCGGGGTTCGAGTCGCCCAGCCACACCTCGCTGTAACGCTTCTCGTGGAACAGCTCCTGCCACTGGCGCACCATGCCCAGGAACGAGTTGTTGATGATGCAGATCTTGACGTTGCGCACGTCGTGCATCTTCAGGGTGGCGAGTTCCTGCGCCGTCATCTGGAAGCCGCCGTCCCCGGCGATGACCACGCTGCGCACCCCCGGCTCGGCCATGCCCGCGCCGATGGCCGCCGGAAAGCCGAAGCCCATGGTGCCCAACCCGCCCGAGTTGATCCAGCGCCTGGGCCGCTCGAAGCGGGCGAGCTGCGCGGCGAGCATCTGGTGCTGGCCCACGTCGCTGCTCAGGATGTCTTCGGGGGCGAGGCGGTCCACCACGGCCTTGACCGCGTAGCCCGCGCCCCAGTGCTCGGGCGTCTCGGTGCGGGTCTTCCACTCGGCGATCTTGGCGTCCCACTCGGGGTGCGAGAGCGGGGCCGCGCCTTCCAGCAGCGCCTGCGCGGCGTGCTTGGCGTCGCTGCGGACCGGCACGTGCGTGCGGATGATCTTGCCGATCTCGGCGGCGTCGAGTTCCACGTGGATGATCGCGGCGTTCGGCGCGAAGCCGTTCACGCGGCCCGTCACGCGGTCGTCGAAGCGCAGGCCCACGCCCAGCAGCACGTCGGCCTCGCTGATGGCGCGGTTGGCCGCTACGCTGCCGTGCATGCCGGGCATGCCCAGCCACAGCGGGTCGCTCGACGGAATGCCGCCCAGGCCCATCAGGGTGGTCGTGACCGGAATGTTCCAGGCGCGGGCGAGCGCGGTGATCTCGGGGGCCGCGTCCTGTGCGCCGCCGCCGACCATCATCACCGGGCGCACGGAACCGCGCAGCAGTTCTACGGCGCGGGCCACCGACTCGGCCGAGGGCCGGGGCGCCTCGGCGCGCGGCAGCGGCGCGGGAATCTCGCCGTGGAAGGCCGCGAGCTGCACGTCCTTGGGGATGTCCACAAGCACCGGCCCCGGCCGCCCCGAGCGCGCGATGGCGATGGCCTCGGCGATGATCTGGGGCAGTTCGTCCACGTCGCGCACCACGTAGTTGTGCTTGGTGATGGGCAGGGTGATGCCGGTGATGTCGGCCTCCTGAAAGGCGTCGGTGCCCATCAGGTGCCGCGCGACGTTGCCGGTGATCGCCAGCAGGGGCACCGAGTCGAGCATCGCGTCGGCCAGCCCGGTCACGAGGTTGGTCGCGCCGGGGCCGCTGGTCGCCATGCACACGCCGAGCTGCCCGGTCGCCTTGGCCCAGCCCTCGGCGGCGTGCGCGGCGCCCTGCTCGTGGCGGGTCAGGACGTGGCGCACCTCGGGGTAGAAGGTCAGCGCGTCGTACACCGGCATGATGGCCCCGCCCGGATAGCCGAACACGGTCGTGATGCCGTGGTTGGCCAGCGTGGCCCACAGCGCCTTGGCGCCGGTCATGTCCCCGCGTTCGGGACCCTGGTACTGCCCTGCGTGTTCACCCTCTTGCATAGACCCTCCTGAACGAAAAACCCCCGCCTCGTACTCGGGCGGGGGGATGCGGCGCATGGTGACGCTCAGCCTCGGCAACCCCCGACGCTAAGAAGTACCACCACGAGCACGCAGTTCATGACCTGAGCTTACCGGCCGGGGCCGGGCGGGGGCAAGGCGCGTCTAGATAGGGAAGGCGGGGGGTGCGGCCCTCCCTCATTTCCAGTGGCCGGCGTTCTGGCGGCTGCCCTCGACCTGCGTGGCCCACCAGGTGCGCAGCCACGCGCGGAAGGCCGGATAGGTGCTGCCCAGCGACGCGCGCACCTTGCGGTCCTTTTCGGCGCGCATCGTGGCCAGTCGCCTGTTCAGGGCGGCGGCATTGTCGCGCCCGACCACCCGCCACGCGGCCTGCCCGTACTGGTGCTCGCTGGCGGCCAGGCGGCGCAGCTCGCGTACCTGCGCCGGGTTCAGGCGCAGCTCACGCACCATCCGCTCGCCGTCCGCGTGTCCGGCCGGCAGCACCAGCAGCCGCGTCAGGACCTCGCTGGCGGGCCAGGGATCGGCGGGCCGGGTCGGGGCCGGCCGGGTCTGCCGGGACATCTGGGCGAGGTGGGCCTGAGCCGGTGTGACGGCCAGACCGGTGCCCAGCGTCCAGGCACCCAGCAGGGTCAGCAGGGGAGCGGATTTCATCTTCCGAAGGTAGATGCTGCTCTCATGAGAAGGGCGCGAAGGTCCCGGAGGGGGCCTGCTACCATGCCCGGCGTGAACGTTTCGCCGCCGGCCGGGCCGGACCCGCTGTCCCGGCCGCCGGCCACCCCGGCCCCGACCCGCGACGCGCCCTGGCGGGCCTTCTGGCGGCAGTGGATTCTGGGGGCGCTGCTACCGGTCTATCTCGTGACCACCTTCCTGTGCACCCTGGCGCGCGTGGACGGCGAGAGCATGGAGCCGACCCTCCAGAGCGGCCAGATGCTGCTGCTCCTCAAGTACCCGCGTTGGCTGCACGCCTGGGGCCTGAGCGGGCCGTACCTGCACCGGGGCGACCTCGTCATCTTCAAGGCCCCGGCCGAGAGTCCCTACAGCTACGAGACGATCTACGGCGTCACCCACCGGCCCTACAACGTCAAGCGGGTCATCGGGCTGGCGGGCGACACGGTGGCGGTCGAGGACGGCCGGGTCTACGTGAACGGCCGCCCCCTGGCGGAGAGCTACGCCAGTACCGAGGGGTACGTGAACACCCAGCCGCCAGAGGTCGTGCCGCCGGGTAAGGTCTGGGTCATGGGCGACAACCGCCGCACCGGGGCCAGCCTCGACTCGCGCGCCTACGGTCCGGTAGACCTGCGCGACGTGGCGGGCACGGCCGACCTGCGCCTGTGGCCCCGGCCCGGTCTGGTGGCCCGCTGACCCCCTTCGCCTACGGGCCTGACGCGGGTCTGTCGCTGCGTGAGCGCGGCTTGAACGTGGCCCTTAGCCGGTCATCACGCGGCCCTGGTACGGTGCGGGCATGAAGGTTCTGCGCAAGTTCGTTCCCGCCGCCCTGCTGGCCTCCGCGCTGGCCGGTGGTCTGGCCGGTGCCCAGACGCTGGTGCCGTTCAGCGACGCCAAACTGCCCTTCCGCTTCAGTCACCCGCAGGGCTGGCTGGGTGTGGACCTGGGCGACAAGACCAACGGCGTGAGCATGGTCTCCGCCAAGACGCCGCCCGCCACCATGATCCGGCTGCTGTTCGTGCCCAAAAACGGCAGGGCGGTCAACGTGACCCAGGAGTTCGGCGGCTTCGAGCAGGGCCTCAAGTCCACGGGCGTCACCCTCAAGACCCTCACGAGCCGGGCGGCCAGCTACGGCGGCGTGAGCGGCACCGAGCGCGAATACCAGATCGCCAAGGGCAAGGACACGCTGCGGATGCGGGTGTGGTTCGGCAACGGCGCCAAGAACCTGTATTCCTTCCAGCTCACCGACACGGCGGCGCGCTACGCCTCGGCCAACGCGCTGTACAGCAAGGTGCTGTCTACCGTCCGGTTCTGAGTGCCCGGGGCCGAGGACCGGTGACGGCGGGGCGCAGGCACCGTGACGCCTGGTCCGGGTGCCGGGGTCGGGTCCGGTGGGCCGTGGCCCTGTGCGCGGCACTGCTCGGTCTGCCTGCCCTCGCGGCCAACCGCCCGGAGGTGACGCGGGTCGCCTTTTCGCCGGACGGCGCGCGGGTGCTTGTCCTGACACGGCAGGTGCTCGACGGCAGCGGGTTCCCCGAGGCGCGGCTGACCGTTCTGGACACGGCCACGGGCCGCACCCTGCGCGACCGGACCCTGACCGACCAGACGCCGGGGGCCACGCCCGCCGGCCTGGAAGCCCAGGTGCTGCGCGGCGAGCAGGCCCGCCTGAAGGGCTGGAACCTCTGGCCCGGCCGTCTGTCGGTCCCGCGCTATCTGGCCCCGGCCTCCCGCGTCCCGAACTGGAACGCGGGGATCGGGGCCGGGCAGACCCGCCGCGTTCAGGTGACGCTATGGTCGCGCCCGGTGCCGGTAGACCTGTCGGTGCGGGCTGGCGGCGCGCTGCCCACCACCTTCGCGCTGCGGGTGGGAGGACAGCGGGTGGCGACCGGTGGCCTGCGCCTGCCCACCTGCGCGGTCCGGTTCCGGCTCGACCGGGTAGACGTGCAGGGCAACCGCGCCCTCCTGACCGTGCGCGCCCTGCGCCCCGGCTTCGAGGGTCCCGACGACCTGCCGGTCTTCGTGGCGGTCACGCTGCGCTAGGCGAGCCTGTTCCCGCGCCTTTTCTTTTCAGGAGGGCAGTGGCTTGGTCGGCTGGCCCTGCGGGAGGTCTGCGACGCCCAGCCCCAGCTTGCGCAGGAGGTCGCCCAGCGTCTCGAGTTCGTCCGGTTCCATGACCCCGAACAGGTCGCAGATGCCGCGCACGTGGTCGGGCAGCAGCCGGGCGATCAGCGCTTCGCCCCGCGTGGTGAGGGTCACGCGCATCACGCGCCGGTCCTGCGGGTCGCGCTCGCGCGTGACCAGACCGTCGCGCTCCAGGTTGTCGATGACCATGGTGAGGTTGCCGCTGGAGCGCAGGATCTTCTGGGCGAGCTGCCGCTGGCTGAGGGGACCGACGTGATAGACGGCCTCCAGCACGCCGAACTGGCTGATGGTCAGGCCGTGGTCGGCGAGGTGACGGTTGGCGGCAACTTCCACGGCATGGGAGGCGCGCCAGAGCCTGATGTAGGTGCTGAGCGCCCGGCGTTCCTCGGGAGTCCCGGAGTAACGGGTAGGCATAAGGGGTATCCTCCGCAATCCGGCGTCAGAAATCAAGGGAAGATGAAGCTCGGGTGAGCTGGTCGGCCGGTCAGCAGGAGGGGCGACGCCCACTGACCGCAGGCGGAGGTGCCCTCAGCGCCCGGCGCGCACTTCCTCGCTCGCCAGCCGGATGCAGGTGGCGACGCCGCGCATCGCCTCCCCGACTTCCTCCAGCGGGGGCCGGGTGGGCGACAGGCGGATGTTGGTGTTGCGCGGGTCCTGGCCGTCCGGGTAGGTCGCGCCGGCCGGCGTGAGGCTGATGCCGGCGGCCTCGGCCAGTTCGACCACCCGCGAGGCCACGGGTTCGGCCGTGTCCAGGCTGATGAAGTAGCCGCCGCGCGGCGTGGTCCAGGTGGCGTAGCCCCCGCCGCCCTCGCCCAGTCCACCTTCGAGCGCCTCGTACACCGCCCGGAACTTGGGGGCGACCAAGGCCGCGTGGTCGCGCATCAGGCCCTCCAGCCCGCCCTCGTAGGCGTTCAGGAACTTGACGTGCCGCGCCTGCTCGACCTTGTTGGGGCCGATGCTCTGCGCGCCCAGGTACTTGCCCAGCCACCTGACGTTGTCCTCGCTGCTCGCCATGAAGCCCAGGCCTGCGCTGGCGAAGGTGATCTTGCTCGTGCTGGCGAACACGAAGGCGCGGTCGGGGTGGCCGGCGTCGCGGCTCAGCGCCACGAAGTTCACCGGTTCGTCCTGCTCGCCGTCGAGGTGGTGCACCCGGTAGGCGTCGTCGGCGAAGATGGTGAAGTCGGGGGCCGCCGCCTGAAGGGCTGCGAGCCGCCGGGCCTTCTCGGCGCTGATGCTCTGGCCGCCGGGGTTCGAGTAGGTCGGCACGAACAGGATGCCCTTGACCAGGGGGTCGCCCGCCGCGAGCAGTTCGGCGGCGTCCACGTCGGGGCCGTCGGCCTCCATGTTCACGCACAGCAGCTCGAAACCCAGGGTCTGGAGGAGCAGGAAGTGGCGGTCGTAGCCGGGAACCGTCACGATCATCTTGGGCTTCTGGCCGCCCGCCACCCAGGGCGCGGACGAACCGCGCAGGCCGTGCAGCAGCGCGAAGGTCAGCACCAGGCCCTGAAGCTCCAGGCTGGAGTTGTTCCAGACGACCACGTTCTCGGCCTTGACGTCGAGGTACTGCGCGAACAGGGCGCGCGCCGAGGGCAGCCCGGCCACGTTGCCGGGGTAGTTTCTCAGGTCGAGGCCGTCCATGTGGGTGTCGGACTCGCCCAGCGCCGTCAGGAGGCCGTCGCTGAGGCCGAAGTCGGCGTCGGACGGCTGCCCGCGCTGCAAATTGAGCTTGAGACCCCGCGCCTGCAACTCGGCGTAGGCGGCCTGGGCCTGGGCGAGGGCGGTGGTCGGGGCGGGCGTCGTCATGTACCCCAGCCTACCCGCTTTGCGCGGCGGGCCTGGGGGGGTGGGAAAGACACGTGGCCCCCCGCGCCCTGGACCCTGCTCGCCGGGCTGGTCTATGCTGTGGCCGCGCCGCGCGATTGGCCCGGCCCGCTCCGTTTCGCGGTTTTCCGGCCCCTTCTTTTTGGCCCCTGTCCACCCTTTCGCCATCCGCCTATTTCGACCCGCCCATCTGCGGCGACCCCCAACAGGAGAAACACAATGCAGTACGTCGTACATCGGCCCCGCGTGGGCCTGTTCGTGGATACCCAGAACCTCTACCACTCGGCGCGCGACCTGCTCGAGCGCACGGTCAACTTCGAGACGGTCCTCAAGGTCGCCACCGAGGACCGCGAGCTCGTCCACGCCATCAGCTACACCGTCGAGCGGGAGAACGAGGCGACGGCGCGGCCCTTCATCTTCAAACTCTCGGCACTGGGCTACAAGGTGCGGCGCATGAACCTCACCGTGCATCACGTCACCGACGGCGGCAAGGCCATCTACGAGGGCAACTGGGACATGGGCATCGTGGCCGACATGGTCCGCCTGATGGACCACCTCGACGTGGTGGTGCTGGGCAGCGGCGACGGCGACTTCACCGACATCGTCGAGGTGCTTCAGGAGCGTGGCAAGCGGGTCGAGGTCATCGCCTTCCGCGAGCACACGGCCCAGAAGCTCATCGACGCCGCCGACAGGTTCACGCACCTGCCCGACATCGAGGGCGGCCTGATGCCCGCGCGCCAGAAGGGCGGCAACGGCAACAAGACCGAGGAGAAGGCCGAGGAATGACCCCGGTGCCTGACCCGGTCCCCGGAGCAGGGGGCGCGGCCGACGGCGCCCTCGAGCGCCTGAAGTTCGAGCTGCCCCCGGAGCGCATCGCCCAGACGGGGGCCGAGCCGCGCGACGCCTCGCGCCTGATGGTGGTGGGGGCCGAGATCACGCACCGCGTCTTCCGCGAGCTGCCCGACCTGCTGCGGCCCGGCGACCTGCTCGTCTTCAACGAGAGCCGCGTGATTCCGGCGCGCGTGATGGCCCGCAAGCCGGTGGACGCGGGCGGGTTCGGCGGCGGGCAGGTCGAAGTGCTGCTGCTGCGCGAGGAAGAGGCGAACGTGTGGAGCGCCTATCTCAAGCCCGCGCGCCGCGCCGGGAACGTGCTGCTGCTGGGGCCGCAGGGCGAACACCGCGCCGAGGTCGTGGGTGTGCTCGACGACGGCGCGCGGCTGCTGCGCTTCGACCATGACCTCAAGCCGCATCTCGACGAGATCGGGCGGCTGCCG
Source organism: Deinococcus gobiensis I-0 (assembly GCF_000252445.1). GTDB lineage: Bacteria > Deinococcota > Deinococci > Deinococcales > Deinococcaceae > Deinococcus > Deinococcus gobiensis. The sequence goes on along the minus strand of NC_017790.1, from coordinate 2,066,786 downwards.
CTGCCCCCCTACATCGAGGCGGGCGACGACGAGGCCCACTGGCGCGAGCGGTACCAGACCGTCTATGCCCAGACGCCCGGCAGCGTGGCCGCGCCGACCGCCGGGCTTCATTTCACGCCCGAACTCCTGGCGCGGCTGGACGCGCGGGGCATCGAGCGGGCCAGCGTGACCCTGCATGTGGGCGCGGGAACCTTCAAACCGATTTCGGGGCCGGTCGCCGAACACGTCATGCACGCCGAGCGCTACGCGGTCAGCGAGGCCACCGCCGGGGCGATCGGCCGCGCCCGCGCCGAGGGCCGCCGCGTGGTGGCGGTCGGCACCACGACCGTGCGTACGCTGGAAAGTGCCTGGGACGGCGAGGCGGTGCGGGCGGGGGAGGGCGACACGCGGATCTTCATCACGCCGGGAACGCCCGTCAACGTGCCCGACCTGCTGATCACCAACCTGCACCTGCCGGGCAGCACCCTGCTGCTGCTGGTCTCGGCGTTCGCGGGCGAGGAGCGGATCAGGGCGGCGTACGCGGCGGCGCTGGCGCAGGATTACCGCTTCTACTCGCTGGGCGACGCGATGCTGCTGGAGAACGTGCGGGACTGAACCGCTTTTCCGATGAGGGTCGCCCGCCCCCAGCTCCCTGTCTCCGAAGGGCAGGGGGCCGCGCTGTGCCCGGCAGGTGACCACCACAAGCAGCGGGCCATACACGGGGGACGCTCGGTACGGGTAGGTAGGGTGGGCCTTCGCCCTGCGGCGGGCCGGGCGACCTGGAGCATGCAGAGGCCACACGGTTGCCGGGAGCGCAGCGGGCTTCCCGCCGTCCTTGACCCGCCCATGTGGCTTCCCCTCGGCCGACGTCCCAGAGGCTGTCGGCCGAGGGAGGGGTATCTTTTGCTGCTGTAGCGCGGAGAAATCGGCAATGGGCAGTGGTCACACCTCAAGCCTCCTCTGCTGCCCCTGATCGCTCTGAGGCGGCCGTCTCTGGCTCACCGGCCGATGATCGGCGTCATGTGCTCAGAGCGAAGCGACCCGAGCTGAAGGCTACGGATTGCCCCCGGTTGAGCCGGTTGATTTCATTCGGCCATCCCACCCTCCCGTCGTTACGCGCCGCCAGGAGACCCCTCGCCTACCCGCCGGAGTGGGCCGGAGCGCCACTGCCAAACTCTCAAACTCGCAGCGCACCACTGCCGGGCCGACGGGTCTCGGCGCAGATTGCAGTGCGGGTTCAGACCTCCGCGAGTTGGCGCGCGAGCACGCCCCGCATGGTTTCGGGGGTGCGGCCCAGCAGCTCACCCAGCATGGGGTCCGTGGCGGCGAACTCCCCGCGCCGGGCGGCGGCGAACAGACCCAGCATGGTTTCGATGCGCTCGGGGGGGAGGCTGCGCGCGACCAGGCCCGCCCGGTACTCGGCGTCCGGCACCACGACTCGCCGGCTGGGCCGCCCGGTCAGTTCTGCGAGCTGCGCTCCGAGCTGTGCGAGATCCAGCGCCTCCGGGGCGAGCAGGGGCGGTGTGGGTCCCTCAAAGCGTCCTTGCTCCCCGGTCAGGACGGCGGCGGCGGCTCCGGCGAGGTCGGCGTGGGTGGTCCACGACACCGGGCCGTCCTGCGGCGCATTCACCTCGCCGGTCCGGAAGGCGTCACCCATCAGGAAACGGGTACTGTCGCCGTAAAAGCCGTTGCGCAGCGCCGTGAAGGCCAGCTCCGATTCGCGCAGCATCGCCTCGGTGGCGGCGTGGGTCCACATCGGAGGAAAGAGCGAGTCCAGGCTGGCCGCCATATGGCTGGTGTACACGACACGCCTGGCCCCGGCGTCCCGCGCGGCGTCGACCACATTGCGGTGCAGGCGCACGGCCTCCTCGCCCAGCCTGCCGGACGAGACCAGTAGCACCTGCGACGCTCCCTCGAAAGCCCGGCGTAGGGCGACTGCGTCGGCGAAGTCGCTCTGGCGTACCCGCACGCCCCGCGCTTCCAGGTCCTGCGCCCGGCCAGGATCGCGCACGCTGACCCCCACCCGGTCGGCCGGTGCGCGGCGCAACAGGTCCTCGACGATGGCCCGGCCCAATTTTCCTGTTCCACCGGTCACGATGATCATGGTCTGTCTCCTCGAAGCAGCCGTCTTGACCACTTTTATCAATGATAACAGATTCAGGTTATCAGTGTTAAAATTGAGCGGACAACCAGTCTCTGTACTCGGATGCACCTATAGTCAGGAGAATGACGGACCCGCGCTCAGAGGACGCCCCCGACGTTCAGGAGGCGCTGCGGCGGCGTATCCTGTCGGCCGCCGCCGATCTCCTGAACCGCGAGGGCCGCGACGCCCTGACCACCCGCACGGTGGCTGCCGCCGCCGGGGTGCAGGCCCCGACGCTCTACCGCCTGTTCGGGGACAAGCGGGGGCTGCTGGACGCGGTCGCGCAGCACGGGTTCACGGCGTACTTGCGCGACAAGGAGCGTGCCGCGCCCAGGGCCGATCCAGCCGATGGGCTGCGGGACGGGTGGGACCTGCAGGTCGCCTTCGGGCTGGCCCACCCGGCGATCTACGTGCTGATGGCCGGCGACCCGCAACCGCGTGGGGTGTCGCCCGCCGAGGCGGCCGGTCGCGAGCATCTGCGCCGCAAGCTCCGGGCACTCGCGCTCGCGGGGCGGCTGCGCGTGAGCGAGGAGCGCGCCGCGCTGCTGCTGCATGCCGGGTGCCGGGGGTTGATTCTGACCCTGCTTTCGTTGCCCGAAGCCGAGCGCGCTCCCGAACTGTCCATCCTGGCCCGCGAGGGCGTGATCGCCAGTCTCGTGACCGATGCGGCGCCGATCACCGTTTCCGGTCCTGCGGGGGCGGCCGTTCAACTGCGCGCCCACCTGCCGGACGCCGATGGGCTGAGTCCGGGTGAGCGGGCGTTGCTGGGAGAGTTACTCGACCGACTGGCGGCGGGCGACTGAGGGCGGATCTCTCGCGGTGCCCCGGTCCTCAGTTCTGGCTGTAGCCAGAGGTGCGCGGCCTGCCGGGCCACTTCGCGCGCCGTCTCACGGTGCAGCCCGTCGGGCGAGCTGGGCAGCGTGAGAAAGGATCATTCAGAACTGGCCTTCGGAGGCAAAAGGGTGGCCGGTCGCCGCCCTTGATGATCCCTGGTTTCTCCGTGCGATAGAGGCGAAGCCTCCTGCGGGTTGATGGGCGGACCACCTTGGCCTACAGACCTTAGTCCCTCTTGAGCACCGTGGCCCGGAGCTGGCGCACCGGCTCGAAGCCCAGGTCGCGGTAGACGGCGATGGCTCCCTCGTTTTCCAGGTTGACGTGGAGGAAGGGCACCTCGCCCGCCGCGTGGCTGTGGGCCGCGAGCTGGGCGACCAGGGTGCGGGCCAGGCCCCGGCGGCGGTAGTCGGGGTGGGTACACACCGCGCTGATCTCGCGGTGGCCGGGCGGCTGGGCGCGCTGTCCGGCCATCGCGGCGAGGCGGGGGGCGTCGCCGCTTTCGTCCCACACGCCCAGATACAGTCCCAGTTCGGGCGTGCGCGGCAGGAAGGGGCCAGGGCGGGTCAGGGCAGCCAGCTCCAGCATGGCGTCCACGTCGGCGGCCGTCAGTTCGCGCAGGTGCAGGTCGCCGGTCTGGACCGGGGTCGTCTGGGGACGCGCCTGCACCATCTGCAGCGGGTTGCCCACGAAGCCGCGCGTCCAGCCTGCTGGAGCCTCGATGACCTCGGGGGCGAACAGGATCGCCAGCTCGCCGGACGGGGTCAGGGCCGTCAGGTCGGCCCAGGCCTGCGGGGTGTCCTCCCTCAGCCCGGCGAAGGCCGCGACCTCGCTCCGGTAGCGCGCGGCGTGCAGTGTGCCCTCGCCGTAGGCGAGCTGCGGCCCGTGCAGCGCCGTCCACATCGGGTTGCCCAGCGGGCCGCTTTCCCAGACGAGGCTCACGGCAGCTCCGCGCGGCTGTGCGGCGCGTCCCAGTCGGTCAGTGGCCCGAGCGGCACGACCCCACTCGGGTTCAGGCGCTCGTGGGTCATGTAGTAGTGCCGCTTGATGTGGTCGAAATTGACCGTCTCGCGGAAGCCGGGCCGCTGGTACAGGTCGCGCGCGTAGCCCCACAGGTTCGGGTAGTCCACCAGCCGCCGCAGGTTGCACTTGAAGTGCCCCACGTATACGGCGTCGAAGCGCACCAGCGTCGTGAAGAGCCGGATGTCGGCCTCGGTCAGTTGCCCGCCGACCAGATAGCGCCGGTCGGCCAGGTGCTCCTCCAGCGCGTCCAGACGCGCGAAAAGCCGGGTGACGGCCTCCTCGTAGGGGGCCTGGCTGGCGGCGAACCCGGCCTTGTAGACGCCGTCGTTCACGTCGGTGTAGATCACCTCGTTCAGCGCGTCGATCTCGGGGCGCAGCGCCTCGGGGTAGAGGTCCGGCGCGCCGGGCTTGTGGAAGTCCACGAACTGCGTCTCGAAATCGAGGGTGATGTCGGGGTAGTTGTTCGTCACGAGCTGCTCCGTCACCGTGTCCCAGATGCACGGCACGGTGTAGCGGCCCTGGTAGCCCGGGTCGGTGCGCAGGTACGCTTCCGAGAGGAATTCGAAGCCGCACACGCCGTCGCGGCTGTGGCCGGGGCCGTCGCGCAGCGCCCAGCCGCGCTCGTCGCGCACCGGGTCCACGACGGCCATGCCGATGGTGTCCTCCAGCCCCAGCAGCCCGCGCACGATGACCGCGCGGTGGGCCCAGGGGCAGGCCAGCGACACGTACAGCCGGTAGCGCCCGGCCTCGGCGGGGAAGGGGGTGTTGCCGTCGCGGGAAAAGCGCCCCTGGAACTGGTATTTCTGCCGCACGAAGGCGCCGGTGGCGCTCGTCTCGGCCGGGAACTGGCTGGTCATGCGCCAGTGTATCGCGTCTGCCGGCCGCTTAACGTCAAAGCTTCCGGACGAGGGTCAGGGTGGCGGGCTCACGCACGAAGCCCAGCGCCGCATTGATGCCCAGCATCGGGGCGTTCGCGCTGTGGTTGCCGGTCCGCGCGTGCGTGTACCCGCGTTCCCGCGCCGCGCGGGCCGCCGCCAGCTTCAGCGAGAAGGCGACGCCGTGGCCGCGCCAAGCGCCCAGCACCCCCGTCAGGCCGTTGCGCACGGTGCCGGGGCGACCACCGTACGGGGTATGCAGTTCGCTCAGACCCACCCACTCGCCCTCTGGCGCGGACGCGATGAACAGGCCCTCCGGGTGGTGCAGGTGCGGCACCATGCGGCGCTGCCAGGTCTCGAAGGGCCATACGCTGACCGGTGTCGCGCTGGGCACGTCGCGCAGGACGGCGGCCACCAGGGCGTACAGCCGCCGCTGCGCCGCCTCGTCGAAGGGGCCGAAGTCCGACAGGGGCCGAATCGTGACCCCCGCTGCCCGCGTCCGCTCCTCGTAGGCGGTGAAGCGGCCGACCTCCAGCGTGGTCAGGTCGAGGGTGCTGAGCCACATGCGGTCGTGTTCGGCGTAGCCGCGCGCCTCGTACAGCGCCCGCTCCCACCAGTCCTCGCGCACGCGCGTGACCAGGGTGTGAGGGGTGTGGGCGAGAGCCTGCGCCTCGGCGAGATCCAGCAGCGCCGCGCCCAGGGCCGGGTCGGCGGCGCGCGCCGTGACCTCCAGCCAGCCGGGGTGGCCATCCATGCGCGGGATGCTCACCTCGGCCAGGCCGACCGGCGTCTCGCCGCGCATCGCCAGCGTGCCGCTGTAGACCTCGCCTGGCAGGCGGCCCGCCGCCAGCCGGTCGAGGTCCGCAGCCGTCACGGACTGCTCGGGATGGCACGCGCTCAGGAAGTCGGCCAGGCGCGGGTGGTCGGCGGCCGTGACCGCGTGCAGGTGCAGGTCGCCGGGCACAGAGGGCACGGAGGGCACAGAGGGCGAGGGCGGCGGGGCGGGAGAGAAGGTCGCCATGACAGAGCAGAGCATGAAGGCTGGGCGGGGCCATGCGCCATCCGGCTTAGTCCCCTCATAGGGGAGGCGGCCTATACTCCGCAGCTATGAACAATCCTGCACCCGGCACGCAGCCTGTAGACAGCGCCAACCCGCTGCTGAACATCGGTTTCCGGATTCCCTTCGACCGCATCCGGCCCGAGCACGCCGAACCGGCCATCGACACGCTGCTCTCGGAAGCCCGCGAGCGGGTCGAGCGCCTGGCCGCCTCGGGCGAGCGCGACTTCGCGGACTTCATGGCCGACCTCGACGTGCTCACCGAGCAGCTCGGCACCGTGGGGACCATCGTCGGGCACCTCGACGGCGTGGTGACCTCGCCCGAGTGGCAGGCGGCCCGCAAGGCGATCATTCCCAAGACGAGCGCCTTCTACACCGAACTGGGCCTGCACCCGGGCCTGTGGGCGGCCCTCAAGGCCTTTGCCGAGACGGACGCCGCCCGCGCCCTGGACCCGGTGCGCGCCCGGCACCTCAAGCTGACCATCGACGGCTTCCGCCGGGGCGGCGCCGACCTGCCGGGCGACAAGAAGGCCCGCCTGACCGAGGTGAACACGCGGCTGGCCGAGGTGACCAACGACTTCGGCAAGAACGTACTGGACGCGACGGCGGCCTTCGAGCTGTACGTGCCCGGAGAGCGCCTCGCGGGCGTGCCCGAGCGGGTCCGGGCCGCGACGCGCCGCGACGCCGAGGAGCGCGGCCAGGAAGGCTACCGCCTGACGCTGCACCAGCCGGTCTTTACGCCGGTCCTGACCTACGCCGACGACCGCGAGCTGCGGCGCGAGCTGTGGGAGGCCCAGACCCGCGTGGGCCAGGAGCCGGGGCGCGACAACCGCCCGCTCGTACGCGAGATCCTGGCGCTGCGCCGCGAGCAGGCCGAGCTGCTGGGTTTCCGCAACTTCGCGGACTATATCCTGGAGGACCGCATGGCGGGCGGCGGCGACAACGCCCTGCGCTTCGAGCGCGATCTCGAAGCCCGGACCCGCCCTGCCTTCGAGCGCGAGAATGCCGAGCTGGAGGCCTTCTACCACGTGCAGGCCGGTCAAGACGCCCCCGAACTGCAACCCTGGGACGGTCCCTACTGGGCCGAGAAGCAGCGGCAGGCCAAGTACGACTTCGACGAGGAGGCGCTGCGGCCCTACTTCGCCCTCGACAACGTGCTCTCGGGCCTGTTCGAGCTGTCCCGCCGCATCTTCGGCATCACGGTGACGGAAGCCCAGGCGCCCGGCTGGCACCCCGAGGTGCGCTTCTACGACATTCACGACGAGGCAGGCACGCACGTCGCGTCCTTCTACACCGACTGGTTCCCCCGCGACACCAAACGCGGCGGGGCGTGGATGAACGCCTTCATCACGGGCGGTCCCCGCGAGAACGGCACCGAGCCGCACCTGGGCCTGATGTGCGGCAACATGACCCCTCCCGGCGAGGACACGCCCGCCCTGCTCTCGGTGCGCGAGGTCGAGACGGTGTTCCACGAATTCGGCCACCTGCTGCACCACGCCATGAGCCGCGTACCGGTGCGCTCGCTGAGCGGTACGCAGGTGCCCTGGGACTTCGTCGAGCTGCCCTCGCAGATCATGGAGAACTGGGTGATGGAGCGTGAGGCCCTCGACCTCTTCGCCCGCCACTACCAGACCGGCGAAGCGCTGCCCGAGGACCTGTTCCGCAAGCTCGTCGACGCGCGCAACTACCGCGCCGGGAACGTGGCGATGCGCCAGTACTCCTTCGGCCTGACCGACCTGACCCTGCACGTCGAGTACGACCCGCAGTCGGAGACCGACCCGGTCGCGCTGGCCCGCGAGACGATGGCCCGCTTCATCTCCTTCCCTCTGCCGGAGAACTACGCTCAGGTCGCCAGTTTCGGCCACCTGTTCAGCTCGCCGGTCGGGTATGGGGCCGGCTACTATAGCTACAAGTGGGCCGAGGTGCTCGACGCCGACGCCTTCTCACGCTTTGCAGACGAGGGCCTGTTCAACCGTGAGACGGGCCGCTCGTACGTGGACACCATCCTCTCGCGGGGCAACAGCGACGACCCCGCACAGCTCTACCGCGACTTCATGGGCCGCGACCCCGACGCGGACGCCCTGTTGCGGCGCACGGGCCTGTTGTAGGCCGGGGAAGGGGAGGGGAGACGTTCTCCTCCCTACCCCAGGTCCCTGGGGCGGTAGGTCACTGCCTCGGCGAGGTGGGTTTTCCGCACTGTGTCGCTTCCCGCGAGGTCGGCCACGGTGCGGGCCACGCGCAGCAGGCGGTCGTAGCCGCGCCCGGTGAGGCCCAGCTGACGGGCGGCGGCCTGCGCGAAGGCAAGCGGGCCACCCGCCAACCCCGCGTGCTGGCGCAGGGCCTGACCCGCGAGGTCGGCATTGCGGGCACCCTGCCGGGCGAGCATCCGTCCGCGGGCAGCGGCGATGCGGGCGCGTACGGGTGCGGAGGCCTCGGGCTCGGGCGCGCGGGTCAGTTCTTCGACCGTCAGTCTGGGCACGCGCACTACGGCATCTATCCGGTCGAGCAGCGGTCCGCTGAGGCGCGCGGCGTAGCGGGTCCGCTCGGTGACCGTGCAGGTGCAGGCCTTCTCCGGGTCCGAAAAATAACCGCATTTGCACGGATTCATGGAAGCGATGAGCTGAAAGTTCGCCGGATAGGTCACGGTGGCGCGGGCACGGGACAAACTGACATGCCCGTCCTCCATCGGTTGTCCAGTTTAAGTCTCTACCCAGGTAAGGGGGAGCATGATCTTGACTCGAGAATGGGACGGCTGGCCTCTCCCTAATCGTGATGCACTCTTAAATCTGTGCCTATAGGCGGACTCAAAAGCTAGGGATGAGAGCCCCGTCTCCACCTATCGGGTGGATTGGCACATTCTTGGTGGGATTAGACTTTTTGGTGCTATAAGAAGGCACATATGAAATCTAGTCTGCAAATTGGCTCTCTAAATTTATTAGTTTGTCAGATTTATAATTGGAGTCTATCCAATGTATAAATTTACTCCTGATGAGTTGGCTGAATATGTTGGTGACTATATAAGGTTCTCTAAAAATCGAGTTTTAAAAGGAGGTAGTGCTGCCGTACTCGAAATAGATGACTATATTTCTAAGAAACGGCTTGTAGTTAAAAACGATGAATTAGAATCAATTTATAAATCTTTAGAAGATATTTATTCCATCAATGGGCTACAAATGCATAACAAAAGATATTTAGAAATCCCTGTTGCGCTTTATTCGGATTTTGCCAAGCAAATATCCGACTCTATTCATGTTGGAACAGGTATTACTTATAAGATAGGACCTCCATCAAGAGAATATATGCTTTTTCTACTATCAACCGCTAAAGAAATTCCTGATGAAGTATTAAAATATACTTTACACTGGGGACACATAGCTATTCCTGAATCGAGCTCCACGGAAGATGGTGATCTTTTAACAGTTTTCTCTATGACTTCGAGTATAGTCACCATAAAGTTATCCTCAAATAGAGATGTTAAGCAGAGTCTTTTTACTAGATATGCGAATTCATATTCCTATGAAATATCTTATCTGACTGGAAGAAGATGTGAGTTACTTTTAAATGTAGATAGAATTTTCGAAACTGAAAAGATACAACTCCACAGAGAGGGAGAGCCAGAAATTATATCTGCGCCGAAAAGAATGTATAATAAGGAGCTCACGGATAGTTATCAGCACTATCTAGAAAATTCACTTGTCTCATCTAAATATCTCTCACTATATCATATTTTGGAGCACTTTTTTAATAAAGCTAGTATTAAAGAGACTGTAGAGAGAGTTAGGGGAGTCATAACTAAAACTGGATTTTCTCCTACAAAAGAGGATCACATTAGACAACTGATTGCCGAAGCAGCTTCAAATATAGAAGTTAATCAAGATAGTAGGTTAACGAGTAAAAGAGAATCAAAAGCTTTAAGTTTAGTTATATCACAATATCTTTCTACTCCAAATCAATTGCAGACTTTATTGACTCGAGAAGAAATTTTATATTACTCAAGCAATCCCGTTCCCTTCTGTGATGGTATTACCTTGGATTTTACAAAAAACCCGCAAGATTTTTTTGAAGACTGTGCTCAAAGAATATATGCAACTAGAAATTCTATAGTTCATTCTAAAAGCGAAAATACCAAAAGATATAACTTTGCCAAAGATAAAAACGCTCTTATGAGAGAAATTCCACTGATAAGAACCTTAGCAGAAATAATAATTGAGGAGGAATCTGAAGTAATAGCTTGAGCTAGATACTTTTACGCATTGATTTAAGAGGGGAAGAAACTTTTGAAGATATGCGCGCTAAATAGAAATGCGCCCCACCCTGGCCAGTTGCCGGGGTGGGGCGCTTCGTGTGTGGGGCTCAGGCGGCGTCGAGTTCCAGGGCGCTGTAGCCCCAGGCCACGGCCGCCCGGACGGCCGCAGCTTCCAGTCGGTCGATCAGGGGCAGATCCATGAACTGGCCCAGCACCGGAATCTTGTTGTCGTACTCTTCGACCGCTGCCAGCAGCCACGCCTCGGCTGCCGCCGCCTTCTGCGCGCCGGTCGCGCCGGGTAGCAGCTGGTTGGCCAGCTTGGCGGCTTCCTTGGCCGCCTTCTTGAGGCCTTCCAGGGTGAGGACGTTGCCGATGTTGCTTTGAAGCTGCTGGGTGATCTGCTGCATGTTCAACATGGGGACACTCCAAGGGCGCGGCCCCAGCATCTCGCTGGGGCCGGAAGAGCAATAGAGGGTTTAGTTCGTGTGGGTGTGGGAGGGTGGGGGTGGATCCACGCAAACCCCAGTGCCATCGGGATAGATGGTGCATCCCCCCCTCAGTAACTGGGTAGGGGTGCGCGCAAGACATCAGGAGAGCGGCAACGAGCCCGAGCACGGCCAGCGTTCTGAGTTTGGGCATGGGATCCAGTGTAGGAGGAATGCCCTGATCTGTCCGGCAGATTTGCCCAGGTCTGAGGACCCGTCAGTTCTGCGGCAGCGTGGGCACGCTGGGCGTGGGGCGCGGATCGTTGGCGTAGACCCGCACGGTGGCCGTGCGCGCGTCGATGGTCACGCCATTGTCGGGGCGCTGGACCAGCTGGCCAGTCACCTCTATGTCGTTCACGAGCACCCGGCCCGGCGTGCCGCGCAGGGCCTGCAGGTCGGCCAGCGTCCGCTTCGCGCCCCGCGCTTTCAGCCACTCAGTGGGCACGAAGTAGTTGGCGCGGATGAAGGCCGCGCAGCTCGTCGGATTCTTGTCGTGGGTGCTCGGCCAGTAGGAGGGCGAGAGCTTCACGCCCGGCTTCTTCACGTAGAAGTGCAGGTGCGCTTTCATCACGCCGGTCGCGCCCTTGCCCACCTGGCCGATCATGTCGCCGCCGTTCACGCGCTGGCCCACGACCACGTGCACGTCGCGCAGGTGCCAGTACCCGGACGTGCTGCCGTCACTGTGCAGGATCTCGACGATGCCCCCGATGTACCCGTCCCAGCCGGTGTAGCTCACGGTGCCGTCGTCGGCCGCGTGGACCGGGTCGCCCAGGTCGGTGTCACTGCCAGTCACCGCATTGAAGTCCTCGGCCGGGTGCTGCGAGCGCGTGGCGGCGAGGTAGGCGGGGTCCAGATACCCACACCCGGCCTGCACGGTGTACTTGGTCGTGGGCGTGTCCAGCAGGGGGAAGAAGGCCGTCACAGCGTCCCCTTCACGGCAGCGGCGCGCTCGGCACGGTGCTCGGCCAGCTTGTAGATCCCGCGCACGCCATCCAGCAGGAGGTAGATCACGAGGATGGCACTGATGATGTTGCGCGTCAGGTCGGTGAGCAGAATGGTGCTGGGCAGCACGTCGGTTTCCATGCGCCAGACGAAGTAGCACGTGCTCATGGCGTGGATCACGGCGAAGGCGATGCGCCACGCGCGGTCGGTGGGCCACGACAGGTACACCAGCAGGCAGCGGACCACGAAGGCCAGCCCCCAGAGTCCGGCGAGGCCGGCCCACATGAGCTTGAGGTAGAGGCCGTCGATCATCATGGTGTTCCTCCAGTGCCCGGCGGGGGCGGTGGGGGTGCGGCGGGAACAGGGGGCGTGGCGGCCGTGATTTCCTGAACTTCGACGCCGTAGCGCTGGCCGATGGCCTTGACCCCAGCGCGCAGGGTCCACAGCGCGGGGACGCCGCCCAGCAGCACGCTCAGGGCGAAACAGGTATAGGTATCCCAGTCGGACAGCTGGACCAGGAGGATGAACCCCATCCCGGAGAACACCATGCTGAGCAGCAGGAAGCCGATGAGCTTCTTTCGGTCCTTGGCCATGTCCAGGGCGAGGGAGGCCCCCAGCTGGGCGATGACGCCGAGGAGCATGGCGGCGGCGATGAGCAGCCAGGGGGGAGGTGGGGGTGTGGGCGGTTGAGTCATGGGCCTCCCGTCCGGCACGAGGGCGCCCACCAGCGGCCGGGGTGCTGGTGGGCAGGAGGGAGGGACTTACCGCAGTCGGGCCACGTCCACCCAGCCGAAGGGGGTCCGGCCCTGGATGGTGAGTGGGGCGGTGGTCCCCACGTAGTACGTGCCCGTGATGCGCTGGGCGGCCTCGCCGGGTACGCCGAAGCGGTCCTGGGCATCGAGGTAGACCCGGAAGACGGCCTCGACGCCGGTCGGGCGCACGGCCAGGCCCCGGTCGGTGAGGGTGACGCTCAGTCCAGCGGCCTGCAGCTGGGCAGGCTCGGTGGTCAGGACCAGCCCGGCGGGCGTGGGCTCCGGGGTGACCACGGCGGGCGGCGTGGGCGCAGGCGTGGGCGCGGTCCCGCAGGCGGCGAGGGCGAGGGACAGGGTGGACAGCAGCAGAACTTTCTTCATGGTGACGCTCCCTCCCGGCTGCGAAAGGCCCGCACGTCGCCGGGTGGGCGTGCGGGCACGAAAAAGCCCCGCACATGCGGGGCCTTGGGCTTGTCTCTTTGGGGCGGGGGTGGCCTTATGCCAGATCCACGAAGGTAAAGCGCAGGTAGAGGTCGTCAGGGGCTGGGGCCGCCACGCTCACGGTCATGGCGGTGCCGTTGCGCCCGATGCTCACCCCCTCCAGATTGCCCCCCAGCGTTATCGCGCCCTTCCGAGGATCGAAGACGCCCTCAGCCATGCCCCCGAAGCGGTTGTCGTAACACGTCCACCTGCACGCTGGGCAGTCCACCCGCACATTGGTCGTCTGGTTCAGCGCCCCGTAGACCTTGACGTGATCCTGGGGTCCCGCCGCGCTCATGATGCCCCCGACCACGCGCGACGTGCCCCGCACGCTGCGGTCGCGGGTCGGGTACCCCGCTGCATTCAGGATGCTCGTGTAGGTGTGGTCCCCGAGGGTGAGCAAGGTGCCCACCTCATCGATCATGAAGGCGTCGAAGGCTCCATTGATCTCGGCCAGTGGGTAACCCTGTGCCGGTGCGTTGCCCTGACCCGAGAGGTTGCGCAGCGTGATCTGCGAGTCCGCCGCGCCGTCCATCTTCAGTACACCGAGCGCGGCCCGGAACTGCGGCGAGAAGTACGGCCCATACGGGATGAGCGCCGTTTCGTAGATGCCCAGCGACACCTGCCCGTACCCCCGCAGTCCCCAGACGTTCTGGTAACCCTCCATGTCCACGGTGTAGAGGCCCACCCGCCCGATGCCGCCTGTCGCCCCTGTGCCGTAGTCCCGGCCCCAGGTGATCACGCCCCACAGGTCATTGGGCCCGCTCTGGCCGACGCCGGCCGACATCTGGCCGCCGTAGAAACCGAACCCACCCGATCCTGGGGAGATGCACACGGCGGTGTTCTGGCCGCCCAGCCAACAGTTCCGGAAAAACAGGTCGTTGCCGCTCTGGGACCCGGTCCTGAGATTCAGGCCCACCTTGAAAAAGTCGGACTGCGCATTGCACCGGGCGTAATCACTGCCGAAGCAGTTGTTGCGCAGGTCGAATCCGATGGTGTTGTTGCGGACCACCAGGTCACTGATGGCCGCGTAGTACAGCCCATCGACCGTGAGGGAGGCCGTGCCGAGGTCATGCACGCTCTGCCCGATGACTGCGAAATCGCGCAGCACCCCGCCTTTGCCCCCCGCATCCGTGCCCGGCCCGACCACCAGGCCGCGCCCATCGACATGGACCAGGCCGCACAGGTCCTTGCCGATGCCGATGATGTGGGGCACGTAGGGCAGCACGACTGCCTGCTGGCTCCAGTAGAACTGGCCCAGGCGCAGGGGGAGATTGTCGCGGCGGCTGGCGTCCGCCGCGCGCATGATGGCGGCGTAATCGTCGGTGGGCTGGGGGTTGCGGGGACTCTCGGCGTTTGGGCGGTCCCCGAGGAGGGCGTCGCCGGCGGCCTCGAACATCTCGGGGGCGACATGGGGCGGATTGATGAAGCGCCAGCCCCGGCCATCCGACCCCTTATGTCGCAGGCCGCCGTCCGCCTCCACGCTGTCGTCGCGGATGAAGGGCTGGCCTTCGATCAGGGCGATGACAGCCGCCGCAGGAATGTCCGTCAGGGTCTTGCGCGTCGCCTGGAGCTGCTTCTGGGTGTCGGTGCGGACGGCCGTGACCTGTGCCGTTGCTGCGGGCATCGCTCCCCGTGCCGTCACGGCCGTCCCGTTCCAGGCCACGAGTTCGTCCGTCGTGGTGAGGTGGTACTGGCCGCCTGGTCGCCCGGTCAGGGCTGCCTCGCTCGCCACGGTGACCGGATCACGTACAGCCGCAGCGTCGGCTTCGCGGCGCACCGCAGTGAGATCAGGGATATTAACCATTGCTGCCTCCGAGGGTGATGACCACGCCGCCCAGGTCCGCTGGGCGCACGGTGGCCTCCACGCTACTGGCCTGGGCGGGCGTCAGGGAGATGAGGGTGCCGCCCAGAGGTGCGGCGGTGGAATCGCTGACCTCTACGCCGTTGAGCTGGGTGTTCACGCTGCCGAGTTGGTTGGCCGCCTGGAGTGCAGCTTCCGCAGCGAGCGCGGCCTGATCCGAAGCCGCCTCAGCTTTGCTCAGGGCCTCTTTCGCCGCGTCCAAGGCGTTGCTCGGGCCATCCACCAGCTTGGCGCTCACGGTCGGCTGGTGCAGGTTGAGCTGTCCCGCCGCCGTATAGATGGCCGACATCGTGTGGGTGCTGTTCACGGGGTCCGGCACGCCCGTAAGCCGCAGGCTCTCCACCCACGTCAGCGGGCCACCCAGGGGGTCGCCTGGCCCCTGTCCGATGGTGCGCAACCGCTGTCCGGTCGTGACATCGGTCAGGCTGCGGTCGCTGTTGATGCGGGCCTGCTGGATTGCCACCGCCTTACGGCCATCCTGGTCCACATAGACGGCATCCCGCTTGAGGGTCACCGTCCCGGACACGAACCCGGCGGGGAGCGGCGCGGTGTAGAGCACGTCGAGAATCATGTCGCTCCTAGAAGGGCGCCGGGAGGCCCGTGCTCTGGTCAATCCAGTCGGGGCCACTCGGGAAGAGGTTGAGGGTGTAGGTCCAGATCAGCGGCGTGTCGCCCGCCACCCACTCGAAGAAGCCGCCCGGCAGCAGGGCGCGGGTCACGCTCTGCCCCCGCTGCGCACCGATGGCGAGCGGAGCCGCCGCGTCCAGCCGAGCCACGTACAGGCGCGCGGCGTCCTCGGTAGGTTCGGACAGATCGTCCTCGTCGATGCTGCCCAGTAGCACCAGCGGGCCCAGCTTGCGCGTGCCGTCGCCGGTCGTGAAGCCGCTCTCGGTGCCCGGTGGCTGCCGCAGGGTGATGTTCCGGGAGTAGCCCGCGCCCTGCGGCTTGGTGGTCCCCGGCAGATACAGCGGGTCTCGGCCACCGGGCAGGATCAGGGCATAGTCGAAGAGTCCCATGTACTACCTCCGCACGAGGCCGGTGAGGGCGGTGGCCGCCGCGTCCTGGGCGCGCAGCAACTGGAGCTGCCGCATGGCCCGCTGGGTGGGTGGATCAGGGCTCCCAATCTTCAGGTGGGTGTGCCCGTAGGCCCCCGCACTGATCTCGTACTCGGTGGTGACGGCCGCCGTCTGCGCGGTGCCGCCTGGACCGACAACCGTCACCTGCCTGGGTGGCGGCCAGGTCAGCGAACGCAACTCCACGCGGCCGACGAGTGCGTCCGGCAACTGGTAGAAGGCACTCGCCAGGGCGTCGAGGCGGTCCTGATCCGGCGCGAAGTACCCCACTCGCTTGAACGTGCAGGTCACCAGCCCGGTCACGTCCTCGGGCACCTCGAAGGTGAGATTCGACCGGACCCCCGTGCCCCCCAGGCTCAGGTCGGTGCGGGCCGCGATCCGCACGTCGAACTCCCCGGCCACCGACACCGGCACCTGAATGTTGATGCTGCGCCCGTTGTCATAGGGCACGATGCTGAGCTGCACTTTGGCCCGTGGGGGCGTGACGATCCCCGTGAAGTGGGCATAGCTCCAGGGATCGTCCGGGGTGATGTCGAAAGCCCCCTCCCTGGCCCCTGTGGCGGGGTTGAACGTGACGGGCACGGCGGCCGTGCCCCGTTGCAGACGCACGCGGTCCTCGGCGCTCACGGTGCCCCAGGAGTAGCCGCTGCCCGCCGGGGGATCGGGCAGGCTGGTCACGCTCTCCCAGACCTCCAGCACGTTCAGGCTCTGGCGCACCATGCGCCGGCCGAGCGTGGCCGCCGCCGGGTGGCGGCTCAGGGCGGTCACCGCCCCCAGGTCTGCGAAGGGGCGCAGGAACCAGCGCACGGCCGTGCAGGGGTTCTCGCACACCACCGCGCCCCACTCGGTCGCGGCCACGTCGATCCGGCCCCGCACATCGAGCGTCGCGCCCATGCTCACGCCCCAGGTCAGGTAGCCCGCCACGTTCACGCCCCAGACCACCGAGGCCTGATCCGGCCGCGACCCGTTGACCAGCCCGGCCAACTCGTCGAGGTAGGCAGCCAGCAGTTGGAAGGCAGTGCTGTCCAGCCGGGGGGCGTTCACACCCACGTCGGGCACGTACTGGGGGTCGTAGTAGATGGCGTTGCCCCACACCTGCCCGGCGGTCATGACCTCCAGCACGGCCCGGAGTTGTGCCCCGGCGTCCATACTTTCGAGGGTCAGCTCGGGCATCTCGGTTTCCGAGAGGCGTTGCCGCAGGCTGACCAGCTCGTATTGCACCAACTCCGGGCTGCCGCTCAGGCCCACGGTGCGGGCCTCCCCCCGGTAGAGGCGCGTGTACTCGTCGGTGCTCAGTTCGGCCGCCTCGATCTCCAGCACGTCCCCCCAGGCGAGGCGGGGGCCGTCCGGCCGGGCCTGGAAGGTGCAGCGCCCCACGTCGTGCGGCATGACCTCGAAGCGCAGGCCGCTGCCGTCCACATTCGAGGCGCTCATCTCGACGAGGTGCCGGAAGTTGCCCAGGGCGTCACGCACCCGGAAGCGCCAGTACTTGAGTCTCATGTCACCTCCTGAACAGGCTTTCCAGCCCGTAGCTGGGGGCGCGGCTGCTGGCCCTGGCCTCGGCCGCTTCGAGGCGCGTGATGATGCCCCCGAAGCGCGTCACGTGCGTCCCCAGTTCCACCGCCGGGGCCATGTACGCCCCCCGCAGCTCGTCGAGGGCACTTTGAGGGAAGGAGAGGGTGGCCCCGAACGATGTGCCCGGTGCTCCCCCGAACGATGACGCCGCCCCCGACGTGCCGCCCGCCGCGTCGCTCCCCACCAGGCCGAACTCCTGCGCGATGGGTTGCAGCACGTCGGTGTAGAACCGCTTGGCCTCCCCGCTTGCCGCCTGGATAGCCGTTTGCAGGGCCGCCGTGTCGCCCGTCTGGAGGTAAGCGTCGATGGCCGGGCCGATGATCTTGGCGATGACGGCCTGATTGATGAACGACTCGATGAGGCCGTCGAGCACCGCGCGGCCCACGCTGCTCTTGAGGGACTTCTCGAAGAGGCTGAAGTCGTTCTTGGCGACGGCCTGGCTGAAGCCGTCCTTGATGCCGTTGGCGAAGCCACCTTCCACCGAGAGCGCCACGTCGCGCTTGAGCTGGTCGATCTGCTCGGTGTAGTGGGTGGTGCTCCAGAACAGGAAGCCGGTGGTGTAGCTGCCGGTGGTCCGGCTGCCGTAGTTGTCCCCGGCCGTGCCCGCCGCGAAGCGGAACTGCTCGTTGTACTCGCGCGTGGCTTTGGCCGCGTCCTCGGCCGCCTTCTTGTTCCGGTTGAACCAGTTGAAGATGGTGGTCAGCGCCTGCACGGCCGCGCCGATGTAGTCCCCCTTGGCGATGGCCGTGCCGAACGTCACGAGGTCCCCGACCATGTCGCCCAGGTCGCTGGCCCACTGCCCGGCCACCTCGTCGGACGCGCCGCCCAGCGCCTGCATGGCCCCGGTGACCACGGGGATGATCTGCTGGGCGTACTTCCCCCACTCGTTGATGCGGTCCTCAAGCCCTTTCTGCTTCTCGGTCTGGGCTTGCAGCTCGCGGTATTTGGCAATGAGGGTGTCCAGCTCGGCGGCCACGATGCCCGGCTTGCCGCGCAGGGCTTCGAGCGCGGCGAGGTCGGACGCGAACGGCCGCGCCCCACCCGCCTGCGCCTCGGCCAACTTCTGCCGGGCAGAGGCCAGCTTGGTCTGGGAGTAGGCGGCAGCGTCGGCGGCGGGCACGAGGCCCTGAAGCGCGCCGCTGGTCGCCGTGAGATCGTCGGCCAGTTCGGTGTTCCCGGCCTTCCGCGCGGCCAGCGCCAAGCGCTCCAGCGCGGGCACGGCTCCGAAGACCTGGGCCGCGAAGTCCTCGCCCGTGATCTGCCCGGTCTCGAAGCTGCGCACCAGGTCGTCGAGCCGCTTCACCGTGCCCTCGGCGGCCTGCTCCAGATCCGAGAGGGGCACGTCCACGTCCACGTCGCTGAGCACCTTCATGCGGGCGATCTGGGCATTGAGCAGGGCGAGCTGCTCGGCCGTGAGGCCCCCGCTCTTGCCCGCGTTCGTCACCATGTCGCTGTAGAGCTTCATGGCATCGGCGTTCTGGATGGCCGTCAGGTCCAGGCTCAGCAGCGTCGCCTTCAGGTTCTCGAAGGTTTCGCGCTGGGCATTGCCCTGCACGTCGGGACGGAAGGTGCCCTCATCCACCGGATTCGCCAGCACCTCGCGCAACGCCTCGTCGCCGGCTTCCACCCCCAGGGCCATCTGGGTGGCCGCGCTGGTGACCTCGCCCAGGACGTTCTTCAGGTGGGTGAGCTGCTCGGCCGTGAGCGCCCCGGTGCGCCCCGCGTTGTCCAGCAGGTCGGTGAAGAAGTCGAGGGTGGCCCCCGCGTCTTCCACGCCCACGTCCAGCGCCGTGATCTGGCGCAGCAGGTCGGGGTAGATGCCCTCGTCGGCCCCGGCGCGGTCGGTGCGTTCCCCGATAGGGCGGGCCAGGACTTCGCGCAGGGCCGCGTCCCCGGCTTCCACCCCCTCGGCCATGGCGCGGGCACTGTTCTGGGTGCCCTTCAGGACCCCTTGCAGGATGCGCAGTTGCTCGGCCGTGATGCCGCCGGACTGCGCCGCCCCCTGGAGCGTGCGGTCGAGCAGCTCCATCGTGTCGGCGTTGTCGATGGTGGCGTCGTCGAGCTGCGTGAGGGTGTCGTAGAGGTCCGAAAAGTTCTGGCGCTGCTGGGCGGCCGTATCCACCGGCAGGCCGGGCCGGTCGGTGCGCTCCCCAATCGGGTTGTTGGCGAGATCGGCCAGCGCGGCGTCGGCCGCAGCCACGCCCTCAGCGAGTGCGGTGACGGCCTGGGCCGCGTCCTGGGCACGCTGGCGCTGCACGCTCAGCACGTCGTTGTACTGCTGCTGGTGTCCGGCGGCCTCCTGCCGTGCCAGTTCCAGCGCCAGCTCCGCATCGGTGAGGTCGTTGAGGCTGTTCAGGTAGGCGTCGTACTCGCGGGCCTCGCGGATGGCGGCCTGCCCCTCGCGCACGGCCTCGGCCTCCCGGCGGGCCGCGTCGGTCGCGCGGTCGTGGGCGGCGGTGGCGGCGTTCAGGCGGCGTTCCTGCTCGGCTTTGATGAGGTTGTACTTCTCAGTGTCACCGGCTGCACGGGCGGTCGCCAGGGCCGTAGCGAGCTGACTGTCCAGGGCCGTGCGCAGGCCCTTCACGTAGCGTTCCTGGGCCTCCGTGGCGGCAATCTGAGCACGGTTGTCTGCGAGCTGCTGCCGGGCACGCTGGGCGGCGTCGGTCGCACGGTTCTGGGCAGCCGTGACCTCATCCTCGCGCCGGCGCTGCTCGCTACGGATGGCGTTGTACTTCTCGGTTTCCCCACCCGTCCGCGCCGTGGCGAGCGCCGCCGCGAGCTGTGCCGAGGTGGCCGAGCGCAGGCCCGTAATGTAACGCTCCATCGCCTCGCCCTGCTCAATCTGCCTGCGGTTCTGGGCGAGTTGGTCGGCCAGATCCTTGGCCCCCTTCTGGGTGTCGCTGCTCTTGCCCTTCAGGCCGTCCAGTTCCTTCGTGACCGCGCCCAGGGCCTTGAGCCATTCGGTGTAGGCGGGCGTGCCCTCCTTGACCGTCTTCAGCTTGGCCCGGAGCTGGGTGGCCGCCGAGTCTAGGGTCTTGGTGTAGGTCGAGACATCCACGTTCCCGACCGCCTGCTCGGCCTTCAGGTCGTGGAAGGCAGTGAGGAAGCCCTTGGCGGTCGCCTGCGCAGCGGCCAGTACGTTCGGGCGGGTCGATTCGATGCCCTGCACGAACCCGGCCGAGGTGAACTCGCCCAGTTCCTTCATCACACGGGAGGGCGACTGGATGTTCAGCACGTCCTTGATCCCGCTGATGACCGCGCTGCCCAGGTTGCGGGCGGCAGCGAGCACCAGGCGCGGGCCGGCGAGGATGCCGTTGATGAGGCCCTGCACGACGTTCAGCCCCAGTTCCTTCCAGTCCAGACCCCGGATGAAATCGGCCGCGCCGGTCAGCGCCCCAGCCACGATCTCCTTGATGCGCCCCCAGGTCTTCTCGGCAAACGCCTTGACCTCATCCCAGTTGCGGTAGAGCGCGACGCCCGCGCCGACGAGCAGCGTAATGGCCGCGATGACCAGACCCACCGGCCCGGTGAGGAAGGTCAGACCCGCCCGCAGGGCGACACTCGCCACCGTCGCGGCGACCTGTGCAGCCGTCCAGACGGTCGTGGCGAGGCTGACCGCAGCCACGCCCAGGCGGTAGGCCCCGAAGGCGGCGGCACCGGCCCCCACAGCGGCCGTGAGGGGGATCAGGATTTCCTTATTGCGGTTCAGGAAGGCGCTGAGCTTCTCGACCGTCTGGACCGTGCTTTCGATGGCCGGGCGCACGCTGTTGTAGACGTTGACGGCTGTGGTCCCGAACTGCTTGGCCGTGTCGATGCCCTGGCGGATCAGGCCGGGCAGCACCGCACCCACCCGGTCGAAGGCGCGCTGCAGGTAGGGCACAGCCTCGTTCGCCATGCTGAGCAGTTCCTTGCCCACCGGCAGCAGGGCCACTTGCAGCTTGCGGCCCATGCCTTCGACGAACGACCCGAGGTTGTTGTACTTCGCGTTCAGCGAGTCGGTGGCCCCGGCCATGTCCTTGAGGCTGGTGCCGGTGGTCTTGAGCGCGGCGGCGCCCTTCTGTCCCAGGTCCTCGTACTGGGTGCCGATCAGGGCCACGCCCGCCTGCATCCGCAGGTTCTCGTCTTTCACGCCGGCCAGGGCCTTCTGCACCATGTTGAAGGCTTCGATGGCCGTGATCTGCCCGGAGGCCATCTTCTTGGAGAGGTCCTCGCTGTTGATGCCCACCTGTTCCAGCGCGGTCGCCACGCCCTTGGAGCCGTCCTGAATGCGGACGCGGAACTCCTTGAAGGCGTCGGCCGCGCGGTCGGTGCCCAGGCTGCCCCCCTGCGCCCCGTTCTTGATGATGTTGAAGAACTCATCGGCGCTCGCCCCACCGCTGGAGAACTGGGTCGAGTACTCGTTGATGGTGTCGAGAAGATCCCCAGAGCGGTCCAGGCCGTCCTGATAGCCCTTCGCCAGGAAGTCCAGGGCCTCCTGCGAGGTCAGCCCGAACTGCTGCATGAGGGTCTTGGCTGCGCTGACCGACTCGGGCACCTCGGTGCCGAAGCTGTCCTTCAGGGCCAGGGCGCCCTCGGTGACCTTTTGCAGCTCGGCATTGGACAGTTCGCCCAGCTGCTTGCGCACCTCGCCCACGGCGTCCCCAGCCTCTTCCAGGCTGCCGCCGAAGTTGTTGCCGAAGACCTGCTCGGCCACGCTGCCCAGGCGCTCGGCTTCCTCACGGGTGGCCCCAAGCTGGGCCTGGAAATTGCTGACGTTCTGGGCCGCTTCCTGGGCAAGGTTGAAGGTGCTGGCCCCGATGGCGACGACGGCCCCGGCCAGGGCCACCGCGCCCACGGTGGCCACCTTCAGGCCAGCGGTGAATGCGCCGCCCAGGGCGGATCCGGCGCGCTCGCCGCTCTGGGCGGCGTCGGCCTCCAGTTGCTTGATCCGGGCCTCGAACTCGTCGAACCGGCCCTTCACGTCTACGTACACCGTCTCGGCCGCGCCTGTGCTGCCGCCTGCCCCTCCGCCGCTCGTCATCTATTCACCTTCCCCGCGCACTGGCGCGCAATTCCTTGAGTTTTACAGCCTTCAGCGCCCACGCCGGGATGCGCCCCGCCTTGTGCTCAGCGAGGAACTCGCGCGCGGCAGCGGGCGGCACGCGCGGTTGCAGGTGCGGCATGTCGTACTCGGCCATGAAGGCGATGTAGGCCGCCTGACTGACGGCCTGCTCTGCGGTCATCTTGCCCGGCTCGGGTGGCTCGGCCAGCACCTTGCGGGCCTCGGCGTCGAGCTTTGAGAAGTGGTAATCCCGCACCGCGCGGTCCTGGTAGTAGAAGACAGTGCTCAGCTCCACGTCGAGGTCGCGGATGTCGTCGTCGGTCAGGTGCTCCCACTCCCAGGGCCGGATGCTGTAGATCGCCGCGAAGAGCGCCTTTAGCTGACTGCGAGGGCGGCGAGCATCCTTGGGGTGGTCCGGGCCAGTGCTCCGTCCACCGCCTTCTCCAGGGCTTTTGGGTCCGGGATCACCCCGTTCACGTAGGCGTACATGAGCTGGTTGAGGGTCACCTCGTCGGCGTCTTCCAGGGCTTCGCGGATCACGCGCCGGTCGCTGCCCTCGGCCATGCGCCCGAGCAGCAGGTCGGCCACCAGCTCGCGCTGGTCGTCGGTGGTCCGGCAGCTCGCCACGCGGCCCTGGAAGGTCTTGCGCTCGCGGCCGGTGGCGGTGCGCAGGTAGAGGGTCAGTTCCTCGGGGGCCTCGACGCCCTGCGCGGCGAGCGCGGCGCGGGCCTCGGCGGTGACGGGGTAGGGGGTGGGCTTGCCAGCGGTGCCCCAGATCAGTTCAGCGGCCATCGTGTACCTCCATCCAGACGCGCGCCGTATTGGCAGCGCGCTTAAGTCCAAGGGCGTTTTCGGGCAGCTCTAAAACGAGCCGTTCTTTTGTTGTCGGGTCTTCAAAGATGAGGCGGCGGCGGGTCAGGCCGGCCTGCACGACCAGCAGCCCAGCGTAGACGCGCCCCGCGTCGCGGTGCACGTCGTAGGCCAGGGCCACCGGCCCACCTTTGCGGCGGGCCAGGGCGCGGAGCATCAGGGCGTGGGCGTGGGGTCGGTGACCGCCGCCTCATGCGGCCCCTGCAGGTCGCCGCTGCCGGACGCCGTGAAGCTGTAGGTGGTCGCGTTGTCCGAGGGGCTAGGCAGCGTGGCGTTGGTCAGCACGGTGACGCCGCCTTCCCAGTCCTCGTCGGCCGCGTCATCGTCGAAGGCGCGCTCCATCCAGATCCGGTTGCCGGCGAGGATGGCCTTGCGCAGCACGTAGACGGGCTCGCGCTCTTCCTTGTCCTGGGGGAGGTCGCCGCTGACCGTGAAGGTCCACGTGGCGCCCGTGCTCTTGCTGGTCGTGCCGCCCTTGGCCTTGTAGTACTTCTTCGTGACCTGGGTGGCCGTAATGGGCGCGTCCGAGGTGCTGACGTTGGGCAGTATGAAGAACTCGGTGTCGTTGGGCCGGTTCTCGGACCCGACCAGCATGACGGCGAAGCGGATGGCGTTGTTTTCTCCGGTGTGAAATTCCATAGGTCACTGCCTCCTGTAGTCGGCTCTCCAGCCGGTGAGGGTGATGTCGGGGTCGGTGAGTGGGCCGCTCCCGGCGGGCACGAAGCGCGCGGCGCGCAGGGCGTTTCGTGCCTGGTCGGACAGCTCCAGCGCCTCGGAGAGCGTGGGCGCCCAGGCGCTGACCTGCACGCGGGTAACGCTCGCCGCCGAGCCGTAGCGCACGCGGTCGGTGGCGTCGATGGGTTGCAGGATCAGGTGGGGCGCGCCGCCCTCGGGCAGGGGGTCGCCCGCGATGAAGACCTGGGGCGTGAGGGAGAGAAGGATGTCGCGCGCGTCGGCCAGCACGTCGAGGGTGCTCACCGGTTGAGGACCTTGTCCACGGCCGGGCGCAGCCACGGGCGGGCGGCGATCTTGCGGGTGCCGAATTCGAGCAGCGGCGCGTAGATCACGTTGGTGCCCACCCGGAAGTGGGTGGGACTGATGCGCTGGATGCCGATGCTCTGGCGCAGGCGCCCCGTGTCTACCGCTGGCCCGTCGCCGGGGGCGCTGGCCCGGTGGACGCGGCCTCGCCCGCGCGGGTACTCGCGTCCCTGGCCGGGCGTGCTGAGGTTGCGGACCATCTCGGTGCGCAGCTCCTGCGCGATGAGGGCCGCCTGTTTCCCGGCCACCCGTTGCGCGGCGGCGCGCGCGGCGTCAGCGAGGCTCATGTGGTCACCCCCAGTTGAGAGAAGCCTTGCCAGTCGTTGACCAGCGTGATGGTGTAGTCGGTGCCGTCCAGGCGCAGGCGGTTGGCCTGCGGGTTCAGGCCGGTGCGCTCCAGGTACACCTCGCGCGCCACGCGCACGCCACGCAGCTGGGCCTGCTCGACGACCTTGGTCCCGGCCGGGAAGTGGGCACAGGGGATGGGCTCACCCTGCGGCACCCAGTTGGAGGTACCGTGCCCCAGCCGGTCGGGCGGGCCGCCCTTGACCTCGACGAGCACCTGAGCGGTGCTGGTGAGCATGTGCGCGGGCAGCCGCATCAGAACCGCAGCGGCAGCCACGGCCGCAGCAGGGCGAGGGCGTCGGCGGGCAGGCTGCCCTGGGTGGCCGTGTCGGTGTACTGATAGGACACCGGCCCCATGCTCTCGGCCTTGAGCCCCACGCGCCCGGCCGCCGCCGCGCCCGCCTGCGCGGTCAGCAGGATGGCCGCGCGGATGCCCGGTGGCAGCGTGCCCGCCGTCCAGCCCCACGTGTAGGAGATCGTGTACGGCACCGGCTGCCCGCGCGTGACGCTCAGCACATCGACCGTCCAGGGGCCGCGCAGGATGCCCGCCGCCGGGGCGCTGTTCAGGGTCAGCGCCTGGATGCTCACGCACGGGTGCGTCAGCACGATCAGGCCTGAAGAGCCCAGCACGCCCGCCTCGGCCAGGGTGCCGCCTTCCAGCGAGGCGATGCCCAGCTGCGCGGCGACGAGCGCCTCGGCCAGCAGCAGCTGCTCGGCCGTAACGTTACTGGGGGGGGATGTCACCAGCGGCATGGGCGGCGGCCTCCAGTTCGGTGAGCTTGGCCAGCGCTTCCTCGCGCCGCAGCTTGGTCAGCACGCCCCCCTCGCCCGCGAAGTGGTACCAGCCGCCGCCCTTGGCGTAGGGCTTGAGCCGTTCCTCGTCGGTGAGGGCGGTGAAGGCAGGGCTGTCCTTGGCCGCGTCGTGGGCGCCCACCGCAGCGAGTGCCCGCGCCTCGGCTTCCTCTTCCGTCTCGATCAGGCCGAGCGTCAAGAGGTGCTTGAGTTCCTCGGCGTCGTGGATTTCCACCGTGTCGCCCGGCTTCTTGCCGGTCAGCACGCCACCCACGGACGCATATTTCACTCGGTGCATGGTCCCTCCGGGGAATGAAGTCAGGCCGCCCGGACTGGCGCGGCCTGCTGGCGAGAGGCTTACGCGCTGGGCGCGTTCTTCACGAAGGCCGAGGCGTCGTAGATGACCAGGGCCAGGCGTTCCTCGGCGCGCATGGTCACGCGATTCTTCACGAAGTCGTCCTGGTCGGTGTTCGTCATCTCGACCCGCGCGTCCATGCGGTCGAAGATCTGCGCGCCGCGCCGGAAGTTACCCATGAGCCACTCGCCTGCGGCCAGGGCCAGAGTGTCGCGCACGGGCAGGCCCCACAGGCGCGGCTCGGTCGCGGTACCGACGTTCACCCAGATGTAGTGCCCCTCGGTGCCCTTCACCAGCTGGACCTTCTCCCAGTCTTCGGGGTTCAGCACCAGGCCGGTGGGCGTGTGCTTGGCGAGGCGCAGCTGGGTCATGGCCCGGCGGTACACGTCGATCAGGCTGTCGCCCGCCGTGGTGCGGTTGTAGGCCGGGGCCACCGTGTAGACGCCGGTCAGGTTCTGGCCGACGCCGTTGCCCTTGAGCAGCTGCACGTCTTCCACGTCCTTGAGGCCCTCGATCAGCTGGGTATCCACGTAGCTCTGGATGGCTGGAGCGTCGGCCAGGATCTCGTCGGAGAGCTTCACGAAGTGCGCGATCTTGCGCACCGGGAAGGTCTTGTCCTCGAAGGTCATGTCGCTCTCGGGCTTCTGCGCCAGCTCGGCCACCATCGCCGCCGCGTTCGTCAGGGTCTTGCGCACCGGGAAGACGAGGCTGCTGTTGCTGGTCTGCCCCTGCGAGAAGAGGTCGCGGATGTGCGGCTCTTCGGGTTGCTCGTAGATGCCCAGGCGCTGGGGCTGGGTGACCATCACGCCGGCGCTGCCCGCCGCGCTGCTCAGCGCCTTGACTTCGGTCCCGACCACGAAGCGCTCGCCCTGCTTGGCGGTGTCGAAGCCCTTGGATTCGACGAGCAGCTGGCCGGCGCTCTTGCGCTCGCTGCCCTTGCCGCCACCAGTCACGTCCAGGCGGCCCAGCTGGGTCTGCACTTCGGTGAGCTGGGTCTTGACCTCGGTGTGCTCCTTTTCGAGTGCGGCCAGCTCGGCGTCGTAGTCCTTGACCTTGATCCCGGCCTTGACCTCTTCGAGGCGCTTCTCGGTCTTCTTCCAGATGCCGTCCTCGATCTTCTTGAGTTCGGCCTGGATCTGGGCGCCAGCGTCACCGCCGTCGAAGAGCGGCATGTGCCCCAGCGCGCCGCCCAGCAGGGGACTGCCGGAACGGGCGGGGGCCGAAAAAGCCTCGCTCATAGTCTGGGCGAGGCTGGCGATCAGGTAACTGCGGTGGGTCATGGGGTTCCTCCATACAGGGTGGCGCTGAAGGCGCGCAGGTCAGCCAGCAGGGGGCTGCCGTCGCTCTCGCGCTCAAGGCGTTTGGCTTCCAGTTGCAGCACAGACAGCAGCGGCGAGTGCGCAGGCGGCTCGCGGCGGCTCTTCTCAGTCGGAGTGGGATCGTCGGAAGTGCCATCCTCGGCGGCTTCCTCAATCCCGGCTTCGACGAGTAGGTCTTGGAGTTCTTTCAGGGCTGCCTGCACGCGCTTGGCGTTGGCCCCGGACAGGGTTCGGCCTGCCTTGGTGGAGAGGTTCACGTCAGCGATGGCCGCCGCGCGCCGGATGGCCCGCTCCAGATCGTCGAGGGACTTGAGCCCCGTGATGACCGCCCGCTCGTCGGCCGGGATCGTCACGAAGCTGTATTCCAGCAGGCCCACTTCCAGCAGCTCGCGCCGGTAGCCGGTCTGGGTTTCGTCGGCGTAGGTGAACTTCACCGGCCAGTAGCCGATGCTCAGCTCGGAGATGGCCCCTTCCTGGGCCAGAGTGTAGATGTCGCGGCCCGTCTGGGTGGCGCTCATCTTCGTGCTGGTCAGCAGGCCGTAGGTGTCTTCGGTCATGGCCTGGGGGACGCCCACCGGGAGGCCGCCCCAGGCGTCGTGGTTCAGCAGGGTCTTGATCTTGCGGCTGCCGCTGGGGCCGCGCTCGGCCACAGTCTTGGTGAACGCGCCGGGCCGGATGGTGTCCCCGTAGCTGTCCACCCCGTTGAAGGTGCTGGCGTAGGCCTCGATGATGCCCTCGGCCGCCGCCTTGACCTCGACAGTGTGGGACTTCGTTTCTAGTCCTTCCATGTGTCAGCCCTCCTTTTTGAGGGAATGAAAAACCGCCCACAGTGGGCGGTTAGAACTATTGAAAATATCGATTTGCTAGTCTCTCGTAAGAATTTTCGTCAATTCCCATAGTTGCTAATAATTTAAACAATTCTTGTTTACTGTTTACCCGTTCAGTTGTGGCTGCATTGACCATAGATAATACTTCTGCATCCAATATCCTTTGTCTAGCTTGACGCCTTCTTGCAAGAGCTACCGAATCACCATCCAGCTTTGTTAGTTCCAAAGCTGGCATTACGCTGGCTGCTGAATTGTTGATTGTATCGTTATAAGCCTCAAGTCTAGCCAGACGATTGTTTATATTTCTTATTCCAGTCAACATTTCTAAATCAAGCTCTTCTTTAGTTTGAGCTTGAGTATCTTTATTCGTTGGATATTTTTTGATTATCTCGGCAATTTTATTTTCTAAGAGAGGCCAATAGACTTCAAAAACTGATGATACAACCTGATTTGGTACAGGACTTGCGGTTGATCTATTTATGGTAGCAACCAATTTTGCCACACTCGTCTTCTCAATCCAAGTATGATTAAACTGGGCAAGAGGATCACTAATATCTGCTGGCTCAAGATTTATTAAAAAAGTGCAAACACGGTTGGTAGATAATCCTTTCGCCAGCGCCCCGGCCTCAAAAAGAATCCAACGCTTATCTAAATTTTCCTTGGTAAGAAAAATTACGCCAACAGACACATCTTTAAGCTGATCATTTATTTCCCTAAACCAAACGCTCCCACTTTCGATATTATGAGAGGATACCCAAGGATCACTAGTCTGGATGACGCATCTGATCCATTCTTCGAAGGCTTCTGCAACCTCCCGGCTGAGATCGCCCGACCAAGAGAGAAAGATTTTCACGCTTTTATTCTGCCACCCCATATGTCACCACGCACCGGCAGTTCACGCCGCCCGGCGACTGCATGACGCCGATGCTGAATGGCTCGTCGAGCGCCCGCGTCTCGCCGTCGATGGCCGCGTGCTCGTCGCGCGTGCGGCTGTCGCGCGTGGCGTGCCAGGTCTTCACCAACTCGACGTCGAACTCATCGGCCAGCTGGTCAGCAGCCTGCGCGTGGGCGGCCCCGAAGGCGCTGGCTGTCTCGGTGCGCGCGATGACCTCGGCCCGCCATCCGGCCCACTCGGCGTTGGCCTTCCGCAGGCGCTTGGCGATGTCCTTGACGCTCTCGCCCGCTTCGACGCCCGCTGTGATTTGGCCTTGCAGGAGGGCCTGCGAGGTTTCGGTGATGCCCTTGACGTTCTCGCCCACGTGCTCGGCAATCCACTCGGTGACGCCATCGGCCAGCACGTCGAAGGCCCCGCCCCCGCCGGTCGCTGTGATGCTGCTCAGCACGGCGGTGTAGGCCACCTTGCCTTCCGCTTCGATCACGGCGGTGTGGACGGCTTCCAGCAGGTCTTGCCAGTCGTCAGGGTCTAGCGCCGTCTCCCAGGGTTGCCCCAAGGCGTAGGCGCTGGCCGCCGCGTTGCCCTGTTCCAGCAGCACCTGGGCCACCTTGTTCTGAATCTCGCCGGTCCACTCATCCATGCGGGCCAGCCGGGCGGCCACCTCATCCTCACCCTTGTCCTTGCGCTCGAAGGAGGGAGGGCGTCGGGCCTTCGTGGCAGCGGGCAGCGCGGCCGGCGCGGCGCTGCGTGGCGCGTCCCCGCCGGGGATGTCCACCAGCGGCAGCCCCACGACTTGGGCGGCCATGTTGGCGGGCACCCCGGAATCCACCAGGGTCTTGAGCGTCTCGGCCTTGAGCTTGCCCACCTCGGCCTCGGTCTTCAGGTTGGCCTGCAGCGCCCGGACCCCGGACAGGTCCGGCCGGATGCGCCACTGCGCGCCGTCCAGCGTCCAGAACGGGAACAGTGAGCCCATCAGGCCCTGGCACAGGTCATCCAGCAGGGGCACGATCCGGTCTTCCCAGAGCATGGCCTTCGCGGCGTCGAGGTTGCTGAACGTCGCCGCCTCTCCGAAGCTCATGAGGATCGGGGGCACGCCCAGTACCGCGCCGATTTCCTCACGCGAGAAGCGCCGGCCGTTGAGCCAGTCCAGATCCGTAGCATTCATAGCCAGGGGCTTCACGTCGCGCGTGGAACCCAGGGCAATCATCTTGCGCACGTTGCTGCCGTTGACCTGCTCGCGGAGAATGGCCGTCGCGGTCCGCTGCTGCTCTGCGGAGAGCCCACTGTCCAGCAGCACCGCATAGGGCGGCTTGCCATCGTTGGCCAGGGTGCTGATATTCCAGCGGGCGGCCGTCGTGTCGGTGTCGATGGCCTTGGCCCCAGCCATGACCGGCGAGAGGCCCCAATACACGTCGTTGGGGTTGACGCACATCCAGTGCGCCACCTGTACCGCGTCCAGGCGGGTCTTATCTCGCCCGGCAGGCTTCCACTCGTACCCACTCACGAACTTCTGCGCGTCCTTGATGGGCTTGATCTCGTCGGGCAGCAGCGGCCACAGCTCGACGGGCTTGCCGCTCACGAGGTTCAGGAACCACAGCGCGTTGCCGGCCAGCAGCATGTGCAGCGCCCAGCGCTCCATGAGGTCCTGACGCGCCATGAAGGGATTGGGCCGGTTCAGCAGGCGCTGCAGCTCGTGCGTCGGGTCGGCCACCCACTGCTCGCCGTCGAGACGCTCAAGGACCAGCGGCACCGAGGCCAGGCCGGTCGAAATCTTGGAGCACCCGGCATAGACCCACGTGCTGGCCTGGAGCCCCTCGCGCACCGCCTTCTCGCTGGTCCACTCGCTGAACGCCGCCTTGCCGTTCTGGCTTGGCCCCACATAGGCGACGGGGGTGCCGCTCGCCCCGTCCCGCTTCACTTGCAGCCCCAGCAGCCGCGCCCCCGCCTCCTGAATCCAGTTCACTTCCTCACCCCCCTCAGATCAGTTCCATGAAGAAGTCGGCCGCCTTGCCGTGGCCATCGGCGTAGCGCACCGCGTACCGCAGTGCGTCCATGCCGTCGTCACCGACCTTGACCGGCTTCTCTTTCAGCGTCTCGCCGTTCGGGCTCTTGGCCCAGATATACCCATCGACCTCTTCGATCGTCCGGGTCGGGCCGGTGGCCAGCCCCGTGCCCTCGTCGATCAAGGCCTGTTCGTGTTCGACGAGCGCGTCCTCGAACACGAACAGGCGCGGCGCGATGGCCGGCTCGTCGGGCCTGCTGGGGTCATACTCCCGGCCCAGGCGATCCTGCACGCCCTGAATCCCGACCGTCACCGCCTTGTCGGCCGCCGTGGTCGTGATGCTCAGCTCCTGCTCAAGCGTGGCGCGGTCCTCGGCGTCGTGGTCGGTCACCCAAGCCTCGATGTCCTCGCCCTTGGTCAGCGCCCCGATCTGGGCCGCGTGGTCCTTGACGGTGCGCTGGGTGCGGTAAATCTCCCGGTACATCCACATGTTGCCGTCCGGGTCGATGGCCCACCACTGGCAGACAAACGGGTGGTTGTAGCCGAAGTCGATGGTGACGATGCGCCGCCATTCCTTGGGCAGCTCGCGCCGGGGCACCACGTGGATGCCCGGCCGCCAGTGCTCGTACACCATGCCCTCGGCCGCCGCCCAGAGGCCGTGGCGCAGGCGGTCCCGCCGGGGGCCGGTCAACTTGTCCAACCGCGCCATGTAGGTGCGCCCGAACGGCGTCCAGTCCCTAGCCCGCGCGTCCCACAATCGGGGATTGTCCCGGTGGTCGCACCCAATCCGGGTGGTCACGCCCGCGTCCATGCGCTTTTTCAGCCAATGGCTGGGCGGCCCTGGGTTGCAGTCCCCGATGAGCTGCTGGTAGGGAATCACGCCGTTGCGCAGGCGGGTGCTGAGGAACTCCCAGTCCCGCACGCTCAGCTCGGTCGCCTCCATGACGTAGATCACGTCGAACTCGGCCGACATGAGCTTGACCGGGTCATCCACCCCGGCCACGACGATCTCGCTCTTGTTCGGGTAGACGTAACTCTGCCGGACGTTACGCTGCTGGTTCGTGGTGTCGCACGGTGGTTTGACGTGCTGCTCGAAGGTGACCAGGCCAGTCTCGGTCAGCGACCGGCGCTTCTTGCGCACGATGGCCAGGCGGCAGCCGGGGTACTTCATGGCCAGCGCGTTCAACTTTTCGAGGCTGGCCCGGCTTTTGCCCGTGCCGGCGGGACCGTCCAGCATGACCTCGTCGGCCTTGCACTTCATGACCTCCAGAGCGGAGCCGCGCGGGGCGTAGATCAGGGCGCCCGCCGGGAGTTGCGCGCCGGTCACAGGTCATCCTCGGCTACGCCCACGATGAACTTGATCGGCGAGCCGTCCGGGTTCTCCAGCACCTGGCGGTTGCCGAACATGTTGTGCAGCTGCCCGAGCAGCTGCAAGGTCTTCGTGGTGTCCTTGACCTTGTATTCGATGGTGCCGTCTGGGTGGCGCTTGAACATGGCGAGGCCGCTGAAGGCCCCGGCGTTCTTGGCGGCCTGCCAGTCGATCTGGACGTCCTGGGCGATGGTGGCCACCTTGATGAGCAGGTCGCCGTCGCTCGTGCGGCTCACGTTGTCGGCCCCGAACGCGCTGTCCAGGTCATACACGTCGAGGTCTTCGGGTTGCAGGCCTCGGTCCTTGGCCAGATCCTTGACCGGCTGGTGCTCCAGCGCGGGCACCCAGAACGTGCGGGGCGTGGGCGCCACGGTCACGAAGTCATCCATGTCGACCGTGTTGCGGGCCTCCATCGTCAGGCGGGCGGCCACTTCGTCTTTGCTCATCACGTCGGGGGCCTCGGCCATGCGGGCGGCGATGTAGGCCTTCACAGCAGGCAGCCGGACAAGGTTCCAGCCCTCGCGGTGGTCCTTGTAGCCGGCCTTCAGGGCGGCGGCCGACTGGTTCAGCTTGGTACTGCCCAGGTAGTAGTCGGCGAAGCGCCGCTGCTTGGGCGGGAGGGCCGCACCCAGCTCGTCAGCCGAGGGAGGGAGGGGGGCGTCGTGGGTCATGGGCGGGTCACCTCCTACGGGGTGGGGTTCGGCAGTCAGGTGTCGCCCTTTTACTCAGATCTGAGTAAAAGTCCTGACGCCACGAAAAAGCCGCCCGGCGGGGGCGACTTGGGGTGTCTCTACAGGTTGTCCAACTCTAGAGAAATCGTACCTGATTCCCGAACAATTAACAACTTCAAGTTGTCAATGGCCCTCTTGTCCCCCAGGTCGGCCGCCATGCCCAGGACCACCGCCGCGTAGGCTCGCGCCTCAGCCCCGTTCCAGCCGCGCCCGTTAGCGTGGATCAGGCTCACCAGCCCCTGCCCGTTGCGCAGGCGGCCCAGATAGGGCTCAGCGTTGCAGCGCACGGCCAGCGCCGACTCGGCCACCCAGCCCATCGGGGTGTGGACTTCCGAGTACCACAGGCCAGCAGCGGGCGTGCTGGGCCAGTTGCCCACGACCGGCGTCATCTGCCGCCCGGTGCCGCTGCTGGTGCGCTCGTGCGTCACGACCAGGCCGCCCGTCCGGCGCTGCCAGTCCTTGAGCGCCTGGTGCCAGCTCTCGGCATAGGCCCGCACGTCCCGCTGCTGCTGCCGGGCGCTGGGCTGGGCGTCGGGATTCCCAACGTCCAGGGCTGGGCGGCGACGGGTAGGGCGTGAGGGCTCCCCGACCATTTCACCCTCACGGTTAAGATGGTCGGCGCCCAGAAGAGAGGCGGTCAGGTCGGCCATGCTGAATTTCTTGGTCATGCAGGAGTGCTCCATGTCAGGTGTATCGCCCGGTGTGCAGGTCTTCGAGACGGAGGATTCGCTTTGGTGGGGCGTCCCACCGGGCATGGGCGGCGGCCATGCGCTCAGGCAGGCAGGCCGGGCAGAAGGGCTCCAGTAGCCGCTCCGAGGTCGGGCGGGTAAAGGGCCGCCCGCAGTGGGGGCAGGGGTCAGACGAGCCGGGCGAGGGGTACGCAGATCGTGCGTACCCTCTCGGGCCGGTCGAAGGGTGTCTACTTTCCGGACACCCTTCCGAGGGGTGGGCCAAGGCCTGGGCAACCGTCAACATCTGTTGATCGTTGACTTCCTGCCGCTGGGCCGGGCCGCACGCCTCGGCCTGGGCTGCCCGGGTTTCGGGTTTTTTCGGGCACGCCATATGGTTACGGTTGCCGGGCTGGAGCCAAATGTGAGCAAAAAGCGGGTGTAAGAGATCAGATACACCTACCCATTGCTTGAGTCTCCGGGCCTTTCCAGACAGTTCATGAGTCCGCCTCACCTCTGCCCCCTCAGCAGCGCGGCCACCCGGTTGCCCTCGGCGATCAGGGCAGCCGCGGCTCCGGCGTCCCGAATGATGCGAGGGGAGAGGCCATAGGTCACCAACTCGGCGTGCCGCTCCACCTGCGAGGGCTCGAGTGTGCCTGTCTCAGTCTTGACCTCGATCAGGGCGGCGAGGCACAGCGGCGTGCCCGGCAGCCGGCGGAACACGGTCAGGTCGGGGAACCCGGCGGGCAGGTGCCCGTGCTTCTGCCTCCGGGCCACCATGCCCGCCTCGGTCTTGATCGGGTACCAACCGGCGCGCAGGAAGGCCTCTCGAATGCCGTTTTCGATCTCATTTTCGGGCAAAGACGAGGGAAAAGAGAGGGAGGGAGAAGAGGCTGGGGCAGGCTTACGCCCGGGCTGCCCCTTGCCCTTCCTCACCGCCACGTGCCCCCCTTCGGGGCATTCTGGCAGGGCCTCACAGCGCGTCCTGCCAGAACTTGAACTTACGCATACTGGCCCACACCGTCACGTCTTTCGTGGCCCCGTTGCGGTTCTTCCGGACGAGCAGCTCGGCCGTGCCGGGGCTGTCGTTCTTGTCGTAATACTCCGGCCGGTGGATGAAGGTCACGGTGTCGGCGTCCTGCTCGAGTTCTCCGGAGTCGCGCAGGTCGGTGAGGTCTGGGCGGTTATCGGCGCGGCGCACCACGTCACGTGACAGCTGGGAGGCGAGGATCACGGGCACGCCCAGGCGCTTGGCCACCTCGCGCTTGAGGGTCTTGGCGATGTAGCCATAGACCTGATTCCGGTTGTCGGCGCGGGTGCGGGGCGCGTCGGCACTGATGTGGCTCAGCTGGTCGATCAGGACCAGGCCGAGCGGCGCAATGGCGTGCTGTCGCCAGCAGGCCGAGATGATGCCGTCGAGGGTGTGCTCTTCATCCACCAGCCAGTAGGGCCGGAAGCGCTCGAAGGCTTCCTCCTTGTTGCGCAGGCGCTGGGCCTCTTCCCTCGTCGGCTCACGGTCGTGGTCGATGGCGACGCCCGCCATGCGGCACAGGACGCGCATCTGCAAGGTTTCCGGACTGTCTTCCAGGGTGAACATCAGGGCGCGGGCGGGGCCCTTCGCGTCTCCCTGCGCGGCAGCCTGCGCGAGCTGGCCCATGAGCAGGCTCTTGCCCATCGAGGGGCGCGCGGCCAGGATGTTCAGCGTCCCCGGCTTCCAGCCGCCCAGCACCGAGTCCCAGCCCGGAATGCCGGTCGTCACGCCTCGGTAGGCGCGGGGGTTGAGCAGGCGCTCGAGGGCGGGGCC
This sequence comes from Deinococcus gobiensis I-0, assembly GCF_000252445.1. Classification (GTDB taxonomy): domain Bacteria; phylum Deinococcota; class Deinococci; order Deinococcales; family Deinococcaceae; genus Deinococcus; species Deinococcus gobiensis. Next base: position 2,031,405 of record NC_017790.1, on the reverse strand, counting down.
AACGTTGTCGGCGATGCTGCGGGTGCTGTCGCGCGGGGCCAGGCCGATCAGTTCGGTGAGCGAGGCCTGGGCACCCGTGATGGCGGCGAGGTGGTCCGCTTCCGGATCGGCGAGCGAGCGCTGCAGGTCCCCGCCCGCGTGCATGGCGCGGTCGCGGCGGTAGGCCCCCAGGATGACCTGGGCAGCGGCGGGCAGTTCCCGCAGGGGGGCGCTGTAGGCGGTCAGGCTGGGCAGATCGGCCACGCCGATGTAGGTGGGCCAGCCGACACGGCCCACGTGGGAGGCCAGGGCGGTGAGGCTGGGGTCACCCCCGGCGGCAGCGATATCGAGGATGGCGCTCCAGACGCCGCTGTGGTGGCGCAGGTGCTCCGGCTTGAGCGCGCGGATTTCGGGGATCTGGAGGGCGGCCGAATCGTTTAGGACCTGCCCGATGATGGCGAGCTCGAGCTGGTGGGGGTTCTCGTAGTTCATGCGGATCTCCTGACGCTGGGCGTGGTGGCGGTCCAGGGCACGTCGATGGATTCGGTGGCGTCCGCGCCGGTCTGAAGGGTCAGGGTCTGGGCATCCAGGTCCACGTCGAGCACTCGCCCGCTGCGGCCATCGCTCATCACCCGGACCTCGCCCACAACCGGCGGGGCGTCGGGGCTGCCCTCCTGCCCGGCGGCCTTGAGGTCGGCGGCGTACTGGCGCTGCAATTCCTGGGGCCAGGACTGACTGCGGTTGAGCAGGAACACGAAGCCGGCGCCGGGCACGCGGGCGGCCTTCACGGCGGGCCCGAGGCGGTAGGCGAGGCGCAGGAAGGCCTCGGAATATTCCGCGTGCCAGCGCGTCAGATCGTTCTGGTACCGCGACACGAAGTTGTACCCGGCGAGGCGATCAAAGAACTGGCGGGCCGCGGCGTCCGGCTCTGGGGCGGGGGGGGCGGCCGGAACAGGGGGGGGTGGGGTTGTGGGCCGGTCCGGCGCAGCTTCCAACGTCGCCGTGCCAGGGGTTTCCGAAGAGGGCAGCCCAGTCGATTCCGGGGTGCCGGGCAAGCCTTCAGCTGTCTGCTTTTGGCGTCCCTCGCCCCCTCCTGATTCCACCTGTAGAGGGAGGGAAGGTAGTACTTCTCTTCCTTCTCTTCTTTCAGGTGGATTCTCGTCACCGTTTTCGCCGTCCTGAGCGACGCTTTCAACATGAGAATTTGATGCGTTCGCCGGGGAGTTCGCCGTGTTCTGTGCCGGTGTCTTCGCCGGGGAAGCGGCCGGTGTCTGGGCCGGTGGGGTGGCCGGGGCGGCGACCGGCGCGAACTCCGGCGCGTAGTACCGCCCGGCCACGCATACCGCCAGCCCCAGGGTGACCAGGCGCTTGGCGGCCCGTTCGGTGTGGCGGGCGTCGCGGTCCCCGGTGGCCGTGATGAGCTCGCCCAGGCCTGCACCCTTCTGCCGCAGGTTGCCCCGGCACTGGAGGTGCAGGCGGATGGCCTCGCCCACGGGCAGCATGGCCATGAAGGCATTCAGCCAGGCGTTATCGAGGCGGGAGTGCCCGCCGGTGGGCAGGATCACGACAGCCCCCGCTGGTGCATGGCGGACAGGAAGACGTCTTGGCGCTCGAAGAGGTCCAGCGTCAGCAGGCGGCTCAGGCCGGTCAGGACTTGACCGCTGGGCAGGAAGAGCCAGCTGGGCATCAAGAGCAGCTCGTCGGGTTGCCCCTTCAGCAGGGGCGCGCGCAGCACCTTGCACCAGAGGTCCAGCTCGCGCTCGCCCTTGGGGTCCTGCACGGTCAGTTCCAGGCCGAGGGCGGCCGTCGGGTTGGTGTCAGCGAAGACGGGCGCGTAGGCCGCGTACAGGTCCGCCGGGGTCGCTGGGCACATCAGGTCCAGGGTGGGCGTGCCCTCCTCGGGCGGGTCCATGCGGCCCAGCAGGAAGAAGGGCCAGAGGCGGCCCAGTAGCGTGAGGGGAGAGTGGGTCATGGGGCGCTCCGGGCTGGGAAGGGCCGCGCGGGTAGGCGCGGCCGGACGGGGAGGGAGGTTGTTCAGGCCAGAGAGACGGGCAGGGGCTGACGCAAGCCGTCGAGCATCCCGCAGATCAGACCCTCGGCGAGACCGTCTTCGAGATAGGGCAGGGCATCCAGCAACTGGGCAGCCATGAGCCAACCTGCCCAGGTCCCAGCCGGGATCTCCACGCCCGCCTTCACGACCTGTTCCCGCCACAGGTGCACGGTGTCGGTCTGCAAAGCCAGGGGGTAGCTGGTCATGAGGTGCGTTGACAGGGCGCTGGAAGCCTCAAGCAGGCGCCCGGCGACCCAGGACTGGGCGGCAGAATAGGCTGCGTGGCCCCGGTTGTCGGAGGGGTAGAAGAAGGTCAGAAGGGCATAGAAGCCGGATCCGGCAGCCGTCAGGGCGTCCAGGGCCGCGCTGTGTGAATCGGGCAGGCGGGGGCCGGTACCTCGATCTGTCACGAAGTGGCTGATGGCACCCATGATGTCCTCGAGGCGATCAGTCGGGGCGATCTGGGCGGCAGCAAAGGCGAGGGCGTCATCAATGGCTGCGCGGTCAATGGTCATGCGGCCGAGGAACAAAGAGAAGTCACGTTTCATGGGTGGAACCTCTGGGGTGGCAAGGGGTCGCGCTTCGAACGCGACCCTCTGGGCGGGGTAGGGAATTCCCCTGTTTCAAACCGGGAAAAAGCGAGGTTGTCGGCAGAATCGACAACCTCGACCACACGCTCAGGCCGCCCCCTCCGGCAGATACTTCAGGTGGGCCGCCACGGTGGGCCACAGCTCGGGCGGGCAGCGGAAGCCGGCCTGGTACTTGTTCTCCATGTAGATCACGGCGCGCGTACCGCCCTCCAGCGTCAGGATCACGGCACCCACGCCCGGCATGACATGCACCTGCTCCTTGTCACCGGCGGTGAAGAAGGCTGTGCGTCCCAGGGGGCCGACGTCAGCGTGTCGACGCTCGATCAGGGGCAGCTCGGCGGGGTTGGCGATGATGCGCGCCGGATCAGGTTCGGGCGGCGCAGCGGCTTCGCGGTAGACCATGCCCAAGCGCCGCAGGTGGTTGAGGCGGTGACGATCCTGGTACTCGTCGTTCATGTCAGCGCCCGTGCAGTGCTTCACCACTTCGTCAATCTCTTCGAGGGGCATTCCTGCGGCTCGCCACTGGGCCACCCAGATGCCGATGATGGGAGAGAGGGCTTCAATCAGTTGCGCCTCGGCCAGTTCGTGGTGCAGCCGTTGCGTGGCGCAGGTCACGCACTCGTAATGCCCGGCATGATCGGGGATCAGGAAGGCCTGATCGGCGCCGCAGCCGTCGCACCAGCGAGTCGCAGCGCGCGGTGCCGAGCCCTTGGGGAAGGGGGCAGCCTTGCGGGCCTGGGGCGCGGGGCGGGCGGGGGCAGCGGCGGGCTGGGCAACGTCATTCAGCATGGGCGTCTCCTTCGGGGGCGAGGGGGCGGCGGAAGCTGAGCACGAAGCCCAGGAACCCGAGGAACATGCAGGCGGCGCAGGCCAGGAGCACGAGGCGCAGGGCGGCGTCCAGGGCATCAGCGCGGTAGAAGGGGGCCAGCAGCAGGGCGGTCGCGTAGGCGGCCAGGAACAGCAGGAGGGAGGGAAGGCGACCCATCACTCACCACCGCCGTACAGATCGGGGTTCTCGTCCTTGCAGAAGGTTCCGCCGCCGCAGCCATCTACCGTGCATCCGGGGCACTCCTGATTGCGGGGCAGGTCAATAGCCTCGGCCCCGCAGGTCCGGCACCAATCGTCGTAACGGTCGCGGCCGTGGCATTCGGGGCAGCGGGGGTCGCCGGGCCGCAGGCTCGGGTCGCAGGTCATCAGCGCCACGACTCCTTGCACAGGTCCGTGTTGGCGCACTCGGTCAGGCCACAACCCCGGCACACTTGGTCCTGACGGTCTAAGGCAGGCTTAGGGCGTCGCGTGCCCTTGGCGGCCTTGGCCTGGGCCAGCTCGGCGCGCAGCTGCTCGTTTTCCAGGGACTGCTTCCCGAGTTCCAGCAGCAACTGCTCCGCGATGCCTGCTAAGTCGCCCAGGGGGTTCGCGCACTCGTCCATCGTGGGAGTGGGACCGTAGCAGTTGAAATAGGCGCGGTCGCAGAGATTGTTGGCGCGCTCAACGATCCCCGCGATTTCCTCGACCGTGAAGGGCTCGAAACCCAGTTCCTCTTCGGTGGCGCGGCCGAGGTCGACCGGCAGGGGGGTCGTGGTCAACGCGACGGCGACCTGGGCCTGCTGCTGCTCGAGCTGTTGGTGGCGCTCCGGCGCGAACTTGCCCCCCTGGCGCTTTTGGCCCCGGGCCTGCTCCGAACGGCGGCGGCTCTCGTGGGCGCTCATGCTATTCGTGACCCGCACGTCGGCCGCCAGGACGCGGATGCTGCCCGGCTCGCGTGGCAGGGCCAGCGCGGCATGATGCGCGTCGATCAGTTCCTCACCATGGGTCACGTCGCGGCAGTAGCGCTTGAGGCCGGTCACGAAGTAGGGCGCGACTAGGCGGCGGCTCACATCGGAGAGATAGATCTCGAAGCCTCGGTAAGGGTGGGTCTCGCCGGGCTGGAGGTGCAAGACGCGCGGGGTGGGCTGTTGGGGTGCTACTGTGTTGGCAGTTTTCATAACGATCCTCCAAATCCCCCGCGATGGCCCTAGGAAGCTGCGGGGGATTTGTTGTGCTACCCGGCCTTCGGCGCGGCCTGCGGCTTGGGGGCGATGGACAACAGCGCCTTGAACAGAGCGGTCTTGCCCTCGGGGCTGTGGATGTCCACGCCGCTGCCAGTCGTAATGCTTCCCAGGTACAGCTCCGGCTGGGGGGCGCGCTTCTTCTTGGGCGAGGGGCCTGCTATCTTTTCCACGTTGTTGACCTCCATCAGGTCGTAGGCGGGACGCTCGGGCAAAGGGGTGTCCCTTTTCGTTTGGCTCAAGCAACCGCCACTGCTTCCTCGATGCCAGATGCTACACGTAGCAACATCTCGGCCGAGCAAGTGTAGAGGGTGGCCAGAGCCAACAGGTTGGGGCCGCTGGGTTTGACCAAATCGGCTTCCCAACGGCTTACTTCGGGTTGGCGCTTTTCGCTGCCCAGCACAGCCTCGGCAACCTGAAACTGATTCAGGTCGCGTGCTTTGCGCAGCTCGCGCAAGGTGCTGCCGAGAGTTTGAGGCATGGAGTCATGCTACACGTCGCATCTCAGATAATCAAGCTAGGTGCGACATGTGGTATTTGCCTCATGCTACACGCCGCATAACATGCTATAGATGACATATGACGTTGCACCCCCAAGCCTCCTACCGAGTCTTTCCTATGGCAGACGCGAGTAAATCGGTCGCGGAGCTGGCCGAAATGCTGAAGAGCTACATTGCTCGCAGCAAGAAAACCCAGCGCCAGATCGCGGAGGAGGCTGGTGTGCCTAGCCCTAGCTATCTGAGTCACATGGCAAACGGGCGTATCAACTGGGTGGAGAGTGATTACTTCAGGCCAATCGCCACCGCGCTGGGCCTGAAAACTCAGGAGATCGCGGAACTGAAGCCGGACCTCATTCTTACGGAACGCCCCCTCACTGATGCTGAGCGCCGCGGCTGGGTGCTTCCGGAAGAGGATGAAGAGCCGGAGATTCCCCTGGCCCTCCAAGTAGCCGCCGAGAAGTACGGGCACGGCGATAACGCGCCGCTCGCCGAGCGCCGGTGGCTGGTCGAGCTCGCAGATCTGGACTTCCGGGAAGAGCCGGAGACCCCCGAGGACTGGCTGGCCATCTACAGCCGACTGTCGAAGTTGATCGACCCCAAGGCGAACTAATGCTCGATCCGCTCATCGCTGACCTGCTGGCCTGTATCGAGGACACCCACGCGGCAACAGAGTATGAGCGTGACCCGATTCGGTTCTGTGAGCTGCAAAACATCGAGTATCGCCTCGGCCCGAGCAATCTCGCCCGCGTGGGGAGGTATGGCGGGCCGGACATCATTTGCGTCCAGAGTGCGCAGTTCGGGAGTCGGGACCTGTTCACGATCTCCCACGAGATCGCGCACATCATTGCCAAGCGCGAGGGGTACATCAAGCTGATCCGGCGCCATCACCTGGTGCGGGACATGAAGCGGCACATTGAGCTGCTGATGAACGAGGCCGGTGCGCGACTGCTGATGCCGGCGCCGGATCTGTACTCGGCGGCCATGACCTTCGGGGACAAGCCCGGGGCTATCCAGCACATCGCCGAGCTGAGTGGGGCCAGCCAGATGGCGGCCATGCGCCGCTGGGTGCGCCAGGACTTCAGTGAGGCGCGTGGGGCTTTCGAATTTGACCGCGGATATGTGGCAGATGCGGTGACTTACCGTGCCCGGTTGCCGTTCCGGAAGTGGGGGCGAGTGCCGGAGGTGGCACTTGAGCATCCGGAGTTGATGTTGCTCAGCATGGGCGGCGGGCGGGTGCTAGGAACAGTAACAGAATGATATGGATCTGCCTGTGTATTTCAAACATTATTTAAGTTAGGAGAAGTTTATGGCTAAAAAGTTGGCACCCGGAAAGAAAATAAAATCCAAAGATAGTAGAGCAAGATTATATGGATTGTATTTTGACGAGTCTGCCCGGCCGCTGCCCAATACTGATAGAAGCCAATACGTCTTTACTGCCGCTCTTCTAAATCAGAATCAGAAATTAATAATTGAAGAAAGATATTTGTCTCTGAGACAGGAGATGACTGAGTCATGCTTATCTTTAGCCCCCCATCTCTCTGAACACAGAAGCATTAGGGGTGGATTACTGGAAATACATGCAGTTGATATGTATCAAAGTAAGGGAATATATCGAGAAATTAATAAAATAAGCCCAGGATTTTGGCGGCAACAACATGAATGGATAGATAGGGCGCTCAAATATGCTTTTGAGAGCAATGTAATGTATTTTGCCTACCCTGCTGACACTGAATCGTATGTTTCAGCCACTGAAGAAATGATACAGTTTCTTATCTCGGACACTTCTCTGATTAAACACGAATCAGTTAGGGAAAAAATTCGACTTCTTGCTTCCAATCCTTATTTTATCTGCTTATCTCTAGTTCTGAGTCAGGTAGATAATTACTTGTCTAGGAGTGGATCTAAATCTGATGTATATTGTCATACAAATGAGGAAACATCTGGATTCTCCAGTGTTAAGAGCTTTGAAATCCTCCAACAGAGGAAACATCTGACATCCCTCCGTCAGCCCGTTTTTAGAACTTGTTCTGAGGAGCAAGCTATACAGGCGGCCGATGTTGCTGGCTATATATTACTTCAAGTGTCCTATTCGCAGAAATTCGGCACACCCTTAAAGCCCGAATTTTTACTTTGGTTTAGAAAATATGTTGCCCCAAAGTTGAAGCTCGATGAGCACTCTATGTCTCATGAGCACACAAGATTACTAGGTGCATTAGTGTTCGAAACGATTCTGGTGAGCGCTAGGGGGCCAGAAGACTTCCGTCAGAGTGTAGATATGATGCTACCTTTAGCTATCAACTATATGTTGAATGGCGGCAAACTGAACACCAGCGCACTATTGGCCGCAATGAACAAGCCCCCATCCGAAGATGGGGACCTGTATGGCTGAACCATATCCCGCGAGATGGCAAGTGTCAACATTGGACGCACACTGTGTACACGTGTGGCAAAATCAGAAAATTTCTTCTCTGGAACGCGGTTTGTGATAACCCCTTCCCCTAGTGTTCTATACGTCTGGATCTCTGGCCTGAACGGCGACACCGACGAGTGCTACAGCGTGGCTCTACTGAGGATTCCATGACCCCCCGCCCCACTGCCCTCTACCTGCGTGTCTCGACCCCTGGCCAGGTGGGCGAGGACAAGTTTGGCCTCGAAGTCCAGACGCGCGCGGCCGAGCACTACGCTGCAGCCCACAGCCTGCCCATTACGCAGGTCTACCAGGACGTCATCACCGGTACGCGCGCCACGCGCAAGGCCCTGGACCAGTTGCTCGACGAGGCCAGCCGGTACGAGGTCGTGCTGGTGAGCAGCGTCGACCGTCTGGCCCGGCGCACGGCCATCGCCTACGCGGTCCTCGAGGAACTGCTGGAGACCGGCGTGGAAGTCCACTCGGCCGACATGGGGATCATCGACCCGAAAGACGAGATGTCCAGCATGAACTTCGGGGTGCGGTCGGTCTTTGCGCAGGCCGAGCACATGCGGATTGCCAAGCGCCTGCGCGGTGGCATGTTGGCCAAGGTGCGCTCGGGTAAGCCCGTGGTGCCTCTGAACGGCTATGGGTGGAAGGACGGCCAGATCTTCGAGGAAGAGGCCCAGTGGGTCCGGCAGATGTACGGATGGGCCCGGGAGGGCTGGACGGCCCACGCCATTCTCACCGAGATGAACCGCTTGGGCGTGCCCCGCCGCACGGCGTCTCCCTGGTCCGACAGCACCGTGAAGTACATCCTGCGCAACCCGGTCTACAAGGGGCTTTACAGCTATGGCGGCGCGCGGCCCAGCAGGGGAGACGGGCGGGACCTCGTGACCTGTGAGGTCGAAGCGATCGTGCCGCCGGCGGAGTGGGAAGCGACCCAACGATCGATCAGCAGCCGGAAGAAAGGTGGGCGGCCGTTCAAGAGCAAGTCGGCGGACGAGTTTCCGCTGAAGAGTCGGCTACGGTGCGGCTTGTGTGGATCGACCATGACGGCCGTCAAGAACGTCCCGCAGGCGAAGGGGCTGGTGCCCCGGCAGGCACATCTCGCGTACTACTGCTACCGCGTCTACAAGCGGGCCGGCATGAGTCTGGAACTGTGCACGCACCGGCGGCACTACGGCGCCAAGAAGATCCATCCGTTCGTGCTCGAGCAGTTGCATGCCCTGCTGCTGGATGACCAGGCGCTGCTGGCCGCGCTGCCCAGCGAGCCGCCCAAGGCCCTGGATGTCCGGCCGGCGGTGGCCGCCATCGAGAAGCGGCTGAAGAACCTCAAGATGCTGGCCCTGGATGGCGTGATTCCGCCGGACGAGTACAAGGAGACCCGGGCAGAACTCGAGGGGCAGCGGCAGGCGCTGGAGGCGCCGCAGACCATCGCCTTTGTGCCGCCCAATCTGGTGGCCGCGCGGCAGAAGCTGGGCGAGGTGCTGGCTTCGGGGAACCTGACCGAGATTGCCCGGCGGCTGGACCTGCGCGTTGTGGTGCACCCGGATGGACGGCTGGACCTGCTGCTCAGTGCGCTTTAAGCGGGTCGGAGAGACTTAAACCGGACGGCCGATATCCATCGGTTGCCTCAAGGTTTCCAGCGCCTTGCGGCTGAACTCGGGGAACTCGTCCATGAACAGCAGGCCCCGGTGCGCGAGACTGACCTCGCCGGGCCGGGGCACACTGCCCCCGCCGATCAGTCCCGCGTCCGACACCGTATGGTGCGGCGCGCGGAAGGGCGCGTGGTGGCTGAGCTGTCCGCGCCGCGTGAGCAGCCCCGCCGCCGAGTGGATGCGCGTGACCTCCAGCGCCTCGGCCCGGGTCAGGGGCGGCAGCAGCCCCGGGGCGCGGCGGGCGAGCATCGTCTTGCCGCTGCCCGGTGATCCGATCAGCAGGAGGTTGTGCCCGCCCGCCAGCGCCACCTCCAGTGCCCGCCGTGCTCCGGCCTGTCCCTTGAGGTCCGCGAGATCGGGAAACTGGGCCGCGTCGTCCTGCGGCATGTCGGGGACATGGGGCGCGAGCGCGGCCTGCCCGCTCAGGTGCTCGGCGGCGGTCCGTAGCGTCGGGGCGCCGTAGACCTTCACGCCGTCGATCAGCGCCGCTTCCTGCGCGTTGCCCTGGGGCAGCAGGGCAGGAAGCCCGAGTTCGGCCGCCAGCAGCGACAGGTTCACCGCTCCCGCGACCGGCCGCAGCGAGCCGTCCAGGGCCAGTTCGCCCGCCGTCAGCACGCCGCCGAGTGCTTCGGCGGGCAACAGTCCCTGTGCGGCCAGCACCCCCAGCGCGATGGGGAGGTCGTACAGCGGCCCCTCCTTGCGCAGGTCGGCGGGCGCGAGGTTCACCGTGATGCGCGCGGCCGGAAAAGGCAGCCCGGCGTTGCGTACGGCCGCCCGTACCCGCTCGCGCGCCTCGCTCACGGCCTGGTCGGGCAGACCCACGATGGCGAAGGCGGGCAGACCCGGCGACACGTCCACCTCCACCTCGACCGGTACGGCGTCCACCCCGATCAGGGCCACGCTGCGGGCGCGGGCGAGCATTCAGGAAACCGCCTTGCAGACAGAAAAAAGCACGCCTCCCACTGTAGGAGGCGCGGCGCACAGGTCTCTTACCGACCGGGGGTTCAGTTCGGTCACTGCCGATTGCGGCAGGGTGCTGGAAAGGGAGGACCGGGGCAGGGAGAGGAGTGGAGAGCTCTCCATTCCAGTTCCCTTATTTCGCCAGACCCCGGATGATGCTCAGGTCCACGAACCTGTTCAGTTCCGGCACGTCGCGCGCAAACCCGGCTTCCTTGTTGAGTTGCGCGTATTCGCCCAGGGTCTTGAGGTTGATGTCCCAGGTAACGCGCGTCCGGGCGAGGGCCTTGAACAGTTCGCCGCTGTTGGGGCGCTTGCGGGTGAACAGCTCGATCTGGTCGGCGATGGCCTTCTGCGCGCCTGCATTGCTCTTGCCGATGTAGGTGATGGCCGCGAGGTGGCCGCGCAGCAGGTCCTTCACGGTCTCGGGGTTCTGGGCGGCGTACTTCGTGTTCACGGTGAGGACGGTCGTGGTGTAGTTGCCGCCCTCCCAGATGGCCTTTTCGTTGGCGATCAGGCGCGCCCCCTGCGTTTCCATCACGGCGCCCCAGGGCTCCTGCACGAGCGCGGCGTCCACCTGCTTGCTGGCGAAGGCGGCGGGCATGTTGGCCGGGTCGATGGGCACCACCGTCACGTTGCCGCCCTCGTCGATGGCCTTCAGGCCGTTTTCGTGCAGCAGGTGGCGCAGGCTGATGTCCTGGGTGCTGCCGCGCGTGGGCACGGCGACCTTCTTGCCCGCCAGCCCCTTCACGTTGCGCACGCCGCTGTCCTTGCGGGCCACCAGCACCGCGCCCGCATTGGCCGCGCCCGCATAGACCTGAATGGGCACGCCGCGCAGGAAGGCGTTCATGGCCGGCCCCGGCCCGACGTAGGCCGCGTCGATGGCCCCGGCCGCGAAGGCCTCATTCACCTGCGAGCCGTTGGCGAACTCCTTGACGACCAGCTTGACCCCGCTTCCCAGTTCCTTCTGGACGAGGCCCTTGTTGATGGCGACCAGTCCGGCCGCATGCGTGACGTTCGGAAAGACGCCCAGCCGCAGTTCACGGGCCTGCTGGGCCTGGGCCGGGCCGGCGACGAGGGTCAGGGCGGCGAGCGGGAGGAGAGGGGCGAAGAGGCGCTTCATTCCCGACAGTCTATCAGAAAGTTGACGATTTAGGTCAACTATTCCTCTCGGGGTCTCGCGGCTGGACAGGCGGGACAGCTGCCCCCTTCGGCACCCCCAGAGAATGAATGGTTTAGTGGTCACCCACAATTTACTCATGATTTGCTTATAAATTTGCCTTGTTCCTTTAAAGCCCTGAGCTCTATCGGCTTATTCCTACGCGCGTTCCGGCCTCGTCGCCGGCGAATGGGCGTATCGCGACCGTCTTCCGTTCATGAGATGAGGAGTTTTGAGTTATGGCCTTGAAATCTTTTTCAGCTTGCTCCGCCCTGCTGCTCGGTGCCCTGCTGGTGGGCTGCAGCGATACCAGCACCCCGGCCGATACGACCAATCCGACCCTGACCCTGACCTCGTCGGCGAACCCGGTGACGACGAGCACCTTCACCCTCAAGGCGGACGCGACCGACAACGTGGCCGTGACGAAGGTCGAGTTCTACGAGGGCACGACCAAGCTGGGCGAGGACACCGCCGCACCCTACGAGCTGCCCCTCAGCGCGCAGGCGTCGCAGAACGGCCAGCACACCTACACGGCGACCGCCTACGACGCCGCCGGCAACAAGGCCAGCGCGAACGCGGTCATCACGATCAACATCTCGACGGGCACGACCAACCCGACCCCCACGCCCGGCGACACGACCAATCCGACCGTGACCCTGACCTCGTCGGCGAATCCGGTGACGACGAGCACCTTTACCCTCAAGGCGGACGCGACCGACAACGTGGCCGTGACGAAGGTCGAGTTCTACGAGGGCACGACCAAGCTGGGCGAGGACACCGCCGCGCCCTACGAGCTGCCCGTCACCGGCCTGAACGCCCTGCAGAACGGCAGCCGCACCTACACGGCGACCGCCTACGACGCCGCCGGCAACAAGGCCAGCGCGAGCACGTCCGTCACGGTGAGCCTGAACGCCGGGACCGCTCCGGTGCAGGGCACGGTCGTGGACCAGAACATCGGCGCGCCGGTCGTGGGCAGCGTCATCACCGTGTCGCAAGACGGCCTCACGCTGGGCACGGTGCCCACCGACGCCCAGGGGAACTTCACCCTGACGGGCCTGCCGGCGGGCACCTACGACCTCAAGGCCCGCAAGTCCGGCCTCGCCGGCTACGACCTGTACGGCGTGGTCATCGGTAGCCAGGCCCAGACGATCAAGCTCATCCAGCGCCCGGCCTTCGACACCACGGCGACGACCAACGGCGCGCGCCTGAAGATCACCCGCGCCGACGGCTCGGCCATCAGCGGGGCCACCTTCACCGACAAGATCGATTTCCGGATCTCGACCACCGACGACTCCGACCACGTCGGGCCGATGCGGATCGTCTACGCCCAGCTGGGCCGCACCCCCGGCAGCGCCGGCATCACGGGGTCCACGACCGCGAGCAACTACAGCTACTCGCCGCCGCAGGACCAGCCCCGCAAGGTGGATACCGGCGCGGTCACCAGCAGCGGCAACTTCACGGCCGGCTTCGGCAGCGCGGCGGGCGAGACGGTCTACCTCGAAGTCATGGCCGTGGACTACAACTACAACTACACGCGCTACGTCATCCCCATCAAGCTGATCAACACGGCCGCTACGGCCGGCAGCACCGTGGTCGCCCCGACCCAGGCCGCCGCCACCGCCTTCACGCTCAAGCAGGAAGGCTCGTGGACCACGCCCTACCAGGTGCCCGGCACCGACGCGGCCACCCCCGACGCGGCCACCCCCGACGCGGCCCCCAACGGCTCAGGCGTATTCGTGGAAGTGCGCTGGTGCTACACCGACACCTCGGCGGCGGCCAAGCCCTTCGCCTTCGACATCGAGCGTTCGGGCGACGGCGCGACCTTCACCAAGGTGGGCACGGTCGGCGGCGGAACGCCCGTGGCGACCTGCTCGGCCGATCAGGCCACGCGTCCCTACAGCTTCCGTGACACGGGCGCCGAACTCAGTGCGGGCAAGACCTTCACCTACCGCGTCAAGGCGCGCGGCGCGAACACCGCCGACAGCAACACCACCCAAACCACCCCGCTCGCGCAGTTCAGCCCGCGCTTCATCGCGCCCGCCGACGAGACGACCGGCGTCTCGACGAATCCCACCTTCGTGCTGGGCCAGAACCAGACCGACATTGGCGCGGACGGCGCGGCCTACAACCTCCGCATCCGTGACCTGATGACCCAGAACGGCTACAACCTGCCGGCGCCTGTTCCCAATACGGCCGGCAATGCCCTGATCCGCGTCGAGGAAGGCACGGGCGACAGCGGCAACAAGATTCCCGCAGGCCAGTCGCTCGTCTTCACGAGCAGCGGAACGGTGTTCAGAGGCCCGACCACGGCGGGCTCGGTCCTGACCGACACTTCCGGCCGGTACCTGGCCGCCAAGCCCAACCGGGTTCAGGTGGATACGGCCGCGCATACGGTCAGCCTGCCCTGGAACGTCTTCGTCGCGGCTCCGCTTCAGGCCCTGCGGCCCTACAAGTGGGAAATGTACTCGGGCGTCGCCTACAAGTACGCGCCTGCCGAAAACAACCGGATCTCGGCGTACTCGGTCTACACCTGGGCCCCCGACGCCGACGGCAACCTGGTCGCGCCCATCAACCAGAGCCGTCCCGTGAACATCAACTGGGACTTCATCACCGGTCCCCAGTAAAGCCAGCGCCGCTCTCCCGCCGGGGGAAGGCAGTTCGGCGCCTCCGGCCCTCTTTCCCACAAAGGAACCATCATGCCTGAACACATGACCAAGAAGATGCTGACCCGCGCGCTGGGCGTGGCCGCGCTCACGGGCCTGCTGGCCGCCTGCTCGCAGCAGGGCGCTCCGCAAGCGGGCGTCCCGTCGCCTGCGGCGCCCACACCTGCCGCCTCGACCACGGTCGCCCACAGCGGCACGATGGACTACGTACAGAACGAACTGGTGGTCGGCTATGCCGACGAGGCGTCCCTCCAGAAGGCGGCGCAGGCGGTGGGCGGGACCGTCGTGGCCCGGATTCCCGAGATCAAGTCCGCGCTGATCCGCGTGCCGGGCGACGCCCTGAAGCTCACCGCCAGCACCATGCAGCTCGCGGGCGTCCGCTACGCCACGCCCAACGTGCTCGCCAAGATGGACCCCGGCACCACCGTGTCGGCGGCGGGCACGGCGAGTGGCATCGGCGCGCAGGCCAACTCGGCCGACCAGATCTTCGACGAGCTGCCGCAGTACGCTCTGGACCCCCGCCACCTGAACGCCAAGGTCGCCTGGGATGCGGGCCTGACCGGTAAGGGTGTGGTCGTGGCCGTGATCGACGATCCGGGCGACGTGAGCCACCCCGACCTGAACCCCAACTGGGCCGGCAAGGCTTTCGACCCCCTCCAGAACAAGGTCTACACCGATGCCAAGGAGTGGGTGAACTACTTCAAGAAGGACGCGAACTCGCACGGCACCTACGTGGCGTCGAGCATCGTGGCCGCGCGCGACGGCAAGGGCATCGTCGGGGTCGCGCCCGAGGCCAAGTGGCTGCCGGTCGTGATGTTCAACCCCGGCTCCTACGGCAGCTTCTATATCGCGCTGGGTGCGGTGTGGGCCACCAACAACGGCGCGCGGGTCATCAACAACTCCTGGGGCGGCGGCGTATCCTTCGGGGCCGTCAAGGACGCTTTCGACTACGCGATGGCGAACGGCACCACGGTGGTCGCCTCGATGGGCAACACCTACCACGACGAGTTCCAGTACCCCGCCGCCCTGCCGGGCCTCATCGCCTCGGGGGCGCTGGACGCCAGCAACCGCAAGGTGACCTTCAGCACCTCGGGCCGTCACATCTCCAGCAGCGCGCCGGGCCAGGACACCATGCTGGCGCGCCCCACCTGGCAGGGCGGCGGGCACGCCCTGATCTCGGGTACGTCCTTCTCCTCGCCCTACACGACCGGCGTCGCCGCGCTCGTGCTCCAGAAGTGCCCGGCCGCCACCCCCTACCAGGTGCGCCGCGTGCTGGAGCTCAACGCCAACAGCGCCATCGGCAGCAACCCCTCGGGCTTCGACCGTGACACGGGCTGGGGCGGCTTGAACGCCGGCAAGATCGCCCAGACCCTGACCGACTGCGCCCAGTTGCCCGCCAAGGGAGCCAACGTGGCCATCAACGTGGCCTACACCGATTCGTCGGGCACGCACCCCGGCATCCTGGCCGACGTGATCCTGCGCGGCCAGGGCATGCGCGCCGGGGCCACTGACGACCCCACCCCGCTGTACCTGACGCCCACGGATGCCGACGGCCTGGCCCGCTTCTCCGAGATCGCGCCCGGCACCTACGACCTGTACGTGGCCGGCGCCGACCTGAGCGTGACGGGCGGCCTGGCCGACTCGCGCGGGACCTTCGTGGGCACCATCACGGCCACGAGCGGCAGCACCTACTTCACCCCCGACCGCAAGCAGGTGAACCTGACGAGCGTGGCCCCGGACCTGAACCCGACCGATCCCTACGAGCCCAACGACACGCCGGACCAGGCTGCCCTCATCGCCTACGGGCAGACCACCCAGACGGCGTACATCTACGGCAAGCCCCAGGACTACGACGTCTTCAAGTTCACCGGCGCGGCGGGCGACCAGATCAAGGCCGAGATGCTCGCGGCGGCCCAGCTCGGCGGCCAGCTCGACTCGTACCTGTACCTCCTGGGCCCCGACGGCAAGACGGTCCTCGCCGAGAACGACGACCGGGGCACCCCGCGTCTCGACAGCGACTCGGAAGTGAACTTCACGCTCCCGGCTGCCGGTACCTACTACCTCAAGGCGACGAGCTACACCATCTCCGAAGGGCAAAACGACAGCAGCCCCTTCAACAAGTACCGCCTCAAGCTGACCAAGACCAACTGAGCCGGGCTCCGGGGTCCCGCGCCGCCGCGTGGGGTCTTCCGGAACAAGAGGGACGGGACCCAATTTGCGGTCCCGTCCCTCTGCCGTGTTGCGCGCTCAGCGCATCTGGTCGCGCACGGCCGCCAGCGTCTCCTCGAACTCGTCGAGAAAATCGTCTTCGAGCTGCTCGTCGCGGATCAGTTCGTCCTGAAGGGTCGTGCTCTGCTCGCGCGCCCAGCGCACGCGGGCCTGGCGCGCGCCGCTCACGTTGCCCTTGCCGGCGACGAAGCGCGCGGCGTGGCGCACGGCCACCTGCGGGTCGGCGGTGGGGGCCACCACGCTGAGGTTGCGCAGGCCGCCCCGGTCGTTGACCAGCGAACAGATCACCTCGACGCGCTGGCCGCGCCGCGCCAGGAACACCTGATCCACCCGCCACATGCTCGTGGCGCGGATGGGTTCGTGGGGCCCCTGTCCCCGGCGGCGGGAGGCCACCTCAGCGCGCCCCGGCCGGTTGGGCCGCCTGGGGGGTGGGGGGCTGCACGGTCACGCCCGAGGGTGACCACTCGCGCAGGCCTTCCAGGCCGTACAGGACCCGGCCCGCCCCCTCGGCCAGCGCCTCGAGCTCCAGCTCGCCGGGCACCACGATCACGGGGGCGATCCAGGCCAGGCGGCGCTCGATGCGGTCCACCAGGCTGTCCCAGCGGGTGATGCCGCCCGTCAGGGCCACCGCGTCCGGGCGGCCCGGCAGGGCGCCGCACTGCTCGCCGACCGCCTTGCACACCTGATGCACGAAAGCGGCGGTCGCGGCCTGCACGGCCGGGTCGTCCATCTCACGGGCCTCGAGCTCCCGCAGGTCGGCGCTGCCGGTCAGGGCCTGAAAGCCGCTGCCCAGCGTCAACAGGCGCAGCAGGGCGTCGTCGCCGTGTTCGGCCCGCAGGCGCAGCACCGTTCCCGCGCTCAGGGGACCACTCTGGCGGGCGCCGAGAGGACCGCCGCCCGCCCCACTGCCGGTGGTGTCGATGGCCCGTCCCTGGTCGAAGGCCGTGACGCTGGTGGTCGCCCCCAGGTGGGCCACGACCACGCGCGCGTCTGCGAACTTCTTGCCTGTCTCGTAGGCCGCGCGCCGGGCGACCGCGCGGGCGTTCAGGGCATGGAACTGCGCGGTGCGCCGCAGTCCCGCCACGCCGGTCACCTGCGCCTGCGGCAGCAGTTCGTCCACGCTCTGCGGGTCCACGATGAAGCCGGGCACCCCCCAGGCCCCGGCCAGGCGCAGCGCCAGCGGGCCGCCCAGGTTGGCGGGCAGGTCCTGGCGCCCACAGTTCAGGGCACGCTCGGCCAGTTCGGGGGTCAGGCGGTAGGTGCCGGCCGGCACGCGGCCGATCTCGCCGCCGCGCCCCACGGCCACGTCGGGCCGGGGCCACTCGCGGGTCAGCTCCAGCAGCCGCGCCGCCAGCTCGTCGAGGGCCGGGCCGCTGACCCCGCCGGGGGTGGGAGGCTCACTGAGGGGCAGCTCGGCGCGGATCAGCGAAACCTGGAGCTGGCCCGGCAACGCCGGATTCAGGCTGGGCTCGATGGTCGCGCAGGCCAGCTTGACGCCGCCGCTTCCGGGATTGACCACATGCGCGATCATAAACGCCCCAGCATATCACCCCGCACCAACCCTGCGGCCCTGCACGCCTACAGAAGGTATAAAGGGAGGACCGGCGGGCGCGTCCTCTGCGCCCGCCGGTCCTCCCTGGCCCGAGCCTCAGCTCGGTTCGATCAGGCCGTAATGGCCGTCGCGGCGGCGGTAGACCACGCCGGTCAGGCCCGACACCATGTTCTTGAAGACGTAGAAGTCGTGGTCCAGCGCCTCCATCTGCGCGGCGGCGTCCTCAGGGGACATGGGCCGCAGCTCGAAACGCTTCTGGCGCACGATCTCGGGCGTGAACTCGCTCACGTCGTCCAGACCCGCCGCCACGTCGGCCTCGGCCGGGCCGGGTTCGGGCGCGGGGATGGCATCCTGGCGCTGCTTCATGTAGCGGGTCTTGAACTTGCGGAGCTGGCGCTCGAGGACGTCGCTGGCCTTGTCGATGGCCGCGTACATGTCCGCGTGGTGTTCCTCGGCTCGGATGATGCCGCTGGGCACATTGAGCTGCACTTCGACGCGGTTGCGCCGCCCCGAGTCGCGCACGTCGCGCACCGTCAGGGTGACGCGGGCGTCGGTGATCTGGTCGCTGTAGCGGTCGAGACGGGTGAGCTTCTCCTCGACGTAGTCGCGCATGGCGTCGGTGACGTCGACGTTTCGGCCAGCCAGCTTGTAGATGTGCATCCGGGATAACCTCCTGTCCCCGGCGAACGCCGCAGGAGGCGGGGCGCGCGGCCCGCGCCGCCTGCTGAATCTCGCCGGGAACCCACTCTACCCCCCGCGTCAGCCTGGCGTCAGCCCGGAGGCTCACAGCGCGCGCTCATCCTGGGCGATACCATGAGAAGTGCAGGACATGATTCGGCCAGGGCCGTCGCCCCCGCCCGCCCCCGGTGAATGCCCCCGGCGTGTCTCAAGCCTTTCTTAGACGGCTGTCAACTGTGCGTAAGAGCGTGGCTTTACACTGGAGCCGTGAAGGTGGACCGTGAAGAACAGACCGAGGCCCGGCGCGAGCGCATCGCCCGCGCGGCTTTCGAGCTGTTCGCTCGCAGCGGTCTGGACCAGACGAGCGCGCAGGACATTGCCCGCGCGGCGTTCGTCAGCCGGACCAACCTCTACCGGTACTTTCCCAGCAAGACCCATATGCTGCTCGCCCACTTCGAGCGCGCCGTGTCCGAGACGCGCAGCGAGGCCCTGAGCCGCCTGAGCAGCGGCACCGCGCCCCAGGCCGTCTGGCAGCACGTCACGGCGCGCATGGCCGATCTGGGCGTGCGGTACGGGCATCTGGTGGGCGCGGTGGGGCAGGCGGTGCTGGGCGCGCGTCCGGGGCCGGGGCCCGGGGCCGACGGCGCCGCGCCGGGCACGCCGGCCCCGGGCCTGCCGGGCCAGGAGGTCCGCACCGCCCTGACGCTGGTGGCCCTGGTCGAGCCGGTGCTGCATGCCATGCGCCTTCAGGGGCACCTGCGCAGCGACGCCAACACGCATCTGCTGGCGTCGCTGCTGGTGGACGCCTGTCTGCTCGCGCTGCTGCACGGTGGGCACCGCGACCAGCGCGAGGTGCTGCGCGACTGGCAGGACCGGTTTTCGCTGCTGATGTACGGCGCGCTGGCTCCCGGCGTGACCCTCCCCCGAGAGGCGGCCCGCGATTGACCCCCGCCTTCCAGACGCCGCCGGGGGGGGCGGCGTGACCCGCAGCGTCGCGGTGGTCATTCCCGCCTACAACGAGGCCGGGACGGTGGCCGACGTGGTGCGGGTCGGCCTGACCCTGACCCCCGAGGTCGTGGTGGCCTCGGACGGCAGCGCCGACGACACGGCGGCGGTCGCGCGCGGGGCCGGCGCGCAGGTGGTCGAACTCACCCGCAACGTCGGCAAGGGGCCGGCCCTGTACGCGGCCCTGGAGGCGGCGCGCGCCGAGTACGTGGTCATGCTCGACGCCGACCTGACCGGCCTGACGACCGGACACCTGCATACCCTGCTGCAACCGGTGCTGACGGGCGGCCTCGACATGAGCATCGGGGTGTTCGAGGGGGGCGGATTCGTGACCGACTGGGGCAACAAGCTCACCCCGCACCTCAGCGGGCAACGGGCCTGTCGCCGCGACTGGCTGCTGGCCGTGCCCCACCTCGCCGAGGAACGCTGGCCCGAGCCGGCCATCACCGCGCACCTCAAGGAGACGGGAGCGCGCTGGGACTACGTCGAACTGCCGCAGGTCGCGCAGGTGGTCAAGGAAAAGAAACGCGGGTTCTGGCAGGGCGCGACCGCCCGGACCCGCATGTACGCCGACCTCCTGACCTACCGCGTACGCAAGAAACGCTGAAGGGCAGGGTTTATCTGCGCGCCGTCAGGTCGGTCGTGCGGCCGTCGGCGGTGCGGTAGCGCACGACGCCCACCCCCGGCACGAAGAAGGTCTCCTGCGCCTGCCCGCCGGCCTCCTGCGTGCGCAGCACCAGCGCATTGAAGGTGCCGGCCGGTGTGGTGACGCCCCGCACCTCCGTGACCTGCACCGTACGCGCGCCGCTGCGCCAGCTCTGGCCGGGTTGCAGCGGCGCGGCCGGGTACACCAGCAGGGGAGAGGCGTACCAGCGCAGTTCCCGGCCGGTGTGCAGGCCGCGCAGCCACACACTGCCGTCGGCGCGGTATTCGAGCAGGTCCTGGCTGACCAGCACCCGGCCCAGCACATGACTGAGCGGCACCACCCGGACGCCCTTGTAGGTGGCCGGCGCGCCCAGCACCTGCCGCTCGCCGCTGCTGTAGGTCCAGGCGGTACCGGCCGCCTGCGGGTAATACCCCGCCGGCGCGGCGGCCAGGGCCGTCCCCGGCAGGGCACACAGCAGGGCGGCGAATACGGCGCGCGTCGGGGCAGGGAGCATCGGCGTCAGCCTAGGGGCGCGGCCCTCACGGCACTCTGACGGCGGCGCGTGCGGGGTTCAGTCCTCCTGATCGTTGCCGAGTTCGGCGCTGCGCTTGGTCGCGGCCACCACGGTCCGCAGCAGCGCGCCGCGAACTCCGGCCGATTCCAGCACCTCCAGACCGGCGATGGTGGTGCCGCCGGGGCTGGAGACCTCGTCCTTGAGCAGGCCGGGGTGCGCGCGGCGTTGCAGCAGTTCGCCGCTGGCGACGAGCACCTTGGCGGCCAGCTCGTTGGCCAGCGGGCGCGGCAGGCCCATGCGCACGCCGCCGTCGGCCAGTCCTTCGGCCAGCACTGCCGCGTAGCCCGGCCCCGAGGCGCTCATGCCCGTGAAGGCGTTGAACAGGTTCTCGGGCAGGTCGTACACATCGCCCACCGCCCCGAACAGCTCATGCGCGAAGGCGAGGTCGCCCGCCTCCTGCGCCTCGCGCGGGCCAGTGATGGCGGTCTGCGAGCGGCCGATGGTCGCGGCGAGGTTGGGCATCACGCGCACCACGCGCCGGGTGCCCAGACGCCGGACCAGGGTGTTCACGCTGACCCCGGCCATCGTGCTCACGTAGCCGGTGTTTTCCTGGGCGAGCCACTCGGTCACCTCGGGAAAGACGCGCGGCTGGAGGCTGACGAGGACGCGCTGCGCCGAGCCGAGGTCGCTGGCCTGGATCATGCGGGCGCCCGTGCGCGCGGCGAGGTCCTGCACGCGCGCCGTGTTCGCGTCGAGCAGCCCGATGTCGCTCGGGGCGATCACGCCGCGCGCCGTGACCCCCTCCAGCAGGGCGAGACCGAGCTTACCGACGCCGACGATGGCCAGTTTCATGCCCGGCAGTATAGGGAGGGGGGCGGGCGCCACCGGCGCGGCCTGTCTGCGCCGCCCATCCGTATTACACTGCGCCCGATATGCTGGTCTACCGCCTGCCGGGCACGTTCGACACGAGAGAAGCCCACCTTGACCTGTTGTGGGAGGCCGGCGCGACCGGCCTGGAAGAGCGCGCCGGTCACATCCGCGCGTATTTCGGCGCCCGCACGGCGCTGCCCCCCGAGATCGCCGACGGCGACTGGACCGAGGAGGCCGAGCAGGACTGGCAGGCCGAGTTCCGCCGGACCCTGCGCCCGGTCCGCGCCGGTCGCCTGACCATCGTGGCCCCGTGGCACGCGGGCGAGGCCGAGGAGGGCACGCGCCCCTTGATCATCGAGCCGGGCATGGCCTTCGGAACCGGGCACCATGCCACGACGCGCATGGCGACCGAGGCCCTGAGCGAACTGGACCTCGCCGGGGTGCGGGTGCTGGACGTGGGCACCGGCAGCGGCGTGCTCGCCATCGCGGCGGCGCTGCTGGGGGCCGGCTTCGCGCTGGGGGTGGACATCGACCCCATCACCATCCCCATCGCGCGCGAGAACGCGGAGATCAACGGGGTGGCCCCGGCGCAGGCCCGCTTCGAGGAAGGCACCCTGGGCCTGGGCGACCTGCCCGAGCTGGAAGAGGCGCCCTTCGGCGTGGTGGTCGCCAACCTGTATGCCGAACTGCATGACCTGCTGGCGGGCGAGTATGCCGCGCACCTCGTTCCCGGCGGCCCCCTGGTCCTGACCGGCATCCTGACCGGCAAGCTGGACCTCGTGCGCGCGGCGCTGGACCGGGAAGGCTTTACCGGCGTGACGGTGCGTGAGGACGGCGACTGGGCGCTCGTCACGGCGCGGCGGGGCGAGGAGCCGTGAGCATCCACCGCGTGCGCGTGCCCGAACTGGCGGCGCGGCTGGTGCTGGGGCCGCAGGAGGTCCGGCACCTCCAGGTCATGCGGCTGCGTCCCGGCGACCGGGTGCAGGCCTTCGACGGTCAGGGGGGCGAGGCGCCCGCAGAGATCGCCGAACTGGAAGAGGGGCGGGCGGTCCTGACCCTCGACCTCACCGCCGGGCCGGACGCCGGGGCCGCCGATCTGGGCCGCGAGACTCCGCAGCCGGTGACGCTGGCCATCGCGCTCCTCAAGGGCGACAAGCTCGCGGACGTGGTGCGTGCGGCGACCGAACTGGGTGTGGCGCGCGTGCAGCTGCTCGTGACCGCGCACGCCGACGCCCGCGAGATCGGCGCGCAGAAGCTCGTGCGCCTGCGCCGCGTCGCCGAGGAGGCCGCCCGCCAGTCCCGCCGCCGCGTCGTGCCGGAGGTTCTCGGGCCCCTACCCCTGGCCCGCCTGACCTGGGAGGGCCGGCTGGTGGTGGCCCATCCCGGCGCCGAGGCCCGGCTGCCCGACCTGCTCGACTGGGCCGCGCCCCTGACCGTCCTGTCCGGCCCCGAGGGCGGTTTCTCGGACACCGAGATCGCCGGGCTGCTCGCGCGCGGCGCGGTGCCCGTGACCCTCGGCCCCCGCATCCTGCGCGCCGAAACCGCCCCGCTGGCGATGCTGGGGGCGGTCGTGGCGACGGGGGTGTAGCGGAGGGCAGGCGGTGGGCGGCGGGAAAGAGGAAGCGGGAGAAGACGGACCGGTCAGCCCTGCCGGGAAGAGCCGAGGTGGAGACGACCATGCTCCACGCCCTCCACTCCTTCTACTTCGGCAGGCCCCCCACCGTCGTCAGGTTGATGCCCGAGCGCCGGGCCACGCGCAGGAATTCGCGCAGCACGTCGAGGGTCTGCGGAGCATTGTCGTGCAGCAGCACGATGCCGCCGGGCCGCAGGTTGCGCCGCAGCCGGGCTTCGAGAAGCACGTCGCCGGGGTTCTGGAAGTCGCCGGGGTCGTCCGTCCAGAACACGGTCGTCAGGCCCAGGGCCTGCGCGGCGGCCAGGGTGGCGGGCGTGTACTCGCCGCCGGGCGGCCGGAAATAGCGCACCGGTTTGCCGGTCAGGCCCTGCAACACCTCGTTGGCCCAGCGCATCTCGTTGGTGGCCTCGTCCGTGGGCAGGGGCGGCAGGCGCACATGGTGGTAGGTGTGGTTGGCGACCTCGTGGCCCTGCGCCGCCATGTCGCGCACGAAATACGGATAGGCGGCGGCGTTGCGCCCGATGACGAAGAAGGTCGCGCGCGATCCTGCCCGGCGCAGCAGGTCGAGCAGCAGCGGCTCATACATGGGGTGCGGCGCGTCGTCGAAGGTCAGGGCGGCGACCCCCTCGGTGCCCCGGCGCGCGCGGTACAGGAAGCCGCCCTGTAGCCCGCCGCGAATCCGGGCGGTGGTCTGGGCGATCTGGGCGGCGTTCTGCCGGGGCTGCGGGCCGGGGCTGACCAGGGTGGGGGTCACCTCGCGCACGCGGTCAGGCTCGCGGTAGGCGGGCAGGTTGCCGGGGTTGACCCAGGCGCGGTCGTAGGTGCCCTGGCCCAGCGCCCAGCTGGTCATGGCGCCCAGCCGGGCCTGCGGCACGCTGGCGGTCAGCAGCGGCAGCGGCCCGCCGAATCCGGCGTAGCTGCCTTTGTCGTACACGCTCAGGTCCACTTCGGCCAGCGTGGGGCGGGCGGCGAACACGCGGGCCGCGACGGTGGCCGCCAGCGTGCGCGCCTGGGACCGCTCGGCGGGGGTGAGGGTCAGGACCGCGTGCGCGACCTCGATAAAGCCGTTGCTGAGGTACTCGACCTTGTAGACCTGCGGCACCGCCGGGGTCAGGGTCAGGGTGGGGATGGTCGGGGCGGGCCGGGTGCCGGGCGCGACCGGCTGCACCTGCCCGGGCGGCGTGCTGGGAATGCTGGCCGGTGAGGTCGCGGGGGCGGGCTGCTGGGCCACGGCGGCGTGTGCTCCGGCCGCCGGAGCGGCGAGCAGGAGGGCAGCGAGCAGCAGGCGGAACAGAGGAGCGCGGGTGGGCCGGAAAGGTGCAGAGTCGTTCAAGGATCGGTCCTGTCTGAGCGGGAGAGAATCAAGGGCAGCGTGCGGCAGGGCCGGGCTGGGGGCCTGGAGGCCCGCCCGGTCACCTGGGGTATCGTCGCAGAAAGTCGCGGCGGCGGAGGCGGGGCCCGCGCCTCAGTTGGCGCCGCCGGCCCAGCTCACGTTGGCCTGTACGCCCGCCGGGGTCCGGCCCTGGGCCGCGTAGAGCCGCCCGGCGGCCCGGAACTGGGTGCGGGCCTCGTCGTCCTTGCCCTGCTTGCGCAGCACGTTGCCCAGGACGCTGGCGGCCAGGGCGTTGGCCGGTTCCTCGCGCAGCGCCCGGCGCAGGAAGCGCTCGCTGCTCGCCAGCCCGGCCGCCGTGGCCTTGCCGGTGCCGGTGCCCAGCACGCCGCCGGTCGCGCGTTCGCCCCGGTAATAGTCGAACTGCGAGCGCACGTAGTTCAGGCTCAGGAAGGTCAGGGCAGCCGGTTTGACCGTCCCCTGGCCGTCGCTGCGGCCGTAGCCGGTGATGAGGTTGTTCTGCCCGAATTTCGCCTCCACGAACCGGTAGCCGCCGCCCACCCAGGCCAGCAGGCCACTGTGGGTGGCGGTGGGGTCGGGTTCGCTGGCGTCCACCTCCAGGTCGCCCGAGCCGCCCGGCAGGCGCAGCACGCTGGTCACGTGGCCCAGATTGCTCTCCTGGCCGCTCTGACTCTTCCAGACCATGACCAGCCCGGCGTCCAGACCTGCGCGCTGGAGCAGTCCCGCGATGATGGTGCTCTGGAGGAGGCACTGACGCTCGCCGGTCTTGGGGATGCTGGCGAACTCGTAGCCACGCTCCAGGCTGAATTTCGGCACGACCTTTTTGATGAATGTGTGCGCCCAGGTGGCCGTCTCGCGGGCCAGGCGGTCCTTCTCTGCGCCCCTGGCGGCACTCAGGGCGGCCCGGCGGGCGTCGAGGCCTGCGGTCAGGGTCTTGCCCCCGGCCAGCGGCAACCCGGCCTTCTGGTAGGCGGCATTGAGCCAGTCGGTGAACTGGCCGTCCAGACCCGCCAGTTTGTAGGACTCGGCGGCCAGCGCGCCGAAGTTGGTACCGCCGTAACGCAGGTCGGCCGGAGCGGGGGCAGAGGCGGCGTGGGCAGGCGTACCCAGCGTCAGCAGTGCGGGAACGAGGGCCGTCAGGAGGGGTCGGTACATGGCAGACTCCGGAAGATGGAAAAGGGGGAGGGGCGAAATGGGGCCGGCGCCGGGCACGGAACTGGACTCACAGCTTCCAGATCAGGCCCCGGCGGGCCATCCAGGCGAGGCCCAGCCACGCGGCGAGGACGTAGCCCAGGGTGTAGACCCAGCCGCCCGCCAGCGCCCCGAAGGCTCCGCGCGCCATCCTGAGCAGCGCCGTGCCCATCGGCTGCGCCTGCCCGGCCCAGGTCACGGTCCATTCCTGCAACACCCAGACCTTGAACAGGATGGGCAGCACGTATCCGGCAAGGGCGTTGCGCCCCGGAATGGTCAGCGGCGCGAGCAGGCGGGGCCCCCAGGCCACACGCCCCGAGTCGGCGAGCAGCCAGAAGGCCAGGATGCCCAGCGTGGCGAGCCCGGCGCTGTAGAGCACGTAGGGCGGGGTCCACAGCGCCTTGCTGAAGGGCAGGCCGCCCAGCGCCGCCCAGCCGAAGCCCACCACGCTTAGCAGGGCGCCCAGGCCCAGCAGCATCTGGGGCGCGCGCGCCGAACGCTGTTGCAGGGGCCGGGCCGCCAGCGCGCCCAGCAGCACGAGCGCCGTGGTCGGCACGACCGAGATCAGGCCGCGCAGGCCCAGCGGCGAGAGCAGCGCGTCGTTGACCGCCTGCACGGGGTTGTGCGTCTCGTCGAGCAGGCCGGTGCCCGCGCCGTGGGGCGCGTAGTTCAGGAACAGGGCGTAGGCCAGCAGCAGCGCGGCGGCCACCCCCGCCTGATACCGCCCCCGCAGCGGCGCGAGCAGCGACGCCCCCAGGGTGGCGAGTGCGATGAGCTGCAAGACGCCCAGTCCCAGCGAGAAGGCGTGCAGCGTCACGCTCGTCAGGAACGCGCCGACGAGATACAGCAGCGCGGCGCGCGTGAGCAGCCGCCGGACGCGCGCCGCGCCGGTCACGCCCGCGCGCGTCATGGCGGCGTTCGAGAAGGGCAGCGCTGCCCCCGCGCAGAACAGGAACCAGGGAAAGACGAGGTCGGTCAGCGTCAGGCCGCCGAAGTCCGCATGGACGAGCTGCGCGGGCGTCGAGTTGCCCAGCGACACGTTGTTGACCAGCAGCATCAGCAGGACCGTCAGGCCCCGCCAGGCGTCGAGGGCGGTCAGGCGGGGCGCGCGGACGGCGCTGCCGGGGGCGGCGGCCAGGGGGATCGCCGCGGCGGCTCCGTCTCCAGGCGGCCGGGCCACAGGCAGGGGAGAACCGGGCACACTCGTCATGGCGCGATGCTCGGGCGCGGCGCTAAGGCCAGAATGAAAATAAATGCCGGCTCTGCGTCGGCTCTGGCCCGGCCGGGCGTCGGCTCAGGCTCTCCTCAGCCCTGGTTCACCTGCGTGGGCTGGCCGGAGACGGGGCGTTCCTGCGGCGGGGTCAGCTCGCGCGGCAGCCGTCGCCACAGCAGCAGCAGGGCCAGTGCGCCCAGCCCGGCCAGCACCACCAGGCCCCAGCGTGGCCCCAGCCATCCGGCGCGGTCGATCAGGCGGCTGGAGATCAGCGCGCCGGGCGGGCCCATGCCGATCAGCACGAAGGAATACAGGCTCATGACGCGTCCTCGCAGATGGTCTGGGATGGTGAGCTGCACGGTGCTGTTGGCGCTCACCAGCAGCGAGAGCATGCCGAAGCCGCACACGGCGAAGATGGGGGCGGCCAGTGCCGGTCCGGGCGTGAAGGCCAGCAGGACGGTGCTCACCAGCAGAATCACGCCGCCCAGGCGCAGATTGCGCAGCGGGTTGGGTTTGCTCGCCTGCCACAGCGCCCCCGCGATGGCCCCCACCCCGAAGGCCGCCGAGAGCAGCCCGAATTCGGCCTCGCGCGCCGCGAAAACCACGCGGGCATAGTAGGGAATGATGATGTTGAAGTTGATGACGGTCAGGCTCAGCGCGCCGACCAGCAGCATCACGTTGCGCACCGCCGGGGTCGCCCGGACGTAGCGCACGCCCTCGCGCACGTCCTCCATCATGCTGCCGCGCGGCCCCACGTCGCGCGCCGGGAAGGGCAGGGTCGCCAGCACGGTCAGCACCGCGAAGAAGGACGCCACGTTGAGGTAGAAGGGCAGGGCCAGCCGGGCGATGTTGTCGGCGTCGCCCCCGGCCAGCAGGCCCACGCCCAGCGCCGCGACCACCCCGAACAGCGCCTGTCCGATGGTGCGGCTCACGTTGAAGGACAGGCTGTTCAGCGCCACCGCGTTGGGGACGTCGCTGCGCGGCACGAAGTCCACGACCATACTCTGCCGGGCAGGCATGTCGAAGGCGTTGGCCGTCCCGCTGATGAAGGCCAGGACCATCACCAGCGGCAGACTGACGGTCCCGAGCTGCGTGGTCACGGCCAGCACCACCGACGAGGCGAGCAGCACGATCTGCGTCGTCATCAGGACCCGGCGCCGCGGCACGCGGTCCACCACCGCCCCTGCGAACAGGGCGAGCAGCAAGGTGGGCATGAACTGCGTGACCGTCACCCAGCCCAGCGCCGCGCTGCTGCCGCCCGACAGCTCCAGCACGAGGTACTGCTGCGCAGTGGTCTGCATCCACGAGCCGATGAGCGACAGGAGCTGCGACCCCCAGTACCGCCGGTACGGCGCATGCCGCAGTGCGCTGAAGGTCCGTGACCTCCAGCCGTTGAAGTTGCCTAACACGCAGGCAGCATAGGCCCGACACGGCGCATGAGCCGTTCCTGAAGGTTTCCCCAGGAACAGGCGCCCAGTGGGGACACGGACACGCAAAGTGACGGTTTCTCGGCCGCCTCCTTCTCGCCCGACGGTCAGAAAATCATCATGAGGGGTAGGCAAGCGAAGTGTGTGTGTGTTACGTTGCGCGGGTCAAGAATGCCTGAACGTTCAATGAACTTCAGTTCAAGCCCAGATCCCCGCCCCTGCGAGTGATGGACTCATGCCTGAATTTCTTCTTCGCCGTTCCCTGAGCACCCTGCTGTGCGCCGCCGCCCTCGGCGGAGCCGTCGCCAGCGCTCAGACGGCGCCCGCCGACCTGTCCGCCACCCCGGCGCGCGAGACCGTCACGGTCCAGCCCGGCGACACCGCCTACTCCATCAGCCGCCGCGCGGGCCTGAGCGTGGACACCTTCCTGGCCCTGAACGGCCTGCCGGGACCGGCCCTGCGTGTGGGCCAGGTGTTGATCCTGCGCGAGACGCCGCCGCATACCGTCCAGGCGGGCGAAACCCTCTACAGCCTCGCGCGCCGCTACGGCGTGACCGTTCCCGCCCTGATGACCGCCAACGGCCTGGGCGAAGGCGCGGTGCTCGAAATCGGCCAGAGCCTGCGCGTGCCGCTGCCCAACACCGGCAAGTCGGTGCAGGCAGCGGCGCCGCTGCCCGCGCCCCAGCTGGCCCTGAACGTGGCCCTGCCCCTTCCGGCTCCGGTGGCCGCTGTGGCCGACATGGCCCCCACGCCGCTGCCCACCGCGGCGGCCCCGGCCCCTCTGCCCACCTCGGGCAGCTGGCGCGACATGGCGCTGGCGCTGCTGGGAACGCCCTACGTGTACGGCGGTTCCTCGCGCTCGGGGTTGGATTGCAGCGGCTTCGTGCTTCAGGTGTTCGCGCCCTTCGGTGTGCGGCTCCCCCGCCAGAGCGCCGATCAGGCCCGCGCCGGAGTAGCGGTCGAGATGGCCGACCTCCAGGCCGGCGACCTGCTGTTCTTCGACACCGAGGGCCGGGGCCGCGTCACGCACGTGGGCATCTATCTCGGCGACGGCACCATGGCCAACGCCAACAGCTACAAGGGCAAGGTCGCCATCGATCAGTTCCAGACCGACCGGTACTGGGCCCCGCGTTATCTGGGTGCGCGCCGGGTGATGGGCGCGCTCGCCGCCTCGCAGCCCTGAACCCCCGGTCCCGCGCACGCCGACCCGGGAGGCTCAGGCCTCGTCGCTGACCGTCTCGGTGTCGAGAATGGCGCGGTAGTCTTCCAGCGGCGCGCCCTCGCCCAGCTCGCGGGCGATCTTCTCGATGGCCAGCCGCACGACCTCGCTTTTGCTGATCAGGCGCTCCGGACTCGACAGTTCGTAGGCGGTGCGGGTCAGCAGGGCGTCCTGCTCGTCGCTGATGACCACCTGCAGGCGTTTACGTTCTTTCTTGGGCATGGCCGCTCCTCGCGCGCCGGGGCGGCGCTGTCTCTTGACCCGCAGCCTAGCACGTCAGATGCGTCAGTGCCTCATCATGCACCTCTGAGTGTCGTTGTCCTGAATAAACTGAGGCGGTGAGGCAGTGGTCCCACCGTCCGCCGGCCTGAAGAAAGCTTGAGCGCCTTCTCACGCCCCGCCCCTCATCAAGTTGCAGCTAGACACACCGTGAGCAACGTGTGTAACATGCGCCGAGACAGCCTGGAGACCCCTCCGGCGGGCTGCGTGCCCCCGCTCCACACGCTGAAAGGAAGCCAATGCCATGCAACTAACCCCACTGCACATCCAGGGAGGCCGCGAACTGAGCGGCGAAATCGCTGTCCAGCACAGCAAGAACGCGGCTCTGCCGATCATCGTGGCGAGCCTCCTGAGCAGTGAGCCGGTGACCCTGCACGCCGTGCCGCGCCTGTCGGACGTCTACACCATCCTGGAGCTGATGCACCACATCGGTACCCGTCACACCTGGACCGGCCCCAACAGCCTGTTGCTCCATACCCCCGAGATCGTGCATACCGACGCGCCCTACGCGCTGGTCAGCAAGATGCGCGCGAGCTTCATCGTGATGGGACCGATCCTGGCGCGTGCGGGCGAGGCGACCATGAGCATGCCCGGCGGCTGCGCGTGGGGACCGCGTCCGGTCGACCAGCACGTCAAGGCCCTGCGGGCGCTGGGCGCCGAGCTGACCGAGGACGACGGCAACTTCGCCGCGCGGCGAAGCGGCAGCCTGAACGGGCATTTCGCCTTCGAGCTGCTGACCGTGGGCGGCACGCACAACGCCGTGCTGGCGGCGGTGCTGGGCGACGGCGTGGTGACGCTGGACAACGCCAGCATCGACACCGACGTCGTGGACATGATCGAGTTCCTGAACGGCCTGGGCGCCGATATCCGGGGTGCGGGCACCCATACCCTGACCATCCGGGGCGTGAAGGCGCTGCGCGGGGGCGAATACAAGGTGATCCCCGACCGCATCGAGGCGGGCACCTTCATGATCCTGGCCGCCGCGACCCGCAGCCGCCTGCGCCTGACCAACGTGCGCACCGACCACCTGAACGCCATCAGCGAGAAGCTGCGCGAGATGGGTGTGGACGTGACCGAGGAGACCGACGCGGTGGTCGTGGACGCCCGTGCCCGCGAGCTGAAGCCGGTGGACGTGGTCACCCAGAGTTTCCCCGGATTCCCCACCGACGTGCAGCCGCAGATGAGCGCCCTGCTCGCGACCGTGCCGGGCCGCAGCGTGGTGCAGGACCCCGTCTATCCCGACCGCCTGACCCACGTGGCGGAGTTGCAGCGGATGGGTGCCGACATCGAGGTGGACGGGTATACCCAGATCATCCAGGGTGCGCCGTTGCGGGCCGCCGCCGTCAAGGCCGCCGACCTGCGGGCAGGCGCGGCGCTGTTCATCGCCGGCCTGACGACCGACGGTGAAACGGTGATCGACGGCGTGCAGTTCCTTAACCGGGGCTACGAGCGTCTCGCCGAGCGCCTGCGCGGCATCGGGGCGGGGGCCGTGCAGCCCGAGCCGGTGCTGACGCCCGAGGCGACTCCTCTGCCTCAGCTCGCGGTCGCGACCGACTGAGAAGGCGACCGGTGCAGGTGAGATAGACCAGGCCTGCGTTACGCGTCCAGAAACGAGAAGGGGAGGCCCTCCGCAGAGCCTCCTCTTCTCGTTCTGAGAAATGCCGCTCAGAGCTTGACGGTGTCGTTCTTGCCCATGTCGGGCTTGGCTCCGGTCACGGCGCTCTGGGCCATCTTGAAGAAGGACACCAGCTTGCCGCTGCTTTCCCAGAACTCGCCGCCCTGCGCGTGAATCTTGATGAGCTGGATATTGGGGTCTTCCTTGCCGTCGAAATAGGCCTTGTAGAAGTCGCTCCACAGGTCGTCGAGCTTGGCGCGGTCCTCGACGAGTTCGGCCATGCCGCTCACGCTGACGTAGTTGTTCTTGTCGGGGTGCGAGAAGCTCACGTTGACCTGCGGGCGCTCGCGCATGTCGGCCACCGCCTCGCTGTCCTTGGAACCGATGAACCACAGGTCACCGTCGAACTCGCGTTCCTGGGTGGTCATGGGGCGGGAGTACAGTTCTCCGCCGGCCGTGCGGGTGGTCAGCATGGCGAACTTCACGTCCTTGATGATCTTGGCCATCGTCTTGACGGCTTCCTCGTGGGTCACTTCGCTCATGGTGCGAGGATGGCGGCCCGGCGGGGCGGGCATTTGAGCGCCTGCCCACCGTCTAAAGGTTGCCGTCAGGTTGACTAAGGATCAGGTTTGCGTGGCCGGGGCG
Organism: Deinococcus gobiensis I-0; assembly: GCF_000252445.1. GTDB lineage: Bacteria > Deinococcota > Deinococci > Deinococcales > Deinococcaceae > Deinococcus > Deinococcus gobiensis. Next base: position 1,999,324 of record NC_017790.1, on the reverse strand, counting down.
TGGGCCTGTTCGGGGACGCGGCGCACCAGGATCACGCCCAGCAGGAAGAACAGTGCCGCGATGCCGAAAACCAGGGTGTAGCCCAGGTTGCCGCCGCGCGCGTTGCCCCAGTCGAGCAGGGCTCCCTGCGGCGCGCTGCTGAGCTGCGGCGCGGTAAAGGCCACATGCCACACGCCCATGTCGCGGGCGTAGCTGCTGCGGCTGGGCATGGCGTCGCTGCCCAGTGCCCAGTCCACGCTGGTGAAGGCCCCGAAGCCCAGGCCGAACAGCAGGGCCAGCACCAGCGCGACCGCGAAATTGGGTGCGATGAGCAGCAGCAGCGCGGCCGCCGCCATCGTCCCCCCGGCCACGTAGATGACCGGCTTTCGCCCCAGCCGGTCGCTGAGCCGTCCCCCCAGGAAGGCCGAACCGATGCTGCCCACGATGATGCAGGCGAGCATGATGCTGGTGGCCGTGCCCGCGTTGCGCTGGCCCAGCACGTCGGCCGCGTAGTACTGCAAGAAGGGCTGCACGCTGTACTGCCCGAGCGCGAACAGCAGCCGCGTCACGAACACCCACAAGAAGGGCTGGTGGGCGAACAGCTGCCGCAGGGACAGCGTCGGGGCGGCCGCCATGTCCCGGCGCTCCTGGGGTGTGGGCGGCGTTTCGTGGACGCCGCGCATGGTGACGACTGCCGGAACCACCAGGGCGACCGCCACGAGTACGAAGGCCACCGCCTGCGGCAGGGCCAGGAACGTGACGACCAGGGCGACGACCGCGCCCAGCAGCTGCCCCCCCGCCTGGAGCATCGCCATGACGCCGCTGTAGCGCCCGCGCTGCGCCGGGGGCACGAGCTGGGGAATCAGGGCCGAGTAGGGGGCGGTGGCGTAGTTGTTGCCGAACTGCACGAGCAGGAAACCCAGGACATACACCCAGAAGCCGCTCAGCCCGCCCAGCAGCGTGACCGCCAGCGCCATGACCGCCAGCCCGGCGAGATTGATCCCCACGCCCAGGCGCAGGTAGGGCAGCCGCCGCCCGCTGCGGTCGCTGCGCGCGCCCACGAGGGGCGGGAGGACCAGCGCCATGACCGCGCCGATGGCCGTCAGCGTGCCCAGGTACGTGCCCTTCTGGGCTTCTCCGACGAACTGCACGATGTTGGCGGGCATCAGGATCAGCAGCAGCACCAGCCACTGGAAGGCGCTGCCGCACCAGAAGGCGGACAGGACCCAGGGGCTGAGCGGCGGCGCAGCGGCGGAAGTGGCAGTCATGTAGAGCGAGTATAGGCCGCGACTTCAGGAAAACTTCATGTCAGGGCGTCCCAGTAGGCCTGGAGGTCCGGGGCGAGCGGCACCGCGACCGCCACCTGCCCGCCGTCCCAGGGAAAGGCGATGCGCGCGGCGTGCAGCGCCTGCCGGGCCAGCCCCAGGCGCGCCGTCAGTTCGGGCGTCTGGCCGTGCTCCATGAAGTCGAGAAAGGCCTGCGGATCGCGGCCGTAGATCTTGTCCCCGACCATCGGCAGCCCCAGGTGCGCGAGGTGCGCGCGGATCTGGTGCAGCCGCCCCGAGCGCGGATACGCCTCGATCAGCGCGTGCCCGGCGCGGCGCCCGACCACCCGGAAGTCGGTCACGGCGGCCCGGCCGTCCGGCACCACCGCCTGCCGGATGGCGATGCGGTTGGCGCCACCCAGCCCCAGGTCGCCCAGCGGCGCGTCGAGGGTGCGGCGCTCCCAGTCCGGGGTTCCGTGGACCAGCGCGAGGTACGTTTTGCCGACCAGATGCGTCTTGAACAGCGTGAAGAACCGGCGGGCCGCGTCGGCGTCGCGGGTCAGGAGCTGGGTGCCGCTCGTCTCGCGGTCGAGGCGGTGGGGCGGCGCGAGGTCCGGCTCGCCCGTCTCGCGCCGCATGAAGGTCAGGATGTCGGGCACGTCCACCCGGGCGCGCACCGGGTGCGTCAGCCACAGCGCCGGCTTGTGGATCACGTAGAAGTCGGGGTGCTCGGCCACCACGCGCGGCCGCTCGGTGGGGGGCAGCAGCGGAGCGCGGGGCGTGGGGGGCGGCGTGGTCACAGCTCCCACACGCTGCGGTAGTCACGGCCCCGCAGCCGCGCCGCGAGGTCCACGCCGCGCTCGACGGTGCGCGCGAGCCGCGCGGCGAGCCACTCGCCCGGCACCTCCGGCGCGTCCCAGTGGGCCGAGGTCGCGTACACGAAATGCGGGTTGACCACGCAGCGGAAATCGTACATGAGGCCCAGGGCGAAGGCCCCGTGGCTGAGGTAGCCGTGGTCCAGCCCCCCGGAGATCAGGAACGTGACCGGCTGGTCGAACCACGCGCCGTGCAGGCCGCGTCCCTCGTCGCTGCTGCCCGTCAGCTCGACGAGCGCCTTGGCCCCCGATCCCAGCCCCCAGTTGTAGACCGGCGCGGCCAGGAAAATCCCGTCGGCCCCGGCAATCGCCGCGTGGTAGCGCGCGGCGGCCGGGTGATCGTAGCAGCCGCCCGCCCCCTGCACGTTGTCGAAGGGGGGCAGGGGATCGGCGCGCAGGTCGAGGTGCGTGACCTCGTGGCCCAGCGCCCCGAGCTGCGCCGCCGCCAGAGAGGCCATCCACGCGCTGCGGCTCTCGGGGTCGAGGCTGGTCGAGAGGACCGTGAACTTCATGCCGCGCAGGCTAGAGCATTTGCCGGGGAAAAATTCCCCCAGGGGAGCCGGTGGGCCGCGTCGCGGGCGGCTGACCTACACTGACGCCCATGCGCCGCCCCGCCCTGATGGCCCTGCTGGTGCTGCCCCTGCTGGGCGGCTGCCGCTACAACCTCGTGCCGGTCATTCCCCGGCCGGTCGAGTTCTCGCTGCCGGCCCGCGTCACGAACGCGGCGCTCGTGCGTGACGGTAGCGCGCTCGTGCTGCGGGCCGTCATCGAGGGACAGTTCGAGCCGGGGTACCTCGCGGTGACGTGGTACGACGACGCGCGCGCCCTGGGCACGGACAGCGTGTACCTCGACGCGTCGGGCCGGGAGGCCACCTTCCGCCTCGACGCGCCCGAACCGGGGGCCTACCGCGCCACCCTGAGCTTCGGCGGCACGCTGCTGCGGCAGGTCGAACTGTACGAGGTGCAGCCGTGAGCCGGCCGGCCGGTGAAGGGTGGGAGGGCGTCGTCGAATGGACGGCCGGGACCCGCGAGCGCCTGATCTGGCGGGGGGACCGGCTGGAACCGTACCGCCAGGAACCCTGGCCCGCGCCCGTGAACTACGGTTGCCTGCCCGGCACCCACAACCCCGCCGACGCCGCCGAGGTGGACGCGGTGTGGCTGGGCGCCCCCCTGCCGCCCGGCACCCGCCCGTGTGCCGTGCCCACCGGGCTGCTGCACCTGGCCGACGGCGACCACAAGGTCATCTTCGGGGAGACGGGCGGGGCCGGCGCCGCCGCCCTGCTCGCCTGGTTCCCGCCGGAGAGGGGCGCGCGCCTGCTCGGACCAGCCGAGGCGGCGGCGTGGCTGGCGTCGCTGGAATAGTGGGATCAGGGTGAGGCGGGGGCCGGCGGCGGGGTTGTGGGTGCCGGGGGCGCCCCGTCCGTCGCCTTCCACCCGGCGGCGATGGAGGCCGTGCGCCGCAGGACCCAGCCCATCGCGTCGCTGCCGGGAAACGACACGGCGCTGTGGTCCTCGCGCACCGACACGAAGCGCTCGATGCCGGCCGAGCTGCCGCTGGGGCGGATATTCGGGGTCAGCTCGAACAGGTAGTTGACGAACAGGCCCCCGCCTGCGCTCAGCCCCGAGGGCAGGCGCTTGCTCTGCACTTCCAGGTCACGTTCCACGTTGTCCCACACGAGGTCCTTGCCCCGCACCTGCCGCCCGGACACGCGGCGCAGGTCGCAGGCGTCGGCGGCGCGCGGCTGGCCGGGGCGGTCGAGCCGCGCCGCCGCCAGTTCGGGGCCGTGGTCGAGATACCAGGCGATGCAGATGCCGTCGAGGTCGATCTGGAGGGCGACCGGCAGCTCGGGGTGCGTCTGGGCGAAGTGGTGCAGCCACACCGACCCCTGCGAGTGGCCCAGCAGCACCAGCCGGGGCGGGCGCACCCCCGCTGCGCGGCTCTCGGGGCTGAACCACGCCGCCTGCACGGCCGTCATGTCGCGCAGCAGGGCCGCGTAGCCGCGCTGCTGGCCCGGGGCCTTGCGCGAGGTCCACGAGAGGGGCGCGCCGCTGGCGTAGCCCGCCGCCTCGACCCGCAGCCCCTGGGCGCCCACGACCTGCGCCAGCGCGTCGACCGTGCCCCGTGCAGAGAGATAGTCCCAGTTGTCGTAGGGGGCCTGACAGGGCGGGCCGCAGCGCCCGGACACCGCGATCACCAGCACGTCGGGGGCCGGGCCGGTCGTGTCGAGGGCCATGGTCTGGGTGGGCCGCAGCAGTTCGGGGGCGCAGCCGCCCAGCAGCAGGGGAAGTGTCAGGAACAGCGGATACAGGAACCGGGGACGTGCCATGCGTTCGATCAGACCTCGGGAATGTGGGCGGCCGGTCAGGATGGGCGGGGGCAGGGGCGACGCGGGACCGCCCCGATCAGAAGAAGCGGCTCACGTCCCGCACGACCACGAAGAGCATCAGCGTCATGACGAGGCCGAAGCCCAGCAGGTTGACGGCCTGTTCCTGCGAGAAGGTCAGGGGCCGGCCACGCAGCGCCCCGAACAGCACGAGCAGGATGCGCCCGCCGTCCAGCCCCGGAATCGGCAGAAGGTTGAAAAAGGCCAGCGACAGGTTGAGGAGCACGCCGACCTGCACGAGGGCCCAGGGGCTGGTGGCCGCCGCCTGACTCACGATCTGCGCCGTGCCGATGGGGCCGCTGACGCTCTCGTCGGAACTCAGGTTCAGTGTGAACAGCCGCGCGAACAGGCTGCCGAAGGCCCGCAGCACCTGCGGCACGGCCTCCACGGTGGTGGTCAGGGCCGTGCCCAGGGCGACCGGTACGCTGGCGGGCTGCACGTCCGGCCCGTAGCGGATGCCCAGCAATTGCCGCTGGCCGTTCACGGTGGGCTGCCAGTCGAAGGCGACCGTGCGCGTCTGGCCGCCGCGCTCGACGCTCAGGGTGCGTGACCCGGCGCGGCCCAGGCTGTCCCGGAGGCTTTCCCAGCCCGGCGCGGCGGCGCCGCCGACCGTCACCCGGTCGGGAATGTCCTGGCCGTCGATGGCCGTCACCACGTCGCCGGCCTGCAACCCCAGCGCCGCCGCCCGCGAGCCGGCCTGTACGCTCTCGATGCGGGCGCGGTCGGGGGCAGGGATGCCCTGGGCGGTGAAGGTGACGGTCATCAGCCCTATCGCCAGCAGCAGGTTCATCAGCGGGCCGGCGAGCAGCACGGCCACCTTGCCCCAGGCGCTCAAGCGCGCGAAGCCGTGGGTAGGGTGGCGGTAGACCGGCTGGCCCTGCGCGTTCATGCCGTCCTCGACCGGGGCCATGCCGTCGATTTCCACGTATCCGCCGATGGGCAGCAGCGAGAGCCGCCATTCGGTGCCGCGCCAGTCGCGCCGCAGCAGCACCGGCCCCATCCCGATGCTGAAGGACTTGACCGCTACGCCCTGCCAGCGGGCGAGGGCGTAGTGCGCCAGCTCGTGCAGGAAGGTCGCCAGCCCGATGATGAGCACGGTCCACAGCAGCCCCAGGGGTGTCAGGGCCGCCGCGATGCCCTGCAGGACGTTCATGCGCGCACCCCTGCCCCGACCAGCTCGCGTGAGCGCGTCCGCGCCCAGGCGTCGGCCTCGGCCAGACTGCCCCAGGTCAGCGCGCCGGCCGGGGTCTCGTCCAGCACGCGCTCCAGCAGCCGGGGAATGTCCAAGAAGCCGATCTGGCCCGCCAGGAAGGCCTCGACCGCCACCTCGTCGGCGGCGTTCAGGGCGACGGGGGCCAGGCCGCCCGCCTCGCCCGCGCGGTAGGCCAGCGCGAGGCAGGGAAAGCGTACGGGGTCGGGGTCGCGGAACTGCCACTCGCCGCGCAGGGGCCAGCCCAGGTGCCCGGCGACCTCGCCGCCCCGGCGCGCGCCGCGCACGTCGCCGGGCCGCTGCATCCCGCTCGGGGCCGCGTCGATGGCGTAGGCGATGGGCAGCCGCATGTCGGTCGGCCCGAACTGCGCCTTGAGGCTGCCGTCGCGGAAACGCACCGCCGCGTGCACGAGGCTCTGCGGGTGCACGACCACGCCCACCTGCGACAGCGGCAGGCCGTAGAGGCTGGCGCACTCCATGACCTCCAGCCCCTTGTTCATCAGCGTGGCGCTGTCAATGGTCACCTTCGGCCCCATGCTCCACGAGGGGTGCTTGAGGGCCTGCGCGGGCGTCACGCCGCTCAGGTCGGCCGGGCCGTCGCGGAAGGGGCCGCCCGAGGCGGTCAGGATCACCTCGGCCACGTCGGCCATGTCCTCGCCGGTCAGGCACTGGTACACGCCGGTATGCTCCGAGTCCACCGGCACCACGCGCCCGCCGCCGACCGCCGCCGCCTCCCACATCAGGTGCGCGGCCGTGACCATCGCCTCCTTCGTCGCCAGGGCGACCGCGCGCCCCGCCTCCAGCGCCCGGCGGGTGGGCGACAGGCCGATCAGGCCGCTCATGGCGTTGACGACCACGTCGGCGGGCTGCGCGGCGGCCTCATCGGCGTCCGCGATCAGGCGCGCGCCGCGCAGCCCGGCTCCCAGCACCTCGCGGGCCTGGGCGTATACGGCGGCGTCCACGCTGACCACTTCCGGCCGGAACTCGCGGACCTGCTCGGCCAGACGCTCCAGATTGCGCCCCGCCGCCAGGGTGCCCACCACCCAGCCGCGTTCGCGCGCCACATCCAGCGCCTGTGTGCCGATGCTTCCCGTGCTGCCCAGAACCGTCAACTTCATCGGCCTACATGGTAAGCGGAAGGGGGGAGGAGAAAATGGAAACCCTGGGGCTTTCGGGCCGCCGGGGGCCGGTCAGGGCAGGATGGTCAGGCGGTGGGGCGGCAGCTGGAAGCTGAGTGTGGAAGTCTCCCGGCCGTGCAGAACCAGGCTTTTTACGAACACGTGGAGGGTATAGGTCCCGGGTTGCAGGGGCAGCGCGGGCTGGAAGCGGTCGAGCCTGAAGTTCAGTTCCAATGTCCGGTCGCAATCCGCGAGGGCCGGACAGGTGGTGAGACGCAAGACCAGGCCCACCTGCCGAGGTGTGGTCCAGTAGATGGCCTTCCCGGTGCTGTCCTCGATGACGGCGTCCAGAACGCTGCTCCCGTAACGGCCCTCCAGGGTCTGGAGGGTGAGGTTGGTCAGGTGCACCTCGGCGGAGTAGGCCTCGCCTCCCCGCGCCGTCTCTGCCGCCACGAGCCTCGCGCGGACCGGGCTGCCCGGCGCGAGGGGCGGCGGGAGGGGCGGTGCGCCGAGCACGCTGATCTGGTCAGGGCTCAGGAAGATGCCCTGCGCCTTCAGCGCGTCGGCGACCTCCTGCGGCGTCACGTCGCCTACCCCCCGAGCTTTGTTGGGGGCGCGTCGGGATCCGAAGACGCATACTCTGCGCTCGACAGCCAGAAGGGCAGGGTGGGCGTCCGGGGGACCTTGCGGGAGGCGTGTGGCGGCGCAGCAACCAGTGGCGTGACCGGTGCCAGCGGCGCGGCCGGGCCACAGGCGTACAGGAGGCACAGCGCCGAGAGCAGGCCTTTCATGGAAGCAGCCTAGGGCAGGGGGCGGGCGGCTGTGGCCGCACTTCGCCGCGCCCCGCGCCTCAGTTCACCAGGATGCTGATCTTCAGGAAGAGGTAGGTCGCCGGCACCGCGAACAGCAGGCTGTCGATGCGGTCGAGGAACCCGCCGTGCCCCGGCAGGCTGCTGCCGCTGTCCTTGACCCGCAGCGCCCGCTTGATGAGGCTCTCGGAGAGGTCGCCGAGCTGCGAGGCGCTGACCACCAGCACCGAGTACAGGAAGGCCTCCAGCGGCGACCAGATGTGCGCCAGCGAGGTCATCACGAGCACGATGACGAAGCTGAACACCAGCCCGCCCACCGCGCCCTCGACCGTCTTGCCGGGACTGACTTCGGGAGCCAGTTTGCGCCGCCCGAAGTAGTGGCCGGCGAAAAAGCCCCCGATGTCGGCGGCGAAAGTCGCCAGGAGCGGCAGCGCGAAGTACAGCAGCCCGCGTTCGGCGTCCGGGGCGTAGCGCAGCATCAGGAAGTAGCCCAGCAGCCAGGGAATGTAGAGCAGACCGAACAGGCTGTAGACCACCCGTTCGAGGGGCCGCTCGCCGGGCCGGATCACCTCCAGCACCAGCAGCGCCCCGACCGCGATGGTCAGGACCGCCTCGCGCCACGACCCGCCTGCCCAGGGGGCCTGCGGCCACATCGGCAGGCTCGCCACGATGATGGCGGCCCCGAAGAGCATGAGCGAAACGCGCCGCACGTCGATGTCGTTCTTGTCGAGCATCCGCACGTATTCGTACAGGCACATCACCGACACGACGATCAGGGCGGGGAGCATGGCCCACCAGCCGATCCATACGATCAGGCTCAGCACCGAGAAGCCGACCACCGAGGTCAGGACGCGGCTGCTCAGCGATTCCAAGGCGGCCTCCGGGCGGGCACGGAAAGTGGGGAGTGGGGCGCAGCCCGCAGGCCACCCGCCACTTCCCACCTGTCCTGTCCTGCGCGCAGCGCATTCACCCTAAGATTTCCTGCTCCTTCTTCTGGAAGGTGCTGTCCACCCGCGCGACGTACTCGTCGGTGATCTTCTGCACGTCGGCCTCGCCGCGCTTGATCTCGTCGTCGCCGATGCCCTCGACCTTCTTCACTTCGTCGAGGGTCTGCTTGCGGATGTTGCGGATGGCCACCCGGGCGTCCTCGGAGTAGTTCTTGGCGTTCTTCACGAGGTCCTTGCGGCGCTCCTCGGTCAGCATGGGCAGCGAGATGAAGATGGTGTCCCCCTTGTTGTTGGGGTTCAGGCCCAGGTCGCTGTCGCGGATGGCGCGCTCGATGGGGGCCAGGGCGCCCCGGTCCCAGGGCGTGATGACGAGCGTGCGCGCGTCGGGCGTCGTGATGCTCGCCACCTGATCGATGGGCATGGTCGAGCCGTAGTAGTCCACGAGCACCTTTTTCAGGATGCCGGGGTTGGCGCGGCCCGTACGCAGCACCGAGAGGTTGTTTTCCAGCGCCTCGATGGCCTTGCCCATGCGCTCACGGGCGTCGGCCTGAATGCTTTTCATGTCTGCCATGTGGGGAGTCTCCTTGCGGGGAATATCCGGAGTTTAGCGTGTCGCCCGGAAGGGGCAGCTTGGGGAGAAGATCATCTCGGCCGGGCCGGGCCCGGTGGTGTCGCGGTGCTCAGCTCTGGATGAGCGTGCCGACCCGCTCGCCCCGGAAGAGGCGTTCGAGGTTGCCTTCCTGGAACAGGTCGAACACCACGATGGGCAGGCCACGGTCCATGCACAGCGTCAGGGCGGTGGCGTCCATGACTTCCAGGCGGCGCTCGACGACCTCCAGGTGGGTGAGGTCGCGCAGCAGCACGGCGTCCGGGTTCTTGCGCGGGTCGCTGTCGTACACGCCGTCCACCTTGTTCTTGGCCATCAGGACCACGTCGGCCCCGAGTTCCAGGGCGCGCAGGGTGCTGGTGGTGTCGGTGGTGAAGAAGGGCGCGCCGTTGCCACCGCCCAGGATGACCACGCGGCCCTTTTCGAGGTGGCGCATGGCGCGGCGGCGCACGTACGGCTCGGCGACGGCGTGCATCTGGATGGCGGTCATGACGCGGGTGGGGCGACCGGCCGATTCCATGGCGTCCTGCAGCGCCATGGCGTTCATGACGGTGCCCAGCATGCCGATGTAGTCGGCGGTCGCCGGGTCCATGCCCTGGCCGTTGCGTGCGCCGCGCCAGAGGTTGCCGCCCCCGATGACCACGGCGAGTTCCACGTCCGTGCCCTCAAGTGCGGTGACGATTCGGCGGGCCAGGGCGCTGCCCTCCTCGGGACTGATGCCGAAGCCGGAGGCTCCCGCCAGAAATTCACCGGACAGCTTGAGCAGAACGCGTTTGAACATGGATGACCTCGCTTGTACAAGAAAACGGAAAAACCCCGGCAGCCGCAGGGGCCGCTGGGGTCTCGGAACTCCTCGCGGCCCGAAAAAAGGGGCGGACGCGCCGCCCCGAGTTTCTTACGAGCCGATTTCGAAACGGACGAAGCGCTTGATGCTCGCGTCGCCCAGGTACTGCGCCACCGTCAGGCTGTTGTCCTTGACGAAGCTCTGCTCGGGCAGCACCTTGTCCTGGTAGAACTTGCCGATCTGGCCGTTGACGATCTTCTCGACGATCTGCTGGGGCTTGCCCTCGTTGAGCGCCTTGTTGGTGAGGATCTCGCGTTCCTTCTCGATGTCCTCGTTGTTGACTTCGTCGCGGCTGAGGTACTGGGGGCGCTCGGCGGCCACGTGCAGGGCCACGTCCTTGGCGTGCGCCTCGGTGCCGCCCGCCACGTCCACCAGCACGCCGATCTTGCCGTTGCTGTGCACGTAGCCGGCGAGCTGTTCGCCCTCGCCCGCCTCGATGAAGGCCACGCGGTTCAGGACCAGGTTCTCCCCGATCTTGCCGGCGGCAGCGGCCACGGTGTTGCCCACGGTGTCGCCGTCCAGCGAGAAGTTCTTGAACTCCTCGATGTCGTTGGTGCCGGCCTGCAGGGCGGCCTGGGCCAGCTTCTCGACCAGGGCCTGGAAGTCGCTGTTGCGGGCCACGAAGTCGGTCTCGCTGTTCACTTCGACCATGGCGGCCTTGTGGCCGTCCACGACGAAGCGCACGATGCCTTCACGGGCTTCGCGGTCGCTCTTCTTGGCGGCCTTGACGATGCCGCGCTCGCGCAGCAGGGCGATGGCCTTGTCTTCGTCGTTGCCCGCGTCGGACAGGGCCTTTTTCACGTCCATCATGCCCGCGCCGGTCAGTTCGCGCAGCTTCTTGATTGATTCCATCATGGTGGATACCTCCAGAAAAGAAGTGGGTGGGAGAGGAGACGCTCAGCAAGAAGGGCGCGGCCCGCTTCCCCGCGAGAGGGGGGAGACCCGCGCCCTCCAGGTGGCGGGTCTTAGCTGCGGCCCTGCGTGCTGGTCAGCACGGCTTCTTCGCCGGCTTCGCCCTGCTCGGCGCCTTCGATGTCGGCATTGCTGCCCTCGACGCGCTCGCCGCTCACGTCTTCGCCGCCGCCGCGCGCCTCGACCAGCAGGTCACCGATGCGGTGGGTGATGAGCTGGATGCTGCGGATGGCGTCGTCGTTGCCGGGCACGATGTAGTCGATGACATCGGGGTCCGAGTCGGTGTCGGCCAGGGCGATGACGGGAATCCCGAGCTTGTTGGCTTCCTGCACGGCGATGACTTCCTTGGTGGGGTCCACCACGAAGATCGCGTCGGGCAGGCGAGTCATCTTGCGGATGCCGCCCACGAAGCGCAGCAGGCGCTCGCGCTCGGCGCCCAGCTCCACGCGCTCCGCCTTGGGGCGGTCGTTGATGCGGCCCGACTCGAACATGTCGTCGAGTTCGTTCAGGCGGTCGATGCGGGTGCGCATCGTGCGGAAGTTGGTGAGCATGCCGCCCAGCCAGCGGCTGGTCACGAAGGGCATGCCGGTGCGCCGGGCTTCGAGTTCCACGATTTCCTGCGCCTGCTTCTTGGTGCCGACGAACAGGATGACGCCGCCGCGCTCGGCGAGGTCCTTGATGTAATCGAAGCTGCGGTCGACCTGCTTGAGGGTCTTCTGCAGGTCGATGATGAAGATGCCGTTGCGCTCGGCGAAGATGAAGCGCTTGAACTTGGGGTTCCAACGCTTGGTCTCGTGGCCGAAGTGGACGCCGGCTTCGAGCAGCTGCTTCATGCTGATGTACGACATGGATACTCCTGGGCGTTGCAGTGGGAAAAGTTTGCCGTCCTCATGCCAGCCCGGCGTCAGGTTTCGACGCTGTCGGGGGCCAGGCCGCGCGCGACGCCCGGACACGCTGCGGCAGGGATCATGGGGGCACCCAAACAGAGATGCTATCAGGTGAGAGGCCGTCTGGAAACCCTCACCCAGAAGCGGTGGCTGGCGGGAGGGCGCGGCCGCCCACCCTGCCTGAAGAGAAGGTGAGGGCGACGGTGCCTGCCGGGATGCGGTAACCTACAGGTCACACAACCTTTGGTCCGCGCGCCTGGTCGCCCACGCCCTGGCACGCCACTGCCCCGGCAGCGCCGTCAGCTGCCACGGGCTTGTATTTTATGTTGCTGGCAGATATACTGTCTCTTCGTGCGCCGGGAGGAGATACCGCCCGGCTGGAGAGAACCCCTCCTCATCAGGGGCGGTTGCCGAGAACATGGATACCTAGGGTTGCCTGAGTGGTTCGACGAGGTTGGTCGCGAAGGGCGTTTGTGGGTCTTGTTCTGGTCGCTGGACCACCTGGGGGATCTTTCCCGAAAGGACCACAAATGAACTTTGATCAACTGATCGTGCCCGAACTCGCGGCGCGCCTCGCTGAACGCGGCATCACCGAAGCCAGCCCCATCCAGGCCGAGAGCCTGCCCCACACCCTGCAGGGCCGCGACCTGATCGGCCGCGCGCGCACCGGCACCGGCAAGACGCTGGCCTTCGCGCTGCCCATCATCCAGAACCTGGAACCCAGCCGGGAGCGGTCGCGCCTGCCGCGCGCCATCGTCGTGGCCCCCACCCGCGAACTCGCCAAGCAGGTCGCCGACGAGTTCAGCAAGTCGGGCGCCAACCTGACCACCGTCACCGTGTACGGCGGCGCGAGCTACGCCCCCCAGGAAAACGCGCTGCGCCGCGGCGTGGACGTGGTCGTGGGCACCCCCGGACGCCTGATCGACCACCTGGAGCGCGGCAACCTCGACCTGAGCGCCGTGCAGTATGCCGTGCTCGACGAAGCCGACGAGATGCTCAGCGTGGGCTTCGCCGACGCCATCGAGACCATCCTCGAGAAGACGCCCGAAGGCCGCCAGACCATGCTGTTCAGTGCGACCCTCAACGGCGACATCAACCGCCTGTCGCGCAAGTACCTGCGTGACCCCCTGACCGTGGACATGGTCGGCGAAGGCAAGAGCCAGGCCGCCCAGACCGTCGAGCACCTCAAGGTGCGCGTGGGCCGCAGCCGCACCCGCGTGCTGGCCGACCTGCTCACCGTCTACAACCCCGAGAAGGCCATCGTCTTCACGCGCACCAAGCGCGAAGCCGACGAGCTGGCGAACGAACTGATCCACCGCGGCATCGAGAGCGAGGCGCTGCACGGCGACCTGGCGCAGACGCAGCGCGAGCGGGCGCTGGGCGCCTTCCGCAGCGGCCGCGTGGGCGTGCTCGTCGCCACCGACGTGGCGGCGCGCGGCCTGGACATCCCCGAGGTGGACCTCGTGGTGCAGTACCACCTGCCCCAGGACCCCGAGAGCTACGTGCACCGTTCGGGCCGCACCGGCCGCGCCGGGCGCACCGGCACCGCGATCATCATGTACGGTGACCGCGACGGCCGCGAGATGTCGGGCCTGGAACGCATCACGGGCGTGCGCTTTACCGAGCGTCCCCTGCCCACCCCCAAGGAAGTCGCCTCGGCGAGCGCCCGTTCGAGCGCCGATCTGGTCCGCCGCGTGGACAGCGGCGCGGCCCAGGGTTTCCAGGAAGAAGCCGAGCGTCTCTTCAGCGAACTGGGCCTCGAGGCCCTGACCCGCGCCCTGGCCAAGATCAGCGGCGTGACCGAGCCCGCCAAGGCCGCCAGCCTCCTGAGCGGTGAAGAGGGCCTGACCACCCTGATCCTGCACGGCGAGCGCCTGAGCGTGCCGCGCACCGTGGCCGTCCTGGCGCGCGGCAGCGACGTGGATACCCGCCGCCTGGGCAAGGTGCGCCAGTGGCGCGGCGGCACGGTGGCCGACGTGCCCAGCGAATACGTCGAGAAGCTGCTCGCCGCCAACCCCCTCGAAGGCGACATCCAGGTGGAAGTCGCGCAGGAACTGCCCGAACTGTTCGAGGCGCCCACCCGTGAACGCCGCGAGGGCAGCTACAGCGGCGGCAACCGCGGCTACCGCGACGAGGGCGGCTACCGTGGCGGCGGCAACCGTGGCCAGGGCGGCTACGGCAACCGTGGCGGCAATGACCGTGGCGGCAGCTACGCCGGGCGCGGCGGCAACGACCGTGGCGGTCAGGGCCGCTGGAGCCGCGACGGCGGCGGCCAGGGCCGTCCCCGCGAGGATTTCGCCGACCGCGAGTTCGTGCCCAGCGGCCGCTGAGCCCGCACGCAGACCCCTGAACCCCTGCCCCCACCGGGCGGGGGTTTTCGCGTTGTCCGCGCGGCGCACGGTTTGTTCAGCCCTGACCCGGTAACATAGCCGAATGACGAAAAGCATCACCGATTTTCAGGACGAACACGGCCGCATCACCGGCTGGCCCAGCGACCGCCGCGTGGCGCACCAGCAGGCCATCCTCCACCACCTGCGCGGCCTGTTCGAGTCGGGCGTGGCGTACGGGCGCGCCGAGGTCGAGCGCCTCCTGGCCGACCACACCACCCTCGAAGACCCGACCATCCTGATTCCCGAACTCGTCGAGGGCGATTATCTCGCCACCGACGGCCAGACCTACTGGCGTGCCGACAGCCGCCCCGGCAGCCCCAGTGCGGAGCCGCGTGGCTAAAAGCGTCACGCGCTACGTCTGCACGTCCTGCGGCTACACGTCGGCCAAGCCGCTGGGGCGCTGCCCGAACTGCCAGGCCTGGAACTCCTTCGAGGAGGAGGTGCCGACCGTCGCCGCCGGGAAGGGGCGCGGCGGTCTGGGGGGGTACGGGGGCGTGTCGGGCGGCAAGCTCACGGCGCTCTCGACGGTCGGGCGGCGCGAGGAACCCCGCACCCCGTCGGGCATTCCCGAACTCGACCGCGTGCTGGGCGGCGGGCTGGTGGCGGGCGGCGTGACCCTGATCGGCGGCGAGCCGGGCATCGGCAAGAGCACGCTGCTGCTCCAGGTCGCCGACCGGGTGGCGCAGTCGGGCAGCGTGCTGTACGTGGCGGGCGAGGAGTCGCTCGAACAGATCCGGCTGCGCGCCGACCGCCTGGGGGTCACGGCGGACATCCAGCTCACGCGCGACACGCGGGCCGAACACATCGCCGCCCTGATGAATGAGCACAAGCCCGCGCTGTGCATCGTGGACTCGATCCAGACCGTGACGGTCGAGGGCGAGGGGGCGCCCGGCGGCGTGGCGCAGGTGCGCGACGGCACGGCCATGCTGACCCGCGCCGCCAAGGAGACCGGCACGCCGACGGTCTTGGTCGGCCACGTCACCAAGGACGGCACCGTCGCCGGCCCGAAGGTGATGGAGCACATCGTGGACACGACGGTCTTTCTGGAGACGGTGGGCTCGTTCCGGCTGCTGCGGTCGGTGAAAAACCGCTTCGGGCAGGCCGGCGAACTCGGCGTGTTCGAGATGCGCGGCGAGGGCCTTATCGCTGTCGAGAACCCCTCGGCCGCCTTCCTGGCCGAGCGCCCGGTGGGCGTGCCCGGCAGCGTGGTCGCCGCGACCATCGACGGCCAGCGGCCCATGCTGCTGGAGGTGCAGGCCCTGGCCTCCAAGACGCCCTACCCCAATGCCCGGCGCGTGGTGGTGGGTCTGGACCCCCGGCGCGTGGACGTGGTGCTGGCCGTGCTGGAGCGCCGCCTGGACCTGACGCTGGGCGGCCTGGACATCTACGTGAACCTCGCGGGCGGCCTGAAGGTGGCCGACCCGGGGCTGGACCTCGCGGTGGCGCTCGCCGTGTACTCGGCGGTCGTGGGCCGCGCCCTGCCCGAGACGGTCGTGGCTTTCGGGGAGGTCGGGCTGGCGGGCGAGGTCCGGCAGGCCCAGTCGGCCCTGCGCCGCGCCGAGGAGGCCCGCCGCGCCGGTTACGGCCGCCTGATCGTGCCGCCGGGCCTGGACGGGCAGCCGGGCATCCGCAGTGTGGAGGAGGCGGTCGGCGTGGTCTGGCAGGGGTCGGGACAGGCCCGGGCGTAACGGCCTCTCCGTCTCCCGAACCTGCACTAGCATGCCTCCCATGACTGCCCCCGCCCATCCGCTCGCCGTCGCCCTGCTGGCCGGCGAGCGGCGGGCGCTGGCGCGGGCGATTACCCTCAGCGAGAGCGCCCGCCCCGAACACGAGGTGCAGGCGCAGGCCCTGCTGGCCGAGGTGCTGCCCCGGGCCGGGCGCTCGCTGCGCCTGGGCCTGACCGGGGTTCCGGGGGTGGGCAAGAGCACCTTCATCGAGGCGCTGGGCCTGCGCCTGGCCGATGCCGGGCACCGGGTCGCCGTGCTGGCGGTGGACCCCAGCAGTGCGCGCACGGGCGGCTCGATCATGGGCGACAAGACGCGGATGCCGGGGCTGGCGGTGCATGAGGGCGCTTTCATCCGCCCCAGCCCCAGTGGGGGCACGCTGGGCGGCGTGGCGCGGCGCACCCGCGAGGCGATCACGCTGTGCGAGGCGGCGGGCTACGACGTGATCCTCGTCGAGACGGTGGGCGTGGGCCAGTCGGAGACGCAGGTGGCCGCCATGACCGACCTGTTCGTGCTGCTGGCCCTGCCGAACGCGGGCGACGAGTTGCAGGGGGTCAAGCGCGGCATCATGGAACTGGCCGACCTGTGCGTGGTGAACAAGGCCGATCTCGACCCCCGCGCGGCCGTCCGTGCCCAGACGCAGCTGCGCGCCGCCCTGACGCTGCTCACGCCGCACGACGCCCCCTGGCGGCCCCGTGCGTTGCGGGCCTCGGCGGTGACGGGCGAGGGGCTGGACGAGGTGTGGGCCGCCGCCCAGGACTACGCCCGCGAGGTGGACCTGCCCCGCCGGCGGCAGGCCCAGGCCGCCGTGTGGTTCGACGAACTGCTGCGCGAGGCGGCATGGAAACAGTTCGTCGCGGGCACCTCGCCCCACCGCCTGACCGAGCTGCGCACCAGTGTTCAGGCCGGGACGCTGACGGCGGTGCAGGCGGTCGCGGCACTGCTGGCCGGGCAGCCGTCCTGAGACGGACGGAGCGATACCAGGGCGCGGTCCACTCGGGCTTCGCGGTAGACGGACACCGACCGACGTAGCTTTCTCAGCTCATCGCTGTTGTGGATTCACTGACCCAGCTTGCCGCTCGCTGCGTTCCCGGAGGCTTGTCTGCTCCCGGTCCCTCGTCTTTTAAGGACGATCACCCCGTCGGTCAGGGCATCGGAGTCGGGTCGGGGTTCGCCCGCGAGCGCAGTTTCTAGCTCTGGACCATCCGGCGCACGATGACCGCGTGGTCCTCTAAGAAGTGGCGGGGGCGGGCCAGTGCCCAGGCCAGCGGTACGGCCTCGCCGCCGCCTTCCGAGGGCAGGACGTGGGCCACGGCCGGCAGCACCAGCGACCGCGAGGGATGCCCGAAGACCCGCGCGCCGGGGGGCGGCGTCTCGCCGGGGCCCAGCCGGTGGCCCGGCAGCTCCCACAGCCCGCGCCCGATGGGGCCGGTGCGGCGGCGCAGCCAGACGTGTCCCCCGGCGACGTGACAGTGCCGCACCTCCTGAAGGGGCAGCGGGGCCCCGGCCAGCCGCGCCCGCTCGGCCTGCACGGCGGCGTCTTCGGCCCGCAGGCGACGGAAGGTGCGGGTGTGCGCGAAGGTCTCCAGAGCGGCCCGCACGGCGTCCGGCAGGTCCGGCACCGGTTCGCCGGTGAAGTAGGCGCGGCGCAGGTCGGTGGCGTTCAGGCCCGGCGTGACCGGCGACGCCTCGGCCGCCCACTCGGGAAACCAGCGCAGGTAGCTGCTGGTGGCGTCCTTCTCGAAGCCGACGAGTACGGCGTCGCGCGTGCCCACAGCGGCCCGGACCCCCGCTGCCCAGAGATCGGTGTCGAACTCGTCGGGCAGCGGCGCGAATCGCACACGTCGCAAATCGGCTCCCGCGCCAGCCAGCGCCGCGCGGATCATCCGCACGCGCTCGGGGGCGCTCCAGGGGTTCTTGACGCTGCGGGCCAGATTGGCGCTGCCCGGCAGGACCAGCAGGTGGGCGTGGCGCTCCAGCGCTGCGAGCATGGTGTTCAGGTGTGCGCGGTGCGGCGGCTGAAAGCGCCCGATGTAGACGGCGAGGGTCATGGACGGCGGGCGGAGAGCGGGGTGTGGAAAGTGGGGGGACGTGTGGCGTGTGGTCTGTAGCGTGTGGAGAAAAGCTGGGGTGAGCGCCCGGGCTGCCCGCGTCTGCCGGGAAGACGGATCGCCCTTGCGCCGCCAGCGCCCAGTCTGCCCCCGCCCCTATACGTCACAAGCCGCCCTCACAGTCCATGCTGCTCGCGCAGCGCGGCGATCAAGGCGTCGCGGCGTTCCTGCAACGGGCGGCTGAGGCTCACGCGGTAGACGTGCGGGTTCAGCAGCCGCAGCGTGCCCTCGGGCAGCCGGTCGAGGTCGGCCCGGGCGCGGGCCTGCAGGTCGGGCAGCGGCTCGGGCGCGGTGAGGCGGCGTCCCGCTTCCATCACGCGCACGCGGGCGTCGCTCCAGGTCAGCCCCGCCGGCACGCGGCTGCTGCGCAGGGGGTTGCCGGGATCGCTGACACGTTCGCCGGGCTGCGGGACGGCCTCGCTATCGCTGGCGACCACATCCAGCGCGAGGTGGCCCGCCGCGTCCACGCCGCGCCACACGCGCTTGAGACCGGGGACACTGGTCTTGCCGGGGTCGCCGGTCAGCTTCATCTTGTCGGCGCCGTCCAGGGCCACCAGCTTGTAGACGCCCCCCAGCGCCCCGCCGCCGTCGCCGCCCCCGGTGGCGAGCTGCGTGCCCACCCCGTACACGTCGATGCGCCCGCCCTCGCGGATCACCGACTCGATGACCGATTCGGAGAGGTCGTTGCTGGCGGTGATCTTCACCTCCGGAAAGCCCGCCTCGTCCAGCCGTGAGCGCACCCGCGCCGACAGGTAGGCGAGGTCGCCCGAGTCCAGGCGCACGCCGCGCAGTTCGTGGCCCGCTTCCCTCAGTTCGCGCGCCACCGTGACGGCGTTGGGCAGCCCGCTGTCGAGCGTGTCGAAGGTGTCGAGGAGCAGCGTGGTGTTCTCCGGGTACATGCGGGCGTAGGCACGGAATGCGTCGAGCTCGGTCGGGAAGCTCTCGACCCAGGCGTGGGCATGGGTTCCCACCGCCTTCAGGCCGTAGCGCCGCGCCGCCTCGACGTTGCTCGTGCCGGTCGCTCCGCCGACCACCGCCGCGCGCGCGGCCCCCAGCGCGCCGTCCGGCCCCTGCGCCCGGCGCGCACCGAACTCGACCACGGCTCCGCCGTAGGGACTGCGCTGCGCGGCGGTCAGGCAGCGCGCGGCCTTGGTGGCGACCAGGGTCTGGAAGTTCAGGACGTTCAGCAGCGCCGTCTCGACGAGTTGCGCCTCCCACAGCGGCCCCTGTACCGTCAGCAGCGGCTCGTTCGGAAAGACGACGCGGCCCTCCGGGAAGGCCGTCACGGCGCACGAAAAGCGCCAGTCCCGCAACGCCTCCAGGAACTCGGACCGGAACTGGCCCAGGCCCGCCAGATAGTCCAGGTCGGCGGCGGTGAAGCGCAGGCCCTCCAGGTAGTCCAGCGCGACTTCCAGCCCGGCCCACACCGCGTAGCCGCCCCGGTACGGATTGCGGCGGTAGTACAGGTCGAAAGTGGCCGGCTGTGCGTGCAGCCCCGCCAGAAAGTACCCCTGCATCATGGTGAGCTGGTACAGGTCGGTGAACAGCGCGGAGGCGAGGGGGGTCGCCGGGGGCAGGTCGGCGGTCAGGGGATCGGGGCGGTTCATGCGCCCACCCTATCCGCAAGCGTGCCGGGCAGCTCGTCCGGCAGCGCCTGCCCCCGCGTCTCGACGCCGATGGCCCAGGCGCAGGCGGCCGCCACCAGAAAGCACGCGGCGAAGACGGCCAGGGCCACGCCCAGTTGGCCGGTCAGGAGCAGCGCGCCCACGCTGGGCGAGAGCACGCTCGCCAGGCGCGCCACGCCGCTGACGAAGCCCACGCCGGTCGTGCGTACGGCGGTCGGGAACAGCTCGGGCGTATAGGCGTACAGCGCCCCCCAGGCCCCCAGCAGCGCGAACGAGAGCAGCGCCGAGGTCCCCAGCACGCCCGTCGCCCCCGACGCGAGCAGGAAGAGGGCCACCCCCGCCGCGCTCAGCAGCAGGAAACCCGCGAGCGTGACCCGTCGCCCCGCCCGCTCGACCAGATATGCCGAGAGGGCGTAGCCCGGAAGCTGCGCCAGCGCGAGCAGCAGCGTGGTGCGGTAGGTGGCGCCGAGGTCCAGCCCCTGCGCCCGCAGGTAGCTGGGCAGCCACGTGAAGATGCCGTAGTAGCCCAGGCTCAGGCCGAACCAAGTCACCGCCAGCAGGGCGGTCCGGCGGCCCAGCGCCCCCCGCAGCAGGTCGGCCGGCCGGGTGCGGGCCGCCGCCTCGGGGACGGCCAGCGGCCAGTCGGGCAGCTCGCGGCCGTTGGCACGCGCCACCTGATCCAGGGCCGCGCGGGCCTGTCCGGCGTCGCCGCGCAGCAGCAGCGACCGGGGCGAGTCGGGCAGGCCCAGGCGCGCGAGCAGCCCCACCAGCCCCGGCACGGCGGCCAGCCCCAGCAGCCAGTGCCAGCCCTCCTCGGGCGGCAGCGCGGCGCTCAGGCCCCAGGCCAGGGCCGCGACGGCCACTGTACCCACCGCCCAGAAGCTCTCCAGATACACCAGAAAGCGCCCACGCCGCGCGGTCGGCACGAACTCGGCCATCATCGCGTAGTCCACCGGCAGCGTGCCCCCGATGGCGAAGCCGGTCAGGACGCGCGCCACGACGAGCACCCCGAGGTTGGGCGCGAAGGCCCCCAGCAGCCCGAAGACCACGCCCAGCGAGACGGTCGTCAGGAACACCCGGCGGCGGCCGATGCGGTCGGCCAGCGCGCCCCAGAACCACGCGCCGACCAGCATGCCCGCGAAGGTCGCCGTGAGTAGCAGCGTGGCGTCAGCCGAGCCGCGTTCCAGCCCGAAGGCCGCGCTGATGCCGGGCAGCGCGAAGCCCATGAGCAGGACCTCCATCGCGTCGGCCGCCCAGGTCAGGCCGCAGATCGCCAGCAGCCGCCACTGGAACGGCCCCAGGCCCGCGCGGTTCACCGCGTCGTCAATCGTGAGGGTCGGTGCAGTCATCGCGGCCCAGTGTAGGCGAGGAGGTGCCGAAATTCACAAGTCTGTGAGAGGTGGCCAGCGGGCCGTCCTGACGCGTCTCAGTCCCCCGTGCCCAGCCCGCTGGCGGCCCAGTCGCGCACGAAGGGCACATAGGGCGGCGGCCGGACGAACTGCCGGGGACCGGGGTTGCCCTCCAGGTAGATGCTCTCGTAGGTTCAGACGTTGCGCTCCTGCAAGGTGGCGTACAGGGCCGCGCCGTCGGCCAGTTCCGGGGTGCTCAGGGGCAGCCGCGCCCGGTAGCCGTCCAGAAAGGCCTGCCCCAGCACGGGATGTAGGCGCAGACTGAGGTGCAGGCAGCGCACGATCTCCCAGGCGCGTGGGGCGAGGCGGGGGTGCTCCCAGTCGATCAGGGCGTGCGGCGTGCCGCACAGAAAAAAGACGTTGCCTTCGTGAAAGTCGCCGTGCAGGAACCGCGCGGGGAAGGTCGGGGCATGGTCGGCCGGGGGCGAGGCCCGCAGGTGGGCGAGCCGCTGGCGCGTGCGCTCCAGCGCCCAGGCGTCCACCTCGCCGGGTTCAGGCCATGCCAGGATCGCCGCCTCGATCCGCTCCAGGCGCGTCAGGATTTCCCCGACCGGGCGCTGGTGCAGGCCCGGCACCTCGAAGGGCACCTGCCGGGGCAGCCGGGCGTGGACCTCGGCCAGCAAGTGGCCCAGCCCCCCCGCATGGTCGGCCGTCAGGGCGGCGCGGGGCACGGGGGCGCCGTCCAGCGCCGGAAAGAGCGCGGCCCAGCCCGCCTCCAGCCGGGCCAGCACGCCGCCCGCGCGGGCAGGCCGGGGCGCGGGGGTGGGCACGCCCGCCGCCACGGCGACCGCGACGGCGGCCAGTTCGCGCTCGGCCCGCGCCCGGTCCGGCGAGCGGTAGACGCGCAGGTGAAAGTGCCCGGTGCCCGCCTCCACCCGCCACGCCCCGTTGATGCTGCCCCCGCCCAGCGCCGTTAGGGCCGTGACCCCGCCCAGGTCCCAGAACCGGTCCAGGTCGGCGCAGGTCGGCCCGGCGGCGTTCACCCCGCCACCACGTCCAGCCGCTCCAGCCCCCGGATCACGAAACCGCCCGTGTAGCGCGCGGGCGCCTCCGGGTCGGCCAGGCGCAGGCCCGGCAGCGCGCGGCACAGGGCGCGCAGGCTCAGGGCCAGCTCCAGGCGGGCCAGCGGCGCTCCCAGGCAGTAGTGGATGCCCAGCCCGAAGGTCAGGTGCGGATTGGGGTCGCGGTCCAGCCACAGTTCGTCGGGAT
Organism: Deinococcus gobiensis I-0; assembly: GCF_000252445.1. Classification (GTDB taxonomy): domain Bacteria; phylum Deinococcota; class Deinococci; order Deinococcales; family Deinococcaceae; genus Deinococcus; species Deinococcus gobiensis. The sequence continues at coordinate 1,977,019 of NC_017790.1, read as the reverse complement.
GCGCGAACTTCTGCTCGTCGCGGTTGCCGCTGGCGTACAGCAGCGAGAGGCGCTCACCGGGGCGCAGCTCGGCGCCGTGCAGCGTCATCGGCTCCAGCACGATGCGCTCGAACAGGGGCAGCGGCGTGTCGTAGCGCAGCAGTTCCTCTACGGCCGTGCGGAACACCGGCAGGCTGTCCGGGTGGGAGGCGGCGGCCACCAGCGCTTCCCAGTGTTCGCGGCGGCGCAGCAGCGCCAGCACGCCGGCCGCCAGTCCGTTCACGCTCGCCTCGTGCCCGGCGTTGAGGAGCAGGATGCAGGCGTCCACGAGTTCCTGTTCGCTCAGGCGGTCGCCGCCCTCCTCGGCCTGCACGAGCGCCGTGATGAGGTCGTCGCGCGGCGCGGCGCGGCGTTCCCCGGCCAGCCGCCGGATCAGGGCGCTGAAGTCCAGCACGGCCTGTTCGGCCTCGGCCTGGGCCTGCGCGCTGGCCGAAGGCTCGTACAGCCGCACGATAGCCGCCGACCAGGGCCGCAGCCCGGCGCGGTCTTCCTCGGGCACGCCCAGCAGTTCGGCAATCACGGTCACGGGCAGCGGCTCGGCGTAGCGCGACACGAGGTCGAACGGCCCCCCGTCTCCCAGCCCGCGAAGCTGCGCTTCCAGAATCTCCTCGATGCGGGGCATGAGGCGCTCGACCCGGCGCGGCGTGAAGGCCAGACTGACCAGCGAGCGCAGCCGCGTGTGCTTGGGCGGCTCGGAGTCGAGGAGGTGGTTGGCGTTGAAGGCGTCGAAGTGGGCCTGCCGGGGGTCGGGCAGCGGCCAGCCGAGTTCGTCGCGCGAGTAGCGGTGCAGGGCGCTGCGGCCCAGCCGCTTGTCGCGCAGCGCCGCCGAGATGTCGGCGTGCCGGGTCAGGACCACGCGGTTCATCTCGGGGTCGCGGAAGACCGGCAGCTCGGCGCGCAGCCGCGCGAGCAGGGGGTAGGGATCCTGGACGAAAGCCGGGTCCGTGACCGGCAGCGCGAACTCGGGCAGGCCGGACAGGGCGGCGGGCGTGCGGTCGGCGGAGGAGGGCACCGGTGCAGTATCGCGCGTTTCGTGCGGGACGGCTTTCCTGGCCGTCTCTGGCGGCGGGCCGCTACACTGGGGAGTGATGCTGTGGTTCCGACTCGCCATGATGCTGCTGGGCCTGATCGCCGGTTACGGCGGTGGCGTGGCCCTGGCGGTGACCGGGTCGCCCGAGACCGCCACCCTCAACACGGTCAGCCTGATGCTGGCCGGCATGTTCACGGGCCTGCTGCTGGCCCCCCGCGCCGAGAAGTTCGTGCTGGCGCGCAGCGTGCGGGTCCGGGCCTGGTACGACCGCCTCTCGCCCCAGACCGTCGCCGCCGCGACCTTCGGATTGATCGTGGCCCTGCTGCTGAGCGTGCTGCTGGGTAACCTGCTGCGTGCCCTGCCCTTCGCCTCCTGGGGCCTGAGCCTGATCGTGACGGTGGTGCTGGCGGCCTTTTTCATCACCTTCGCGGTGCGCAACGCCGACGCCTTCGGGGCGCTCGCCACGTCCCAGGTGCGGCGCAAACCCGGCGGCAAGCTGCTCGACAGCAGCGTCATCATCGATGGCCGGATGCTGGAACTGAGCCGCGTGGGCTTTCTGGAGGGCGAACTCGTGGTGCCCGCCTTCGTACTGCGCGAGTTGCAGACCCTGGCCGACAGCACCGATCCCCAGAAGCGCACGCGCGGCAAGCGGGGTCTGAAGGTCCTCGAAGACCTGCGGGCGCAGCGTCCCCTGCACGTCGAAGACTGGGACGACCCGAACCTCGTGGGTGTGGACGACAAACTCATCCGGCTGGCGCGCGAAACGGGCGCGCGCATCCTGACCAACGACAGCAACCTCCTGCGCATCGCCAAACTGCACGGCGCGGAGGCCCTGAGCATCCACGAGGCGGCGGTGGCCCTCAAGCCGCAGGTGCAGGCGGGCGACAGCCTGACCATCACCATCACCAAGAGCGGTCAGCAGTCGGGGCAGGGCGTGGGATACATGGAAGACGGCACGATGGTCGTCGTCGAGGACGGCCTCAAGCTGCGCAACAAGCCCGTGCGGGTGGTCGTGGTGAACAACATGCAGACCAACGTGGGCCGCATGATCTTCGCGCGACTGGACAAGGAACAGATTCCGGCCTGAATGGGACAGGGGCCGAGATGGCCTCCCGGCCCCTGCTGTCTGCCGTATAGGGTTTCACGTTCATTTGAACGGCAGCAATGCCCCTCCCGCGCAGCCTGTCCCGATCCGGATCAGTCGTGCAGGCGGTAGTCCACGTCCACGTTGCCCTTCAGGGCGCGGGTGTAGGCGCAAATATCCTTCGCGCCGTCCACCAGATGTTGCGCCTGCTCACGGCTCAGGCCCGGCAGCTTGATGTCCAGGGCAGCGTGCAGGGTGTGCGCCTCGCCGTCGAGGCTCAGGCCGGCGGTCGCGCTGACCTCCATATCTCCGAATTCGGGGTAGTTTTCGGCGCGGGCCACCGCACCCATCGCGCTGGCGAAACAGGCCGCGAGCGCCGCCGCGAACAGGCCCTCGGGCGTGCTGCCCTCGCCGCCGTCGCCGCCCATCGCCTCAGGTACGGCGAGGCGCACGTTCAGCCCGCCCTCGCCCTCGACATGGCCGGCGCGCCCCCCGTGGGCGGAGGAGGTCGTCTCGAACAGCGTCTCGTTCTGGGTCATGGGGCCCAGCGTGGCGGGCCGGGCCCCCGCGCCCCGTCAGCGCGGCTACAGAGTGGGAAGGACGTTAAGAAGCGGTCTGCGGCTTTCGGAGGTCCCGGCCGCCCTAGCCGTCGAGCCGCTGCACGCTGCTGCCTGCCACGCTCTTGGTCACGAGGAGGCGGCTGGGCAGGCGCTCGGAGAGGCTCTCGACGTGCGTGACCACGCCCACCATGCGGCCCTGGGTACGCAGGTTTTCCAGCGCCCCGGCGACCGCTTCGAGCGCCTGCGGGTCCAGCGTGCCGAAGCCCTCGTCCAGAAACAGCGCCCCCAGGATCTTGTTGCCCGCGAGATAATCGCTCAGGGCGATGGCCAGGGCCAGGCTCGCGAGGAAGGTCTCGCCGCCCGACAGGGTTTTCACGCCGCGCACCTCGCCCGCGTTCCACAGGTCCTGCACCACGTATTCACTGTCCGCGAGGGCCAGCCGGTAGCGCCCGTCGCTGATCTCGTGCAGGAGGATGCCCGCCCGCGTCAGAAGTTGCGCCTCCACCTCCGCGAGCAGGAACTGCTGGAACTCGTTGGCGCGCAGCGAGTTGGTCAGGGTCTGCCAGGTGTCGAAGGTGCGGGCGGCCTCGGCGGCGCGGGCCTCGGTGGCCGCCTTGCGCTCCAGGCGCTCGCGCAGGGCGCGCTCCTGCTCGGCCAGCACCCCGGCGCGCTCGCGGGCGGCGCTCAGGGCCGCGTCGGTGGCGCTCAGGTCGCGGGTCGCCTGGGTCAGCTCGGCCGGGTCGAAGGGCACCGGCCCGAGCTGGCGTTCGAGTTCGGCCAGCGCCTCGGCCAGTTGCGCCCGCTGCGCCCCGAAGGTGCGGGCGGCCTCCTCGTGCGCGGCGATGTCGGCCTCGGGCAGCGCGGCGGCGCGGGCCTGCGCGGCGTTCACGCCCAGGGCCGCGAGCGCGCCGCTCAGGGCCGTCTGGGCTTCCTGGGCCTCGCGCTCCCGGCCCGAGACGGCGGCCTGCGCGGCCCGCAGGGTGGCTCCGGCGGCGGCCTCCTCGCCCTGGACGCGGCCCAGCCCCGCCTGCGCCTCCTGCCCCCCCCGGCGGATGGCCTGCACCTCAGCCTGCGCGGCCTGCCGGGCGCGGGCGGGGTCGGGGCCGGCGGCGCGCACCTGGGCGGCCAGGCCCGCGAGCAGCCGCGCGGCGTCGAGCTGCGGGTCCCCCGTGATATGGGTTTCCAGTTCGCGCAGGTCGGCCTCGCGCTGCCGGAGTTGCGCGTCCCAGTCGGCCAGGGTCGCCGTACGTGCCTCGGTCGAGCGGCGCAGGCTGGTCAGCTCCAGCCCGATCTCCTTGTAGCGCAGGCGGCGGCCTTCGAGGGTGGCCTTCAGGGCGGCGGCCTGCTGTTCCAGGCGAGAGAGGTCGGCGGGGGGGGTATCGGGCAGCGTGCGGACCGTCTGGGCGCACAGCGGGCACGGCTCGCCCACATGCAGGTGGGTGCGGTAGGCCGCCACGCCGGCGTCGATCTGGGCGGCGTGCAGCTCAGCCTCGGCGCGCTCGGTGTCGGTCTTGGCACTCTGGCCCTCGCGCTTGACCCGCTCCTGCTCGGCCTCCAGCGCCTTCAGCTGTCCCAGCTCGGCGCCCTGGCGGGCGCGGTCGGCCTCCAGCGCGGCCTTCTGCGCCTCGACCTGCACCCGCTCGCCGCGCAGCTTGTCGAGCTTCTGCACGCCCTCGCGCGCCGCGTAGAAGGCGTCCTCGTCCCAGGCGAGCGGCTGCGGGTGGGTGGTCTGGGGGGTGCCCCCGGCGCGTTTCAGGCGGGCGGCGTCGGCCTCGGCCCCGCGCAGCGTCTCGGCGCGGGCCTCCAGCTCGGGAATGCGCGCCTCCTGGGCCTGCGCCCGGGCCAGGGCGGCGGCGGCCTGGGCCGCAGTGCGGGCGGCGGTGTCGGCGGCCTCTTGGGCCTGGTCCAGCGCGCGGGCCTCGCGCTCATGGGCGATGCGGGCGCGCTCGGCATGGTCGAGCAGCGGCAGCACCCCGGCGACCCGGCGGGCCTGCGCGGCGCGTTCGGCCCCCTCGCGCACGCTGACGGCGCGGGCGTCGAGCGCCCCCAGGCGGCGGCGGGTGTCCTCGCGGGCGCGCCAGACCTTCTCGGCGTCGCGCAGGCGGCCCACCTGGGTCTGGAGGCGCTCGCGGGCGTCGCTCAGGCCCTCGGCCTCGGCGCTCTGGCGCTCGCGTTCGGCGCGCAGGGCGGCGGCGGCCTCGGGGGTCACGCCCGCGTACTCGGTCGCCAGCACGCTGCTCAGGCTCTGCGACTCGTGCTTGAGTTCCTTGGCGCGTTCGGCAGCGACCTTCTGCATCGTCTGTACGTGGTCCAGGCCGGTCAGCTCGCCCAGCAGCGCCTGACGGTCCTTGCCCGAGCCGTGCAGCAGCGCCGCGAACTGGCCCTGCGGCAGCATCACGCTGCGGGCGAAGGTCTTGAAATCCAGGCCCACCGCCCGGCGGATGCGCTCGCCGATGCCCTTGACGCCGCCGTCGTTCAGGCCGGTCCAGCGGCCGTCCTCGTCCCGGCGCTCGAAACGCACGTCGTTCTCAGCGGCCTTGCGGCCCTTGGTGCGCGTCGCGCGGTAGGTCACGCCGCTCACCTCGAAGGTCAGCGACACGCTCAGGCCCCGCTCGCCCTGCGAGATGAGCGCGTCGAGGCCCGAGGCCCCCAGCCGGGCCGTCTGGCCGTACAGCGCGAAGGTCATGGCGTCGAGCAGGCTGCTCTTGCCGCTGCCGGTCGGACCGACGAGCGCGAAGAGATCGAGGTCGCCGAAGTCCAGCGTGGTCGGCTGCCGGAAGGCCGTGAAGCCCTGCAACTCCAGGTGCAGCGGCCTCACGCCACCGCCTCCGGCCCGGTCTCGCCCTCGTGGGCCTGGAGGTCGGCCTCACGGAAGGCCGCGCGCAGGTCGGCGGGCAGTTCGCCCCGGCGCTCGCGCCAGTAGCGTTCGTACAGCTCCATCAGGCTCAGGCCCTCGCGCTTCTGCTCGGGCAGGGCCAGGTCCTCCTGCGCCGCGTCGAGTTCGACCGCCAGCGTGTTGGGGGCCAGCTTCAGTACGCGGTCCTTCAGGCCCGGCAGCGCGGTTCCGGCGGGCGCGCGCACGACCACCTTCAGCAGCCCGTCGAAGCCCTGGAGCTTCGAGAGCCGCGCCTCGACTTGCTCAAGGTCCACCCGCAGGGTCCGCAGCTCACGCCCGCTCGCCAGCGGCAGGGCATGTATGCGCGCCGGGCGCCCGGCCTCCACCTCGATCAGGTTGACCTGCTTCTTCTCACCGCCCTCGCCGAAATCGAGCTGGATGACGCTGCCGGGGTAACAGGCCAGCGGCGCCTCGCTGACCGTCTGCGGCTTGTGGACGTGTCCGAGCGCCACGTACTGCGCCCCGGCGGGCAGTTGCAGGCCCGAGAGGGTGTAGCTGTTGGTCAGGTCGAACTGCATGGAGCGTTCGGAGCCGCTGGGGACCGCGCCGTCCATCGTGGCGTGGGCCATGAGCATGTTCACGCTGCCCCCCGAGAAACCCTCGCCCAGCCGCCGCAGGAAAAAGCCCATGCCCTCGCGGTACTTCTGCCGCCACGTGCCGGTGTCGCCGCCCAGCAGGTCGGCCGCCTTGACCAGCCGCCGCTCGGAGAGGTAGGGCAGCGCGCCCACCGTCAGCGTCTCGCCGCCCTTCGTCTCGATGCGGCGCACCATGTCCAGGGGGTTGGCGGTCGGCTGGGCCACCACCTGTACGCCCACCCAGCCCAGCAGCCCTGTCACGCTGGCGAGCCGCGCCGCCGAGTCGTGGTTTCCGGCGATGACGATGCCCGGAATGCCCGCGTCGCGCAGCCGCAGGAAAAAGTCGAAGACCGCGTGTTCGGCCCCGGCCGACGGGTTGCCCGTGTCGAACAGGTCGCCCGACACGAGCACGGCGTCGGCGCGTTCGGTGCGGGCCAGCCCGGCGATCTCGGTCAGGGCGTCGTGGATCTCGGGGGTGCGGTCGAAGCCGCGCAGCAGCCGCCCGGCGTGGAAATCGGCGGTGTGAAGTACGCGCATAACGGAAAAATAGCATGTGGGACGGGGAGAACAGGAAGGTTTCTCGGGCTGGAGGTGGTCTGGCTCCGCTTTTCCTCCCCCCAGCCCCCCCCCAGAGGAGGGGGAGCTTTTCGCTGCGCTCGGCAAAGAGTCGTCCCGGAAGTCGGCGGGGCGGCTCTGCTTTACGGCGTGACGGCTCAGCTCGGGGCCAGCTGCATAGCGTTGGAATGGCCCGCGCGCTGCGCGCACGACGGCCTTTGGGGGAGCTGGGTGGTCGGAGTGGTCCGGTGGCCCTTCTTTGCCTCTACACAGCACCCGC